>NZ_CP086610.1:3597500-3897500 GCF_020883495.1 Shinella zoogloeoides | reverse complement strand
CGAGGACGTCGGCCCGCAGACCGTAAAGATAGGTGGGAAGCGCCTCGCGACTCCAGACCATGGAGCCGGACTCGTGGAAGTCAGCGATCGCGATTGCAAATGGGTGTCCGCGGACGTGGTCGGATGCCTGATAATTGCGTTGGAGTTTGCCGCGTAACGTCTTGGCGAACCGCTCTGCTGGCGCGCCCGTGAGGCGCTCGTTGCGGTCTTCAGGCGCATGAACCCAGTCGCCGATCCCGCCAGCGTGGGGGATATCGGAATTTGCTGTGACAGCTTCGATCCAACAGACCGCGCCGTCTTTTTCTATCTCGAAATCCGGCGAGACGTGGTCCTGCCTGACGATCAGACCCTGTTCCCGAAAACAGGCAAACAGGTAGAGCTCGAACAGGCGTGAGGCGAAGTTGCTGGTTTGCAGGTCGCTGACGAAGTTCGCGTCCGGATTAGGGAGCGCCAGGTAGCATTCGCCAACCGCGACAAGCGCGGGCACATGGCTGATCGTTCCGGCCAAAAGCTCGAATTCTCGAGAGATGCCCTTGGGACCGACCTTCATAAGGGACGCGCGCCGTCGCGCGCCTGGCGGAAGTGGCTCCGGCGCATCGCTGCCGCGCATGGCGATGCTGAGCGCGTCCAGGGCCTGTTCAGGCGTAGAAAATGGACCCTGCTGATCGACGCAGACCCAGCGGTGATCAACGCGCCGTCGCAATGCCAGCGTGCTGAACGCGCCGCTGTCCTGAGCGAGGAGAATGCATCCGCAGGCACTGCCGCGGCCAACCTGGTAGGCGGCGAAAATCGTCGAAGGCTCGAAGTTCGGACCTTGTTCGAGAGAGAGGGCGTGCAGTTCGAACTGCCGCTGGCTAATAGATTTGATCAGGAGAGATCCGTTTTCCGCCATTACCCCTCAGTCCATTCTACCCGAGCGGCGCTAGAGAAATTGCACGCCGCGGCTGAGGAGATCGGCCATCACGTCCGTGCGCGGGCGAGCGTTCTGCAGGGCGATATCGACGAGCCCTCGCGCAACACCGCGGGCCAGGCTGCGCGCCATGACCCGCTGTGCGGTGGAAACCTTCTGGAGCCCAGCCCGTCCATGTACGAAGGTGCTGCGAAGTTCGAATAGATCCTTGTAGGCCTGCACGCATCCGCGATCGTTCATGACCGCGGCAATGCGCGCCGCGACGCGGTCCGTCGCGGACAACACCTTTTTGTGCGGATCAGGTTTCGGGCGGAGCCACTTCTTATGATCCATCTCAAGACCGACCGCAGCCTCGATTGCGGTCATATGCGCCATGACCTCGTCCATACCGTCAGCGAGAAAGGCGCGAACGAGGAAATGCGCGACCGGAGTCTCAAAAAGCCCGGTCGCTCTTGCCGTTTCCAGCTCTCTCCACGCGCTATCGGTAAACAGAGAAAGTCCTGACGTGGCATCCCCATCGAGGCGCAAGGCGGTGGGACGTTCAAGTTCAATGTCGTCACCCCAATCGTCCTGGACGATCCAAGGCTCAAGGCTGAGGCTATCGGCACTCGGCGGCGGTGATGGTCGTATGAACAGGTCGTCGTCGACCGTGTGAATCCACGGCACCCGAAAACCTCTCCAGTCGATTTCCTGCATCGTCGACCACCGTTCCCATGGCGCCAGCAGCAGGAAGAAGAGCGCCGCTTCGACCGCTGGTGGGAAACGACCAACATGGGGGTCGATCTCGCCGAAATCCCGGTCGAACGTCATGTACATGAACGGAGAGCTGCGCGCCTCGGGCCGAGGGTCGAGTACGATTTCTTCTTCCACGACAAGCCAGTGGAATTGGGCCAGACGCTTGGCTTCGAACGGCTGGTTGTGGAAGTTGCGGGCAAGACGCGGGACGTCGAACAGATCCGCCAACTCGTCAGCTCTGAATTCTGCAACGCGAGCGTTGCCAAAGCTCAGCATTGGCAGTTGGTCCGCCAGATCCAGTGGACACAGATGTCGTCGCAGCGTGGTTTTGCGGTTGTAGGCCTCGTGAATCGCGTTCGCCGCACTAACCGGATCCAAGCTTAGGTCAGCACAGTTCGCCGGGAGATGACACGGCAGCCCCAGCGAGCGTAGCGCGGAGCTCAATGCAAAGACCGGTTTGCCGCCGCCATACTCCGCTTGGCACAGCTCGCTCAGCGCGACGAAGCTGGGGGCGGCCAAAAGATTATCAGGCCCCGGTCGTGGTATGCGCCACAGGGCTTCGACAGCAGCGATCATCGAGGAGCTTGCCGGCATTATACACGCCCAGCCGACGCCGGCGTCACGCCGAGACTCGCCGCTTCAGCGATGTAGTGGCGGTAGGCGAAGTTAATTAGGTCTCGTACCAGTTCGAGGAGGCCGCCCGTGGGCAGCCCGTCAAACGGGTCACCGTGCGCCAACATGTTTCGACGCTCGGCGAGGGTCGGATGCGTCTCGCCCGTCAACTGACCTACGGCCGTTCCGCCGCAGCGAGTCACCATTGGGATCTGCCCGTCGGTTAGCCCATCGGCATCCACCATATATTTCAACAGCGCGGCGAAACTGCGCTTACTCTTGGAGACCTGCCCGCCGTAGCGATCCATCAACGCGAGCTCCAGGGCGATCAAGGCCGCAAGCTCACCGGCTTTCACCACGCTGAAATCGACCCAGCCCAGCATGTAGAGCGTCTGGGCGCGGGCAAACTTCGCGCGGACGATGTCGGGAATCCGCGCGTCTATGCCGAGGCCCTCGACGAAGTCGCGCCAATCAGTGGCCCTGTCGAACCTGACGAATCCTCCCGGATTGCCCGGTATCGGCCAAGCCAGAAGCACGGGTTCGTCACGGTTGGTTAGCGCAATGTGAGACCGGTCCGCCATGAACATTACGCGCGCCGCAGCATCCGCTCGATGCGCACCCGCTGGTAGCCATGCGCATGCACATGTTGGCGAAGCTGGCGGATGTCGCGCACGCCAAACGCCACGGCCGCCTTCAACGGACTGGCGAAGGTCGCGTAGTAGGACCATCGGGCGTCGGTCGGGAGGGCCGCGTTCTGGCGGCGATCGGTGATAACGACATCGCGCGGGTCACTGGTGTTGCGGAACGCGTGGAAGGTGATCCAGTCGGGCCGGCGATAGCGCGCGGCCTTGCTGAACGGCACAGATTGCACCTTCACGTCTGTCTGATCCAAAACCCAGTCGCGCTGCTCCAGAATCTGGCGAACCATGTGGCCGACCATCTGCTTGACGCGGTCGGCAAGGATGTCCTCCCGAAACTCATCAAGGAGCTGCTCCTCAATCCCTTCGACCGCCGGCTTGCTGAGCTGAGAGGCGGTTTCCAGACGGGCAACATTTTCGGCTTGTATCAGGAACGCCCAGATGCGCTGACCCAGTTCGGTCTCATACAGCGACGCGAATTTTTCGGGATTATAGGCAAACATGACGGGGCCTCCTTTACCGGGCAAATATGACCGGTTATAACGGCCTGTCAATGGGTGGCGGGCGGATACGATAGGGGGGGTGACCTTTGGATTTTGAGGATCTGGTAGCGGCGCTTGCTCCCCCGCCCAATCGCGTCGGCAAAGCCGACGGCGATCATGAACATCACGCCTACGAGGGCGCCGTGATGATTGCCTACCATGACGGCAGATTGTCGTTCTCGAACGCGAGGCTTGGGCTGACTGGCTCGTTCCATCCGTTTTGAGGCGCGACCTGATCAAGCCCTTGCGGCCAGGATCGATCAAGGTCGAGCAGATAGGGTGACGGCGTGACGGGACGGTTCGGGGGGATAGAGCTTGGGTACTGAGATTACGCTCGACGTTGCCGGGGTGTCGATTACGTACAGTAAAAACCACCGGGGAATTGATCACGGACCGATTTTTCAGGAACAAGATCGGAAGGCGGTCAAGAGTGATCAACTCGACTATGATTGGTACGAGAAGGAGGGCGAGGATCCCACACCTTCCGAAATGGCGTTCACACGGCAGCTCAGAGATGTCGTTCCCCGGCTAGAACTCCTGGGCTTTGATTTGGAGCGGGTACGGCGCGAATATGACGCCGTGGTACAAAACTGGCTTGAAGAGAGGCAGTCTCTTCAGGATGAGGAGGACGGGCCTGTTCCAGATGCGATGAGCTTTTTGGAGTTCATGGAGTTTGTGAACGCGCATCCGCTCGATCGTCTCGACGACACATTCATCTCTGGCTCAGACGACGCAAGCGAAGCGAAAATTCGAGGTCGCTTTGCTGGGATGCAGCTTGAGCGGTTTCCCTTTTATCGACCATACGATAGCCAGGCTTATTCGGAGCGGACCTTTTTTGGCGGCTTAATCGATATCCTGCACCCGTATTCGGTGCTGCGAATGTTGGCGGATGCAAACGGTGATGCGCCGGTCGTCTGGCAATATGGGCCGCTAGTCGAGAACGGCTATGCGCCCGAGCGCGAGTTCGTGCCGCACGCGCGTCGCACCGAGACGTTCCTGATCGCGACGGAAGGCAGCTCGGACGTGCATATCTTGAAGCACGCGCTCGCGCTAATGCGCCCAGGAATCGCGGATTTCTTTCGGTTTATCGACGTCAGCGAGAGCCATCCGTTTTCCGGCACTGGCAATCTGGTGAAGTTTGCCGAAGGCCTCGCGAAAATCGACGTCCAGAATCAGGTCGTCTTTGTTTTCGATAACGACGCCGAGGGGCTCGACGCCCATCAGAAGCTTTCGACGCTTACCCTTCCCGCCAACATGCGCCGGATAATGCTGCCCGAACTCGACGCGTTTCGCGCCTTTCCGGCTGAAGGACCCGAGGGCTTGCACAGCTCGGACATCAATCGTCGTGCTGCAGCGATCGAATGCTATCTCGATCTTGAGGTCGGCGGTCACCCGCCGGCCAAGGTGCTTTGGACCAACTACAAGAAGGGCCTCGGCATCTATCAAGGGGCGCTGGAATTCAAGGAGTCCTATATCAAGGAATTTTTGAAACAGACCCCTCAGACATTGCGCGATGGCTCATATGACGTTCGCAAGATTGAGGCGGTCCTTGATCTGCTTATTGCCGAATGTACGGCTATGGCTGTCGATCAGTGGGATCCGGCCGAGGTTGAACTGAGAGAAATCTACTGATGACCGAAAAAAGCGCGTTCCAAGAGACCTATATGCGAGCAGCAGGAGCCGTGGCGTTCGTCACCATCATTGATGGAAAGGGGGACGAGGGGATCGGCTCGGCGTTTCACATTGGCCAGGGAATTTTCGTCACGGCTCGGCATGTGATCGAAGGGGCCTCGATCAAAGAGATCGCGACGACAAAGTCGGCTCGTCTCAGTGAAGAAGCTGGTGGCAAGACTGCCCCGCCGCGCCGACTGGAGATTATCGACGGACCCCATTTTGGTCCTGATGGCCTCGACGTCGCGGTTTTCCGCGTCGATCTTGGCGACGCGCCGCTGCCAGCGATCACGGTCGGCCAGCACACGGACGCGTCGCTGGGAGAGGACGACCTCGTGCTGTCCGATATTCTCGTGATCGGCTATCCGCCGATCCCGTTCACGACGATTCCGAGCCAGGTTGTCACGCTTGGACAGATCAACGCCGTTGTGCGCGTGCGGCATTCTCCGGTGCTGCATTTCATCGCATCGGCCATGGCGCGCGGTGGGTTCAGCGGAGGAGCGGCGCTCGATCAGTCCGGCACGGCGCTGGGGCTGGTGACCGAGAGCCTGGGCCAGGGCGATATGCCGGTGGAGACCGGCTATATGAGTCTGTTGTCGATCGAGCCGGCGGTGGATCTCGCCGCGGAGAAGTTCGGATTCAGCACTCACGGCGCCTACCCCGGCCGCTATAGCGATACGCTGTTCGCGGCGAAGTTCTCGAACCCGTCCAGCGACTCACTCAGTTCGTTCATCTACGACGCAAGCCTGTACGTTTATGATGACGATCGCGACCTGTTCGTTGAAATCAACTGCACGGACGAAGCGCTGCTTGCAGAGGCCATCGCGACCTTCCATGCGATCACTCCGGTGACCCGCAACGACGTTGACGACGGATACGTTCTCTACATCCCCAATGAAAATCCCCCGGCGGCGCTGCTGCTTGACGCGGGAGAAGCTGTCGCAGCGCTATTCGAGCGGTCCGGCTATCGGCGGATGGCGTCAGAACGCAGCCAATGGCAGCTCAAGGCGTAGAGGGCATCGGCTCGCTAGATTTGGCTGCCTCGCTCAAAGACCCACTAAAGCTGACGGCAGGCGGTCAGATTTGGTGAAGGCTGACCTCGCAACCTCCATTGACGAGAAGGGTTTGGAGCCGCGCGGCCCGGCTCTTCGGGACGGCGATAGCGAGCAGGCGTTCCGCCCGCGAGGCTCCGACGTAGATCTTGCGGGCCTCTTCGTCAGCGCCCGTTGAGGTTTGGCCTTCGAGGAGGTCGATGATCGCGCCAGCGGTCTTCGTCGTCATAACTACGCACACTCCGGGAAATTCCTGCCCCTTTACGGAGTGAATCGTGCGGGCCGGCGAAGAATTTGTCGGCGCGCGAGCAAGCGCCGTCGTCAGGTCTGCGTGCCCTCTGAGGCGCTGGTTGATGGTAGAGTTTACGACGAGGCCAGGGACGAGAAGGCTGCGCGCTCTGGCCAGCCATTGATCAACTGTATCGGCCTGGTCGAAGCGAAGGCCATTGGCGAGTGCGATGATCTCTGGACGCCAGCGGCCGTCCTCAAGCCCTTCGCTCAAAAGGTAGCTGTGATAGCCTCCCAACGCACCGATGCGGCCCTGAACCAGCAGGACGATGCGGTGCAGGTTGATGAGTGCGTCACGACGATTTCCTACAGCGAACGCGAAATGATAGTTCATGGCCGCTTCCGCCAAAAGGAGCGTCATGTGGGCGGTCGGCTCAATCGTCGGCTGACCGATGGCTTTTGAAGCACTGGCCCGCGTGGATGCTAGAACTGGCGCGAGGTGTAGGGGGATGGTCAGCCCCTCAACGAGGTCCCGGAAGGCTGAGCCGATAGCCGGAGAGACCGCGCTTCCGCTGTACGACAGGATATGTACCGGCGTTGTATCGACTCGATGCGGGCCTAACGGTTTGTCTGGCTCGGAGCGCGATGACGGCGGTCGCAGCGTCACGATCGCCGCACAGATTGCCGGGCTGGATCTGAAATTGCCGCTCATTGGCAAACGATCCGTTGCGTCGAACGTCGCGGCGAACCGTTGAAGTTCGTCGGTCACGCCGCCCCGGAATTCGTAGATAGACTGGTTGGGGTCGCAGATGACCTTCACTCTGATCCCAGATGCCCGCAGCCAATCAACAATCTCAAGATCGGCAGGGTTACAGTCCTGCGCTTCGTCGACAATGATCTCCCGAAATCGGGCAGCGAGCGCGGCACCGACGCGCTTCGCGAAGGCCACGTCGGACAGTCTTTCACGGACGCAGACACGGACATCTTCGAAGTCAATTTGGCCCTGGCTTCGCGCACGTCTGATCGTTGAGAGTGCGCTGGTCTCATGCGCTGCGATCTGGCGCTTGTCGACGTCGAAACCCTCGTCCTTCGCGAGAATGGGAATTACCTTGCCCGTCGCGCGATCAAAGCAACGCAACCGGAGCGCCTGAGCGCCGTCGTAGGGAGGCTTCACCTCCCAATTGCTCTTGTCGGGGACAAGCTTCGGCAATTGATCGCAATTGGGAATGCCGAATGGTGCGATCAAAAACTGCCAGAGAAATCGATCGAACGTTCCTATGAAACTCGGAAACAACGGCGCCGGGAGCACGCCGAAGGCGCGGAGGCGTGCCTCCAGTTCGTCGACCGCGGCGTTTGTGAACGACAGGAACGCGACACCGCGTCGGTCGCCTGGATGATTTAGCAACTGACGGGCGCGCTCGACCATCGTCCTGGTCTTACCCGCGCCAGGGCAGGCGGTTACAAACGCCGTGCCAGCGTGATCGATGACGTTCTGCTGCTCTTGGGTCGGAGCATACGAGGAGATGGTCACGGGACGACGACCTCCTCAATGGCCTTCGCGATGTAGGCGGGGACCACGAATGCGTCGCCATCCTCGATCAAACGAGCGAGAATCTGAGCGAAATCGCCCTTGCGGGTCTTCTTGAATATCTCGTGGATTTTCTTCGCACGTTCATCTCCGCTGAACGCAACGGCGTTGTCCCACTTCTTTTTCGATCTTGGGTGAAGCGTCAGGTACGCCTTGCGAAGGATGGCGGAATTGCCCGCCTCCAGCAGTTCGGTCTCCAGCGAGTAGATGCTCGTGACGGCTGCAAGATGCTCGCTCGCGCCGAGCGAGCTGGCCAGACTCATCAATGCAGCCTTACGCATCTCACCCGGAATAGGTGGCTCTTGCGCGTCGGCCACATTATCTTCGTCGGAAACCACGGGCGCGTCTTCTTCCGAAGCGGGGCTATCGAGGACCTTTTCCGCGGTGTCGCTCGGCAGCTCCTCTTCATCGTCATCGTCGCTGTCGCCCGTTCCTTTGTCACCGTCCGTCAGGATGACGACGCGGTCCGCTATGCGAGCTCCATTGACTGTCGTCAGGAGTAGCGTCGCGTACGGGCTGAAATCGACGCCGTCGATTGGGACAAACACCGTTGATCTGAACAGACGAAGTTGGTCGGGATGGTCCTTCAGCGTATGATGCTTCGCGATGGCTGGGAGGAGAAGGGCTTCTGCAATCCCCTCCACGAGCAAGACACGTCCGCCAAACAACAGCGCCGCCTTGGTGACATCGAGGTAGCGATCGACCTTGCGGCGCTCCAGCGCATCCAGCGGCATCAGCGATAGGGGAATGCAGCGGGTGGACCTGCGAAGTGCCGCCGCCGTCATAGCGGCGGTGAGCCCATCGGTGCCCGCCACGTCGGTCTCAGTATGGTCCGCTCCCAGCCCACTTCCGATGACCGCCGCGTCGGCAACGGCCGGCTCGATGGTTGCTTCGCCAACCGGCGTCGGCTCGGCGCTCGCCACGACGGACTTAAACACGACAAGTCGGTCGCTGTTGACCCACGCCGAAAGGTTTGGCGAATGCGTCGCGACGATCACCTGGAGCTCTCCGGATGGAGCGTGGTCGGCCGGCGCGTCTTTGCGCGATTGCTCTGCCTGGTCTCTCAAGAAGGCAAGGACGGCCGCCTGAAGCTGGGGATGGAGATGCGCCTCTGGCTCCTCCACGAGGAACAGCGTGAGGTCGGCTGATCGGACCTTCTCAAGCTCTACAGCGATGATCGCCATGAACAGGAGATTTGCGTATCCGTGTCCAGAGTACCGAAGGTCTTCGGGATCAACGCCGTGGTCGGCGAGCTTGAATCTCAGGTCTCGGGCGATATCCACCAAGGCTTCGTCCGTCGCGAACCCGAGCGAAGCTGTTTGTCGGCGAACCCCCGACGTAAGGGCTGACAGACCCTTCTCGACTGCACCGTCTACTTTGACGAGGACATCGTGCGAGTGGGTGCGCGCGAGTTCTTTCGCGAGCTGAGCCGGCGTCGTCCCTTCTAGGAAGTGATTTAGGAGTGCCATGATCCGTGTAGGATTGCCGGACGCCAGAGAGCGTTTCGCATCGCGCAGCGGCGGCAAGTAAACATGCCGAACCATCTCGTGGCAGCCTGGTTCGGCCGAATTTCCTTCCTTGCCAGCCCAAAGCACCGGCTTGATGCCCGATCGAGCCCCATCGAAACGCAGCCCGAAACGTGCCTGAGCCAACGACGCGTCCGTGGCGGCCGAAATGAAGCGGCCTTGCTGCCCCGTTGAAAGGTCTGCGAAGCACCCTTCCAACTCAAAATAGGTAGTCGCGCTCTGAAAGCGAACGTCTGTCGACTCGCAATAAATTTCCCGCCGTCCACCAAGAGGCGTTGTAAGCAGGCGAACTGCGTCGATCGCGTTGCTTTTGCCCCCGTTGTTTTCGCCCACGAAAACGGTCAAATCTCTCTGAAGTTCGATGTCACCTTGATCGAACGAGCGAAAGCTTCTGAGCTTTATATTCTTGAGATACATTTAACCCCCCGTAGATTCATCAAGCATAGGCAACGTGAGGTGTTCTTGATAGGGGCGGGTCGCCCAACGGTCGCATTGTCCCGGTGTTAAAAAGGCGAAGCGATGCTAGCAACGTGCGACGACGGTACGAGCTGTGGTGCGGTGGCGTCAGTCGCTGCGTAAAGAAAAGCGACTCGCGATCACGATTGACGCGACCAGCGTGACGGTAGTTTTTAAATGCGATACGCTCCCATCAAGCGCTGTAAATCGGCGGCGCCATTTGCGACGGTTCCCGATAGATCTCGAAACCACGATTTCGGCGAATGGCCGAAAAAATCCAATGATTTCAAAACACGTTTTTTTTGACGGCGCGGCGGACGGCATAGAACATTTGAAAAAATATTTTGTTCCGTTAAATCAGTGCGTTAGATCGCTAGAAGACAATCGAGTGGGAGTGAGCGTGTAACGCTCCCCATGAGGCAATCCCGAAAGCCCCGGTGTTCGCACCGGGGCTTTTGCTTTTCCAACGAAGGCTAGAACCCGAACGATTGCTGCGCCGGCTCCGGCGGGGCGAAGGAAATGCCCTCCAGCGCCAGCATCTTCAGCTTGGAGGACGAGCCGCCGGGAGCCGAAAAACCGCCGACCTTGCCGCCGGCGGCAAGAACGCGGTGGCAGGGGATGATGAGGGCGACGGGGTTCTTCGCCATGGCCTGCCCCACTTCGCGCGCCATTTCCGGGCCGGCGCCGAGGTCGCGGGCGAGCGTGCCGTAGGTCGTCGTCTCGCCCCAGTGCAGGCGGCGCGCCGCATCGTAGACCGACAGGAAGAAGTCGCTCTGGCCGGCAAGGTCGAGCGGGACGTCGGTGAAATCGGCCTCCTCGCCCGCGAAATAGCGTTGCGCGGCGGCGACGGCCCTTGCAACGGCGGGCGGCGGCTCAGCCGCTTCCGCCTCCGGCAGGTGGCGCAGCAGCAGGCGGCGCGTGGTGGCGGCGTCCTCGCCGGGAAGCTGGAAGCGCACGACGCCGGCCGCCGTCCAGGCGATGCCGCAGGGGCCGCCCGCGGTGTCGAAGATCAGATAGTGGGTCTTGCCGGTCATGGTCGGCTCCTGTTCCCGTTTCGTCACAAGATCGGGCTTTGCCCGTCCGCTTTCAACCCGTTTCTTGCCGGGGCTTGCGCCACAGGCGGCCAATTCGCATAAACGCGGCAAACCATTTGAGGAGAAGCGACGTGGAACGTTCCGAGATCATCATCAGCGGCGATACGGCAGGCAGCGAATGGCGCGTGCCGGTCTTCCGCTTCAAGGGCAGCGATACGGCGGCACCCTCGGTCTATATCCAGGCGGCGCTGCATGCCAACGAGCTGCCCGGCACGGCGCTCCTTCATTTCCTGCTCGAACGGCTGCGCAAGGCGGATGCCGAGGGCGCGATCCGCGGCGACATCACCGTCGTGCCGCAGGCCAATTCCATCGGCCTTTCCCAATATCATTTCGGCGAGATGGGCGGCCGGTTCGACCTTGCCTCGCGCACCAATTTCAACCGCGACTTCCCGCTGGTCGCGCTTGCCGAGCGGGAAACGCTGCTGGAAAATCTCGACCGCCGCAGCGCCGCCGACCAGTTGAAGCGCACGCTGCTGCATATGGCACTCGGCGCGGATCTCATGCTGGACCTGCACTGCGACGACGAATCCCTGCAATATGCCTATATCGACGAGGCCTTCTGGCCGGAGGCCGCGGACCTTGCGGGCGAACTCGACATGGAGGCCGTGTTCCTCTCGGATGGTGAAAGCACCGCCTTCGAGGAGGCCGTCGGCCATGCCTTCAAGCACCAGGGCGGCGCGAAGCTGAAAAGCGTGCCGGGCCGCCTTGCCGTCACCGTCGAGCTGCGCGGCCGGCGCGACGTCTATCCCGAGATGGCAAGGCGCGATGCGGACGGTCTCTGGGCCTTCCTCGCCGGCCGCGGCGTCGTTTCCGACCCGGCGCACAAGGCGAAGGCCTATGCCGGCCCCGCCGTGCCGCTCGACAATATCGAGATGGTGAAGGCGCCCGCGCCGGGCACCGTGCTGTTCCACCGCGATATCGGCGCGACCGTGAAGACCGGCGATCTTCTGGCGACCCTCATCACCCGCCCGGGCGAGCCGGACGGCACGATCGAGGTCAAGGCCGGCCATGACGGGCTGATCGCCACCCGCGCCTCCGCCCGCTATGCGCGGCGCGGCGAGGACCTGATGAAGCTCGCCTGCCACGAGGCGACGCGCAAGGACCGCAAGCCCGGCACGCTGGAAGATTAAAATCTTTCGCGAGGGGGACTATCCTCCCCCTCGCATTCGTATCATCCAGAGCAATATATAAAGGCAGCAAAAGCGTTTGCCGCCTTGGGATGGTCCGCACGCATCATGTTTGAGACGCTCTCCGCCTACTGGCCGCATATCCTCGTCGCCCTGTCGATTGTCCTCGGCGTGCCGGCCGCCATCCACGCGACCATGACGAAGGAAGAGGTGCGGGCCGCCATCGGCTGGGTCGGCGTCATCGTGCTGTCGCCGGTCGTCGGCCCGCTCATCTATGCCGTCGGCGGCGTGAACCGCATCCGCCGCAAGACGCTGAACCTCAGCCGCGAAGGCTTGCTCGCCGCCGGCTGGCACCATATGGCGGAATACGACGTCTCCAACGAGCATGTGCAGGTGGCCTATGGCGGGGCGCTCGCCGCCATGCAGCGCCTTGGCGATGCCGTCGGCCGCTGCAAGCTCACTTCCGGCAACCGCATCGCGCTGCTTTCGACCGGCGACGAGGCCTATGCCGCCATGCTCGCCGCCATCGACGCCGCCGAGCGCTCCATCCTTATGGAAACCTATATCTTCGACCGCGACGGCGCAGGCGAGCGTTTCGTGGCGGCGCTTTCGGCGGCCGTCGCGCGCGGCGTGGCGGTGCGGGTGCTGATCGATGCGGTGGGCGCGCGTTATTCCATTCCGTCCATCGTCTCGGAACTGAAAAAAGCGAACGTGCCGGTCGATGTCTTCAACGGCAATATCGTCATGGGCCTGCGCTTGCCCTATGCGAACCTGCGCACCCACCGCAAGATCCTCATCGTCGACGGAAGCGTCGCCTTTACCGGCGGGCTCAACATCCGCGCCGGCTTCTGCACGGAATTCTCCGGCGAGGCGGCGGCGCTCGACACCCATTTCCGCCTCACCGGCCCCGTCGTCAGCGACCTCTTCCGCATCGCCTACGAGGATTGGCGCTTTTCCGGCGGCGACGACCTCTCGGGCGAGGCCTGGCAGATCGCCCCGCCGCCGGATGCGCCCGACAGCGGCATGCTCGCCCGCGTCGTGCCCTCCGGGCCGGACAAGAGCCTTGAGACCAACCACCGCATGCTGATGGGCGCGGTCTCCGTCGCCAAGCGGCATATCCGCATCATGTCGCCCTATTTCCTGCCGGACCGCGAGCTGATCAGCGCCATCGTCACCGCCGCGCGGCGCGGGGTGGAGATCGACATCGTCGTGCCCTCCGCCAACAACCTGAAGCTCGTCGACCTCGCCATGACCGCGCAGTTCGACCAGCTCCTGAAATATGGCTGCCGCATCTGGCGCGCCTCGGGGGCGTTCAACCACTCCAAGCTTACGGTCGTCGACGGCGCATGGTCCTATGTCGGCTCGTCGAATATCGACCCGCGCTCACTGCGGCTGAATTTCGAGGTGGATATCGAGGTGGTGGACCCGGATTTCGCCGATCTCATCGGCAACCGCATCGACGCCGCGCTTTCGCAGGCGGAGGAAGTGAAGCTCGAAGACCTCCAGGCGCGGCCCTTCGCCCAGCGGCTCGTCGAGCGCGTCACATGGCTTGGCTCACCCTATCTGTAGCGCGCGCGGAAGCGACCTTGAGGTCGATATGCGCCTTGATCGGCAGGTGATCGGAGGCGATGCGGGCGAGCGGCGAATCGTGCACCTCCACGGAGGTGACGAGATCATGCGGATGGCCGAGCGCCCGGTCGAGCGCCAGAACCGGAAAACGGGACGGGAAGCTCGGCACCGCGCCGGAGGCCGGGTCGAAGGTCGGCTGCAGGCGTGAGAGCGAGGAGCGACGGCCGACGCGCCATTCGTTGAGGTCGCCGACAAGCAGGGTCGGCATGTTCTCTTCCTCCGCGACGGAGGCGAGGATCGCCATCGCCTGCTGCTCGCGCGAGCGCTTCAGCAGGCCGAAATGCGCGGCGACGAGCCGTAACTTGCCGAGCGGCAGGTCGAGCGTCACGACCAGCGCGCCGCGCGGCTCCACGCCCGGCAGCTTGAGCTGCCGCACGCCGCCGACGGCGCCCTTGCGGATCAGGATCATGTTGCCGTGCCAGCCGTGGCCGGTGGAGGAGAGCGCGGTGATGGGCACCGGCACGAGGCCGCAGTCGCGTTCCAGCACATCGAGATTGAGCAGGCCGGAACGTTCGCCGAAGCGCTTGTCCGCCTCCTGGATGGCGATGATGTCGGCGTCGATCTCCGCGATCACGCTCGCCGTGCGCTCCGGATCGAAACGGCGGTCGACGCCCACGCATTTGTGCACATTGTAGGACGCGATGACGGTGTCGCCCGGGCGATTGTTCTCCGGCGGCCGGTGGCCGCGGCGGTTGCGGATGGCCGCCAGCAGCGCGGCCGACATGACCTTGTCGTTCAGCTTCCTGTCCACTGGCCCTTCCTTCGTGGCACCGCCCATCATATGGGCGCTTTGCCGCGATCGGCAACCACCGCGCGGCGAGAAAGGTTCCGCAAACGCATCAGGGAAGAGGGCTGACCTGCATCTTCGGGCTGTCGAGAAGGATGGTCGAGCGCAGCGTCTTGATCTCGCCCATGCGCTCGAATTCGCTCCACAGCAGCCGGCGGTAATCCGCGACGTCCTTCACCGCGATCTTGAGGAGGAAATCGAAATCGCCGGCGACCGTGTGGCACTCCACGACCTCCGGCATGCGCCGCACGAGATCGATGAAGCGCTCGCCGACCTTCGGCGCAGTGCGCTCCAGCGTCACCTCCAGAAAGGCCTGGAAACCGATGCCGGCCGCGCGCGGATCGACGATGACCGTGTGGCGGATCACGCCGCTCGCCTCCAGCCGCGCCAGCCGGCGCGAGAGCGGTGCGGGCGACAGGCCGACCTTCTCCGCGAGCTGGTTGTTGGAGAGCCCGGCATCCTCGACGAGCAGGCGGATGATGCGCCGATCCGTCTGGTCCAGCACCAGTTCCTCGCCCGCCCTTTTCTCCATATCGGCCTCCACGCAAAAAACCATATCAATCTAGCGATATGCAGCAATAAGACAAAAGCTTCTTGCGCTTTCCCCGCAATATCATGGTCGATTTTGCGGCAAATTTGCCCTACACCGCTCTCACACTCCACCCACACAGGAACCCGGCCATGTTCGACGCCCTCACCCGCCAGCCCGACGATCCGTTGCTCGCCCTCATCGGCCTTTTCCGGGCGGACGAGCGCGCCGGCAAGGTGGACCTCGGCGTCGGCGTCTATCGCGACGAGACGGGCGCGACGCCGATCTTCCGCGCGGTGAAGGAAGCCGAGCGCCGCCTCGTCGAAACGCAGCCGACCAAGGCCTATGTCGGCCCGGAAGGCGACCCGGTCTTCCTCGACCGCCTCTGGGCGCTGACGACGGGCGAGGCCGGCAAGGGCCGCGCCACCGCCGCGCTCCAGACGCCGGGCGGCTCCGGCGCGCTGCGCCTTGCCGCCGACCTGATGGCGCGCATGGGCACCAAGGGCATCTGGCTCGGCCTGCCGAGCTGGCCGAACCATGCCAGCATCTTCAAGGCCGCGGGCCTTGAGGTCATCACCTATCCCTTCTTCGACATTCCCTCGCAGGCCGTTCTCTTCGACCGCATGATGGAAGCGCTTGCCGGCGCCGCCGCAGGCGATGCCGTGCTGCTGCATGCGAGCTGCCACAACCCGACAGGCGCGAACCTTTCGGCCGAGCAGTGGCGCGCGGTTTCCGATCTCATCGCCGAAAAGGGCCTGCTGCCGCTCGTCGACATCGCCTATCAGGGTTATGGCCGCGGCCTCGACGAGGACGCCGCCGGCCTGCGCACGCTGCTTGCCACCGTGCCGGAAGCGCTGGTTTCCGTCTCCTGCTCGAAGTCCTTCGGCCTCTACCGCGAGCGCACCGGCGCGATCTATGCGGCCTGCAGCAATTCCGAGACCGCACTTTCCGTGCGCACCAACCTCGCCGCCCTCGCCCGCACCAGCTATTCCATGCCGCCGGACCATGGCGCGGCCATCGTCAGCACGATCCTCGGCGACCCGGCGCTGACGGCGGACTGGAAGGCCGAGATCGAGACCATGCGTCTGCGCATCACCACGATCCGCGAGCGCCTCGCCGCCGGCCTTTCCGCCCGCTGGCAGGTGCTGACCGCCATCCGCGAACAGGAAGGCATGTTCTCGCTGCTGCCGCTGGAAGAGGCCGATGTGCTGAAGCTGCGCGCCGAGCACGCCATCTACATGCCGACCTCCGGCCGCATCAACATCGCCGGCCTCAAGACGGCGGAAGTCGATGCCGTCATCACCAAGTTCCTGAGTCTCTGAGGGAAAGATGGCCATCGAGACCGACGCACAGACCGAGCGCCATTCCGCCTATGAGGATATCATCGCCATCGTCATCGGCACCTTGTTCATGGCGCTCGGCGTGGTGATCTACACCAAGGCCGTGCTGCTTGCCGGCAGTACGGCAGGCCTTGCTTTGCTGCTGCAATATGCGACCGGCATCGGCTTCTGGTGGCTGTTCTTCGCCATCAACCTGCCCTTCTACATCCTCGCCGTCAAAAAGCTCGGCTGGGCCTTCACGCTGCGCACCTTCGCCGCCGTCACGCTCGTGTCGATCTTTACCCGGCTTACCGCCGAGCTGATCTCCTTCTCCCATCTCGATCCGCTCTATGCGGCGATCATGGGCGGGGCGCTTTCCGGCACCGGCCTTCTCATCCTCTTCCGCCACCGCACGGGCCTCGGCGGCATCAATGTGCTGGCGATCTACCTGCAGGATCGTTTCGGCCTGCGCATCGGCTATTTCCAGCTTGCCGTCGACCTTTGCATCCTCTCGGCCGCCTTCTTCGTCATTCCGCTCGACCGCCTCGCCCTGTCGGTGCTTGGCGCCGTCGTCGTCAACATGACGCTCGCCATCAATCATCGCCCCGGGCGCTATCTCGGGGTGACGTGAGGGCATCGGCGCTCTATGAAGGCCATCGCGAGGGCATGAGGAGACAGACGTGACCGTCACGATCTACGGCATCAAGAACTGCGACACGATGAAGAAGGCCCGCACCTGGCTCGACGCCAAGGGCATCGCCTATCGCTTCCACGACTACAAGGCTGAAGGTATCAACGAAGCGAGCCTGAAACGCTGGGTCGACGCGCTCGGCTGGGAAACCGTGCTCAACCGCGCCGGCACCACCTTCCGCGCCCTCCCCGATGCCGACAAGCAGGATCTCGATGCGAAGAAGGCCATCGCGCTGATGCTCGCCCAGCCCTCAATGATCAAGCGGCCGATGCTCGACCGCGACGGCGCGCTGACCGCCGGATTCAAGCCGGATATCTACGAGACCCTGTTTTAAACGGGGCGGCGATAGCCCGTCGGCTGCTGGTAAAGGTAGCCGGTGCGCTCGATGGCGGCGGCAAGCGGTTCGCGCGCCACGCTCATCGTATGGCCGTTGGCGTGGATGATGGTCGCCTCGTCTTCCATGATGGCGACATGGCCCTTCCAGAACACGAGATCGCCGCGCCGCAGCTCTTCCCGTTCGATGGGCGTGCCGAGGCCGGCGGCCTGCATGTCGGAATCGCGCGGCGCACTACGCCCCGTCATCATCATCGAAAGCTGCACGAGGGCCGAGCAGTCGAGGCCGAAGCCCGAGCGGCCGCCCCACAGATAGGGCGTTTCAAGGAAACGGCCGGCAATGGCGACATAGTCGTCGCCCGCCGTCCCGCCTACCGGCAGGCAATGGCCCGCGACGACGGACTGGCCGCCTTCCAGCGTGAAATAGCGCGTTCCTCGTGTTTCGCTCTCGCTGACAACCGTTAGCCGGCTTCCGATGGAAAGCGCGAAGGCCATGGGCGTGCGCAGGTCCGGGCCGGTATAGGCGAAGGTGCGCGGCACGGCGACGATGTGGGTTGCAGGCGTCACGGTCGCATCCAGCGCCGTTTCCGGCAGATAGCCGACATAACCGTCGAAATCCGATTTCACCCAGGCCCAGCCGTCCGCCCGGTCGAGCACGCGGAGGCCTTCGCCGAACAGCACCTGCGTGTCGATGCCGGCGGCCTCGTCCGGCCGGGGCCGGAGGGAGGCGACGGGGGCCGAAAGGCGTGCCGGCGTGCCGGCGACATAGTGCCCGGCGGGAACAGAGCCGCGCAGGGCTTCCTCGGCAAGATCGGGGCGGTAGGCGTGGAGGCGGCGGTCTGGCAGGGCGTTCATGATCTTCTCGCGGAAACCTTCAGGAAGTCTGGCTGCGGCCTGTGGCGATTATAAGATCGCCGAGGCGTTCGAGGAAGAGGGCGCCGTCCACCGTGCGCTTGATGACGACGTTGCGCTTGTCGCGCTCATCGCGCTGGCGGGTGACGAGGCCCTGTTCGCCCATCGTGTCGAGCGCCCGTGTGATGACGGGCTTGGTGACGCCGAGCTTGGCGGCCAGCCCCCGCACGGTATGCGGCGGCGGCACGAGGTAGATTTCGAGCAGGATGGCGAGCTGGCGCAGCGTCAAGTCGCGCCCGTCGTGATGCACCTGCTGCACCGTGACCGCGTGCCAGAGGCCGAGCGCCTGCGATGGGGTCAGATCTACCGGCACGGCGGTTTCTCCCGGGCGAATGATTTCGTTACGCTACCGTATCATTCGCCCGAAGGAAAGCTCTGCGCCTATGCGGTGACGTTGCGCAGGTGGTGGTAGAGCGCGCGGATCGCCTGCGCCTCGCCGCCGACGGGCGAATGCGGCCGCTCGGCCTGCGCCCAGCCGTAGATGTCGAAATGCGCCCAGTGCTTGTTGCGCGTCACGAAGCGCTTGAGGAAGAGCGCCGCCGTGATCGAGCCCGCCATGCCGCCCGAAGGGGCGTTGGTAAGGTCGGCGATGCGGGCGGAGACGTCCTTGTCATAGCCCATATAGAGCGGCATGCGCCACATCGGGTCGTCCACCGCAAGGCTCGCCTCGGTGAGGTCGTGGGCAAGATCCTCGTCATCGGTGAAGAAGGGCGGCAGGTCGGGGCCGAGCGCAACGCGGGCCGCGCCCGTCAGCGTCGCCATGTCGACGATGAGGTCGGCATCCTCCTCGTCCGCATAGGCGAGCGCGTCGGCAAGGATCAGCCGGCCCTCGGCATCGGTATTGTCGATCTGCACCGTCAGGCCCTTGCGGCTCCTGTAGATGTCGCCGGGGCGGAAGGCGTTGGCGGAAATGGAGTTCTCCACCACCGGCAGCAGCACGCGCAGATCCACCTTCAGCTTGGCGTCCATGATCATCAGCGCAAGGCCCATGACATTCGCCGCGCCGCCCATGTCCTTCTTCATCAGGAGCATGGAGGAGGACGGCTTGATGTCGAGGCCGCCGGTATCGAAGCACACGCCCTTGCCGACCAGCGTCACGCGCTTGCCGCCCTTCTTGCCCCAGCGCAGTTCGAGCAGGCGCGGGGCCTGCGCGGCGGCACGGCCAACCGTGTGGATGAGCGGGAAATTCTCCTTGAGCAGATCCTCGCCGGTAATCACCGAGACCTTCGCCTTGTAATGCTCGCCGAGGGCGCGGAAGACATCCTCCATCGCCTCCGGCCCCATATCGTTTGTCGGCGTGTTGATGAGGTCGCGGGCAAGGAAGACGCCGGCGAGCTGGCGCTTGATGTCCGTGGCGTCGGCATCGGTCGGAATGAGCAGGGTCGGCGCTTCGGAGGCGGAGGCCTTGTAGCGCTCGAAACGGTAGCTGCCGAGGCCGTAGCCGAGGGAAAGGCGGTTCGCCGTCAGCGGCGCGGTCTCTATATGCCAGTCGCCGGCCGGAAGGGTGCGCGCGAGCTTGCCCGTCAGGAAGGGTGCGTCCGACGGGTTCTTGCCGAGGCCGAACAGCGCGCCACCGAGATGCCCGTCTTCGGTCGGCACCATCAGGAGCGCGCCCGCCTCCGCTTTGAAGCCGGCCTTCTTGGCCCAGTCGAGCGCGATCGGATCGATCGTCCCGGTCTCGATATGGGCCGGCGTGATGGCGAAGATCGGCAGGGTCCTGCCGCCTTTCGTGTTGAAAGGAGAGGGCCGGTCGATGAACTGGAAGGGGGCCATGGCGGAACCTTTGGAGCGAATCTCTGAACGAGGGCAATTAACACTCTGTTAGGGTTAACAGATTATTGCTGGAGCGGAGATTGCGGCGTGATTCATTAACCGCCGCGGGATGCGGAAATCGCTTCGGGGACTGATCATGGCCGCTTGCCCTCCTTCCATTCGCTCGACGCTCCTTACGGGCGCAGCCCTTCTTGCCATCGGCGTCGCGGTCACAGGCTGTGCCGGCAAGAGCAACATGACCACCGGCTCCATCCCGAACAGCGGCAAGCCGGTCGGCACGATGAACGCGACGGAGCTGCGCAGCGCCGCCGACAGCATCGGTCAGGCCTATGAGAAGAACCCCAAGGACCCGCAGGTCGGCATGAACTATGCCAGCGTGCTGCGCATGAACGGGCGCAACGACCAGGCGCTCGCCGTCATGCAGCAGGTCGCCATCAACAACCCCAACAACCGCGAAGTGCTCGCCGCCTACGGCAAGGCGCAGGCCGCCGCCGGCCAGCTCCAGCAGGCGCTGGACACGATCCTGCGCGCCCAGACCCCGGACCGGCCGGACTGGAAGCTGAAATCGGCCGAGGGCGCGATCCTCGACCAGCTCGGCCGCTCGGGCGAAGCGCGCCAGCGTTACCGCGAAGCGCTCGACATCCAGCCGAACGAGCCTTCGGTCCTCTCCAATCTCGGCATGTCCTATGTGCTGGCCCGGGACCTGAAGACTGCCGAGACCTATCTGCGCTCGGCCGCCCAGCAACCCGGCGCCGACAGCGGCGTGCGCCAGAACCTCGCGCTCGCCGTCGGCCTGCAGGGCCGCTTCCAGGAAGCCGAGACCATCGCCCGGCAGGAGCTGACCGCCGCGCAGGCCGAGGCCAATGTCGCGTATCTGCGCGCCATGCTGACCCAGCAGAACGCCTGGAAGAAACTGGCGGCCGACGACAGCCGGAGCACCAACTGAGACCCAAAGCGTCCCTCCCAAGACGCAAACGCCCCGGCCGACACGAGCGTCGACCTGGGCGTTTTCATGTCGGTAGAGCTTTTATTTTAGAAGCGGTCGGAAACCTGGATGCCGGCGGGGCCGAGAATGACGGCGATCAGCACGGGCAGGAAGAACAGGATCATCGGCACGGTCAGCTTCGGCGGCAGGGCAGCGGCCTTCTTTTCCGCCTCGTTCATGCGCTGGTCGCGGCATTCCTGCGCCAGCACGCGCAGCGCCTGGGCGAGCGGCGTGCCGTAGCGCTCGGCCTGGATGAGGGCCTGCGTGACCGCTTTCACCGTGTCGAGACCGACGCGCGTGCCGAGGTTTTCATAGGCCTGCCTCCGCTCCTGCAGGAAGGAAAGCTCGGCCGTGGTGAGCACCAGCTCCTCGGCCAGTTCCGGCGAGGCCATGGCGATCTCGTCGGCGACGCGCTTGAAGGCCACTTCGATGGAAATGCCCGATTCCACGCAGATCAGCATGAGGTCGAGCGCATCCGGCCAGGCCCGGCGGATCGACGTCTGGCGCTTCGACACCTTGTTGGAGATGAAGATGTTGGGCACGTAGAAGCCGATATAGGCGATGACGACCGTCGCAAGGACGCGCATCGGGAACGGCTTGTCACCGAGGAAGCCGAGATAGAAGATGTAGAAGATGGCGAGCGCCAGGAAGACGAAGGGCAGAACGAAGCGCGCGAAGAGGAAGACGTTGAGGGCGTTCTGGGACCGGTAGCCCGCCTGCCGCAGCCGGTTCATCGTGTTGGCGTCGACCAGCGCCTCGCGCAGGTTCAGCCGCTCCACGACCTGGCGGACCGAGGTGTTGTGCTGGGCGCGCAGCGAGGCCTTGCTCTGCACGGCTTCCGCATTGAGGCGGGCGCGTTCGCGCGCACGCATCTGCTCGCGTTCCAGCGCCACCGCCTTCATGCGTTTGTCGAGGTCGCCGCGGTCGAAATAGGGTGCGGCGAGCGTATAGAAGGTCGCCAGCACGGCGATCACCACGAAGGCCGGGAGAAGGAAGGCTGGATCGGTGAGCAGGGCGACCATGACCGGATATCCTAGATGTCGAAATTGATCATGTTGCGCATCACGAAGATGCCGATGGACATCCACACCGCGGAAATGCCGAGGATGATATGGCCGCGCGGATCCGTGAACAGGATCATGATGTAGCCCGGCGA
This sequence comes from Shinella zoogloeoides, assembly GCF_020883495.1. Lineage (NCBI taxonomy): Bacteria > Pseudomonadati > Pseudomonadota > Alphaproteobacteria > Hyphomicrobiales > Rhizobiaceae > Shinella > Shinella zoogloeoides. The sequence goes on along the minus strand of NZ_CP086610.1, from coordinate 3,875,207 downwards.
GGTGAGGTAGACGAGCAGCGTCACGATGAACGGCAGGGCGCCGATGATGACCGCCGAGGCCTTGGCTTCCATCGAGAGCGCGCTGACCTTGGCGCGCATCTTGCGGCGTTCGCGCAGCACGCGCGAAAGGTTGCCGAGCGCTTCGGAAAGGTTACCGCCCGCCTGGCTCTGGATGGCGATGACGATCGAGAAGAAATTGACTTCCTGCAGCGGGATGCTGGTGAACATGCGCGCGCAGGCCTCGGACACGCTGAGGCCGACCTGCTGGGATTCGACGACCTTGCGGAACTCCGTGCGCACCGGCTCCTGCCCCTCGGACGCGATCAGCCGGAGCGCGTCGGTCAGCGGCAGGCCCGACTTGATCGAGCGCACCATGACGTCGAGCGAGTTGGGAAACTCCTCTAGGAACTTGTTCAGCCGGCGCTTGATGAGGAAGCCGACGAACCAGCGGGGAAAACCCGCCGCGGCGATGAAGCCGACACCGAGCGACACCAGCAGGCCCGCGCCCGCCAGAAGCGTCACCACGAGGGCGAAGAGGCCGAAGACGACGCTGAACACATAGAATTTCGCGGGCGTGAGCGACAGGCCCGCCTGCGCAAGCTTCGCCTTGAGCGTCGTCGCGACACGCTTGGTCTGTTCCTGCTGCTTCTTTTCGAGATCCTTCAGGGATTCCTGCACCGACCGGCGACGCTTGGAAAGCTCCTGCATGCGGTCGCGCGCGACCTTCGCCCGGGCCTGGTCCGTCTCGCTGGCCTGCACGCGGCGGACACGGATTTCCGTCTTCTTCTGCGCCTCGATACGCGAGAAGAGCAGGCCGTAGGCGAGGCCCGCGGTGGAGAGTGCGGCCAGCGCGAAAATCGCGACGATGGTGATATCCAGTCCGAACATCCCTGCCCCTTACGGCTTTTCCATCGCGTCGAGCGTCGCCGCCAGGCGCTTGTCCTCGTTGAAATAGCGGGCGCGATCCCAGAAATGCGGCTTGCCGATGCCCGTGCCCATGTGCTGGCCGATGATCCGGCCGTTGGCGTCCTCGCCCTGCAACTCGAAGCGCATCAGGTCCTGCGTGACGATGACGTCGCCTTCCATGCCGACCACTTCGGTGATGTGGGTGATGCGGCGCGAACCGTCGCGCAGGCGCGAGGCCTGGATGATGACGTCGATGGAGCCGGCGATGATCTCGCGCACGGTCTTGGCCGGCAGCGTGTAGCCGCCCATGGCGATCATCGATTCCATACGGGAGAGGCATTCGCGCGGCGTGTTGGCGTGGATCGTGCCCATGGAGCCGTCGTGGCCGGTGTTCATCGCCTGCAACAGGTCGAAGACCTCCGGTCCGCGCACTTCGCCGACGATGATGCGTTCGGGACGCATGCGCAGGCAGTTCTTGATGAGGTCGCGCATGGTGATCTCGCCCTCGCCCTCGATATTCGGCGGGCGGGTTTCGAGACGCACGACATGCGGCTGCTGAAGCTGGAGTTCGGCCGAGTCCTCGCAGGTGATGACCCGCTCGTCCCGGTCGATATAGTTGGTGAGGCAGTTGAGCAGCGTCGTCTTGCCCGAGCCAGTGCCGCCGGAGATGACGAGATTGCAGCGCACGCGGCCGATGATCTGGAGGAGCGCGGCGCCTTCCGGCGTGATCGAGCCGAAGCGCACGAGCTGGTCGAGCGTCAGCTTGTCCTTCTTGAACTTGCGGATGGTGAGCGCCGTGCCGTCGATGGCGAGCGGCGGGGCGATGACGTTGACGCGCGAGCCGTCGGGAAGGCGCGCGTCGCAGATCGGGCTGGATTCGTCGACGCGGCGGCCGACCTGGCTGACGATGCGCTGGCAGATGGAAAGAAGCTGGGCGTTGTCACGGAAGCGGATTTCCGATTCCTGCACCTTGCCACCCACTTCGATATAGGTCTTGCCCGCGCCGTTGACCATGATGTCGGCAATGTCGTCGCGCGCCAGGAGCGGCTCCAGCGGGCCGTAGCCGAGAACGTCGTTGCAGATGTCGTCGAGCAATTCCTCCTGCTCGGAGATCGACATCGCGAAATTCTTGATCGTGATGATGTCGTTGACGATATCGCGGATTTCCTCGCGCGCGCTTTCCGTGTCCAGCTTGGCGAGCTGCGACAGGTCGATCGTGTCGATGAGCGCGGAGAAGACCTGGCTTTTGGTGTCGTAGTAGTCTTCCGTGCGCGCCACGCGGCGGCGTGTAGCGGCGGCGGCCGGCGCGGCCGCCGGGGGCGGAGCCGGCTCGAAGACGGGCTGCGCGGGCGCGGCGGCGACGGGCCGCTCGGCCGTTACCGTCGTGGCGGCCGCGGGCACGGCATGGGCCGTCTGACCCATCGTGCCGCTCTTGCCGGAACCTTCATTGCCGCGCTTGCCGAACATGCCGCTTCATCCAGTCTGTTGCATCGCCCCTATGGGCTACTTCCGTCCGAGCAGGCCGAGCATCTTGCCGAGGCCGGCCTTTTTGGGTTTCTTCACCGTCGCGCGTCCCGTCACCAGATGGGCGATCTGCGAGAAGGTCTCCGCCGTCGGCGACTTGCGATCCATCTCCGCGATCATGCGGCCGCTATTGGCCGCCGTGCCGAAGAGCTGGGCGTCGAAGGGGATGATCGCGACCGGCTCGACGCCGAGCGGCTCGCAGAAATCGGCAGGGGCGATTTCCGGGCGCTTCGGCATGCCGACCTGGTTGAGGATCAGGTGCGGCGGCTTGTCGTTCGGCCTGAGCTTCTTCAGCGCGTCGATCATGTTCTTGGCGTTGCGCAGGTTGGCAAGATCGGGCACGGCCGTGATGACCAGCTCGTCGACCTCCGACAGCAGCGTGCGCGTCCATTCCGACCAGGCATGCGGCACGTCGAGCACCGTTACCGGCGCGCTGCGCTGGAGCACTTCGAGCACCGGTTGGAACGCGCCGCGCTCGAGATCGTAGGCGCGGTCGAGCATGGAAGGGGCGGCAAGCAGCGAAAGATGCTCGGAGCATTTGGCCAGCAGGCGGTCGAGGAAGACCTCGTCGAGACGTTCCGGCGCGAAGATCGCCTCGGAAAGGCCCTGCGGCGGGTCCTGGTCGAAATCGATATTGGCCGTGCCATAGGGCAGGTCCAGGTCGGCGAGGATCACCTCGGTCTGGAACAGGCTGGAAATGTCGAAGGCGCAGTTATGCGCGATGGTCGAGGAACCGACCCCGCCCTTGGCGCCGATGAAGGCGATGGAGCGGCCGAGCGGCTCGGCGTCCGGGTCGATGAAGATCGCCGCCATGGCGTTCAGCACATCGGCCATGCCGACCGGCCCGACCATATATTCGGAAATTCCGTTGCGGATAAGCTCGCGGTAGAGCGGGATGTCGTTGTAGCGCCCGACGATGATCACCTTGGTGCTGGGATCGCATACCTCGGCAAGCGGCGCGAGCTCATCCATGATGTCGCCCGGCTGCGCCGAGGTTTCGAGAATCAGGAGATTGGGCGTCGGCGCGGAGGCGAACATGCTGGCCGCCGCCGCGACGCTGGCGCTGGAAACCTTCAGGCTCACCTTCGCCATGCGGCGGTCCTGCCCGCAGCGCTCCATCATGCGCAGCATCGCCTCGCTCTCGCAGAAGGCATGCACGGAGATGCGCGGCAGCGGACGCAGGGCCTCCAGGTCCGCGGCACGGACCGTCTCATCCGCTGCGTCCTGCATCCGCCCGTTGTCGAAGTCGTAGTCAACCGTGCTCATGGCGTTACCCTGGCTTTGCTCGGGGAGTGGGAAGGCATCGTCACGATCCTCACATGCTCGTATAGGCTTCGCGGTAACGCTCCAGCGCCTTGCCGCGCTGCATGGCGTCTGCCGGCGTCATGCGGCGCGGGCCGAGAAGATCGTTCGGATCGGCGATCTGGGCGGCAAGGTTGTTCTGCGTGGCGCAGCCGAAATTGTAGTAGTTCTTGTTCTCGGTGGTGTTGAACAGGATATCCTCCGGCCACTGGCCGCAGGGCGCCGTCGAGGCGGCAATGGCGAAATAGCTGAGCCGGATCGGCGCGGCCTCCTCCGGATCGGGCGCGGAATAGCTTTCGATGAGCACCCGCTTGGCCGGTATGCCCTGGCTGGCAAGAACCTTGCGGATCTGGCGCGCGGCCACTGTGGTCGCCGCGTCGTTGCGCGATCCCTGCGGCACGACGATGCGGAACATGCCGGAGGATTCGTTGGAGTAACGGTCCGCGAAGCCGGCGATCACCTCGCTCTGGCCGCGGGTCAGCCGCGTCGCGCCCGTGGCGATGGGGATATCGATCGTCCGCTCCTGCTCGCCGACGACGATCGGATGGCGGGTACGGTAGTCGTCCGGCAGGGAGCCGGTCGTCGTGCGGTCGGCATTGGCGCAGCCCGAAGCGACCGCGATGATGGCGGCCATGGCCAGGAGCGCGGCGTTGCGCTTCGGATTGCGGTTCATGCGGCGGTTCTTTCCGGTGCTGTGCATTTCGTTTGCCATTGGCTGGGCCCGTCCCTTCGTCACGTCGCACCCGATCATTTGTAGATGAACCCGACGCTGCCTTCGTAGCGCTGGGCCGGCAGTCCGTTCTTCTGGCCGTAGAGCCGGTTCACCTGGCCGAGGAAGACGCTGGCGGCGTCGTTGGCCGCGTTGAAATTGTCGTCCGGCCGCGCCAGGGCGTTGCGGGCGACGGGCTTGACCAGATAGGGCGTGGCGATGATCACCAGTTCGGTCTCGTTGCGCTCGATGGCCTTGTGGCGGAACAGCGCGCCGAGCACCGGAACCTTGGAGGCGACCGGCGTGCCGGACACGGATTGCTGCGTCTCGTCGCGGATGAGGCCCGCCAGTGCGATGGAACCGCCCGACGGAAGCTCGACGACCGTCTCCGCGTCGCGGCGGCGGTATTCACCGACCGCGCCCTTCGCGTCGAGAACAGGTTCGGAGACCTTCGTCTTGATGCGTAGGCCGATACGGCCCGAGGAAAGCACGGTGGGCGTGAAGCCGAGCGAGATACCGTACTGGTAGGTCTCGATGCGGGTGCCGCCGTCGCCGTCCGACACGGAGTAGAGACGCTCGCCACCGGAATTGAAGGTCGCGGACTGGCCGGAAACCGCCGTCAGGGTCGGCTCGGCCAGCGTGCGGATGGCTTTTGCCTGTTCGAGTGCGCTGAGGGCGGTGTCGATGCCGAGCTTGCCGATATTGCCAACGACATTGCCGGCGACGCCGCTGCTGGTCGTATCGAAGATCAGCGTCTCGAGGCCGGAGCCGGAAGCGCCGGGAAGGCGCTGGAACGTGTTGTCGAAGCCGAGCTGCTTGAGCACTTCGCGGCGGATTTCCGCGACGGTCACCTTCAGCGTGACCTGATCCTCGCCCTCGACGCGCAGCATGTTGACGACCTGCGATTCCCGGCCGCCGCCGAGAATAACCGTCTCGTCGTTGTCGCTCAGCTTGCGGGTCGCCGCTTCGCCGCCCTTGAGGAAGATTTGCGCGAGGTTCACCGCCTGCGTGGAGTCCTGCGGCGTGCGTACGGTGCCGCTGAGGACGATGTTGTCGGAAATGATCTCGACCTGGATATCGGAATCAGGGATGAAGCGGCGCAGATTCGCCTGAAGCCCGTCGACGTCGCGCTCCACATTGAGGTCGATGCTGACGATTTCCTCGCCGTTCGGGCCGAAGACGAAGATGTTGGTCTGGCCGACTTCCTTGCCGAAGAGATAGATACGGCGCGAGGTGCGCGTCACGGCGTCCGCCTTCACCGGGTCGGCGACGAGAATGTCGTGCGCATCGCTCGGCAGGTCGATGACGATGGCCTTGTTGAGACCGAGCCGGATCGACTTGCGCGCGCCGGGGCCGCTGTCCTGGATGCGGATGACCGACGGCGTCGCCGCCTCGGCCAGGGACGGCGCGGCGGGCAGGCCGGAGAACGCCAGGCAGAAACTCAATCCGCCTGCGACAGAAGCTCTAAAAGTTCTGGCAATACCAAACACGGGTTCAGCTCCTGATCGTTATTATTCTGCGGCCGGCTTGGAGCCGACGATTTCACCGGTCTTGATGATCTGCACCTGCGGCGCACCGTCTTTTCCGCTGAGCAGGTAGTCGGCCGCGCCATTGTCCGGCTCCTGCGCATCCGCGACGGAGCGCAGCGCCAGCGACAGGCGCTCGGCCATTTCCTGGGCGACCATGATCACCCTGGTCTGGTCCGGGTTGAGTTCGAGCGTGGCCGTGTTGCCGACGACCGATTTCGAGCCGTCGGGCTTTTCCTGGATCTGCTGGTCGATGGCGAGAACCCGCACATTGGACAGCACGGTCTCGGTCACGTAGCCGCCGGTATCGCCCTTGCGCACCATGATGACGTCGACGCGGTCGTTCGGCAGCACGAAGCCGCCCGCGCCCGTCGCCACGGAAATCTCCGTCGCCACGGCGCGTTTGCCGGACGGCAGCAGCGAGGACATGATCCGGTTCGACGAATCGGCAATCTTCTCCTGGCGGATCGGCTCGCCGTTGAAGATCGGCAGGCGCGTGATGGCGCCGTCCAGCGCCTCCACCGCGTCCGGCCGGCTCTGGTCGGTGATGAAGCCATCGACGATCGACCCCTTCGGCCAGGCCGCCCAGGCGACCGTGCCCGGGTTGAGGCGCGCGCCGATCGGCAGGCTTTCCTTGGCGACGAGCACGTTGATCGTGGGTTCGCGCTCGACGACGGTTTCGGTCCGCGTCATCACGCGCCCACCGCGGGCGACCTGCAGGGCAAGCAGGCCCGCAACGCCCGCCGAAACGACGGCTACTGCCAGAATGATGATTCGCGCCGGTTTCATGTGGTTGTTCCTGAGCTGCGGAGTCGCCTATCCGCCCACATTGACCGGCAATGGTGTAATTATGGTTAATAGTCGCCTTACAGGTATGGTTAACGGCCGGTTGACGGCACAATTTGCACAAACGCGTTCAGGGCGGCATTCCTGCCGCCCGCCGGACATGCAGCCGTTCGGAAAGCGTTGTCAGCCGCCGAGGGCGGCGAGCATCAGCGGTGAGGCCGGATAGGTCATGAAGGCCGCGATGCCGATGGCGATGCCATAGGGAACCTTCTTCTCCAGCACCAGATGGCTGGGAATGGGCAGGCCGGAGGCGAGGATCGTGTTGGTGTGCGCGCGCAGCCTGATGATCGCAAGGCTCAGCACGCCGCCGAAGACCGATACGAGGAGAAGAAACTCGAAAAGCGAGAAGGTCATCCCGAACCAGACGGCGCTGGCCGTCAGCAGCTTCGCATCGCCGCCGCCCATGATGTTTAAGGCGAAGAGCGCAAAGCAGACGGAGAAGACGATGAGACCGGCCGCCACATGCATGGCGATATCGGTCAAACCGAGGCCGGCAAGCGGGGCGACGACGAAGAATGCAGCCAGCAGGATCGCCGGGACCCGGTTGGGAATGTGCATCGTGAAGAGATCGGAACAGGCCGCAATCGCAAGGCAGAGCGGAAATACGACGAAGATGATGGCCTGGGTCACGATGATCTCCTTTTGTCGGATCGGATGATGCGCCCGATCCGTTTCGGAAAGGCTAATGCCGGAAAGCAGAAAGCCGCCCGTGAGGGCGGCTTTCGCGTCGAGCTTGGCTCGAATTACGTGGGGTCTGCCGGCATGGCCTCTTCAGCAGCATCCATCTGCTTCGAAAGACCATCGAAGATGTTGTTCAGCGAGCCGCCGAGGGCGGTGGCGCCGGTGATCAGCGCGACGGAGATCAGGGCGGCGATCAGGCCGTATTCGATGGCGGTAGCGCCAGACTCATCCTTCAGAAGGCGAGCGAAAATCTTGGTCATGGTATTCTCCTAGCTCCACGATGTTGGTTCAGCACGTCCGCCAACTGTTGCCGTTGTTCGGATGGGTGCAACCTACAGGCCTGCCATTTCCATCCACTTAAGGAGTTCGGTTAACACAACCTTGCCACGCCATTGCCCGATTTATGGTTTCCCATCGGTTAACGCCCTCTCAAAGCGCGCGCTCGCGCGTTTTCCCATTTTTCCGCCTTTGATTCCGCGCGGCGCAGGCGACAAGCGCCAGGGTTGAAACGAGACCGCCGCCCTTCGGGCTTAAAGCTTCATTCACCATTCCGGGCGATGCTGCAGCCAGTTACTTGCCGGGATGACTGTTTATGGGACGCGACTGGACCCTTACCGCGAACGCAGCAAAGCTTGCGACGACCGCCCTCGTCCTGTTGGCGACGACCGTCGCCGCGAGCGCGGAGGAACCCTATCTGCGCGTCTACATGGACCATGCCCGCGTGCTGCGGCTCGACCGGCCCGTCAGCAAGGTGATCGTCGGCAACGCCAAGGTGGCCGATGCGACCGTGGCCGACGCCCAGACCATCGTGCTGACCGGCCGCAATTTCGGAACGACGAACCTCGTCCTGCTCGATGCCGACGGCAATGCGATCGTCGATGAGCGCATCCTCGTATCCATCGACGAGGGCAATACCGTGCGCGTCTTCCGGCAGACGGACCGCTCCGTGCTGTCCTGCACCCCGAACTGCGAAGTACACGCCTCCAAGACGGACGGTGGCTGATACCGCACGTCCATAAACGGGAAACCCTTCGGTTTCTCGCGGCCGCGCACACGAAATATAAACGCTCTGTCCGCTACTGTCGGGGCTTCCAGCAGCCTCGGAACGGATCGCGATGTCGCCCGATCATGATGCAGAAAGCCGCCGACGGTCGATGAACGGACTGTTCAGGCGTTTCCTCACCCGCCGCGACGGCGCGACGGCGATCGAATTCGCCCTGCTTGCCCTGCCATTCTTCATCATCGTCTTCGCCTCGCTCGAGACCCTTCTGGCCTTCTCGGCCGAACAGCTCTTCGCCAACGCCAACGAGACTATGGCGCGCAGGATACGGACCGGCATCATTACCTCCACCAATACGGACAGGGCGGCATATCGCGAGGCATTCTGCGAGGAAATCAAGCTCCTCATGCCCTGCTCAGACACCGAGGCGCAGACCGAGGACAGGCTCTTCATCCATGTGGAAAGCTTCGCGAGCTACGCCGACATCACCCCGGCGGTTTCCATCGTCGAGGACAATCTCGACACGGCCGCCTTCAAATTCGCGCCGGGCGGCAAGAAATCCATCAACATCGTGCGCGCCTATTATCGCTGGGACATCATCACGGATGTCGTACGTCCCCTGCTCTCCAACGTCACGGCCGCCGATGGCTCGACCCGCAACTACCTGATGGTCGCAACGACCATCGTGCAGACCGAGGACTACAAATGATGTCCCGGCCCACCTCCAGCCCAAAGACCGGCAAGGGCTTCCTCCGGATGCTGCGCCGCTTCATCGACGACCGCCGCGGTGTGGGCGCCATCGAGTTCGTGATCGTCGCGCCACTCCTCATCATGACCTATATCGGCGCCTTCGAGATCACCGTGGGCATCACGGCCGCGCGCAAGGTCGCCCGCGCCTCCAGCAACGTTTCCGACCTGCTGACGCGCGTCGACAAGACAAACACGACGATGCTCGCCGCCATGAAGGAAGTCACCCGGAGCGTCGTCGCGCCCTTCGCGCAGAATGTCTACAGCCTGAAGATGACCGGCATCACCATCGATGCCGGCGGCAACGCGACGGTCGCGTGGTCGCGGCAATGGTCGCGCGCAAGCGGAGCGGCCAACGAAACCGAGGGGACGCCCTACACCAAGGGCGACGCCGTTACGCTGCCTGCGAACACCGTGGCGAAACAGGGCTTCATCGTGCGCACGGAGTTCGAGATGCAGCATGCAATCCTGCTGATGGCGCCCAACCTGTCCTCGCGCATCAACGAGATCACGCTTCGCAAGACGAGCTTTTTCCGCGCCCGCCAGGGCGATAGCATCTCCTGCACCGATTGCTGAAAGGCGCGATTTCGCTTGAACCCTTCGCCGCCGCCATGCCATTTCCTTTGGGATGCGGACAGACGGCAGGTGATCCATGGCGCGAGCCTTTCTCTTCGTTCTCGATTCCTTCGGCATCGGTGGCGGGCCTGACGCCGGGGCATTCGGCGATCTCGGCGCGGACACGCTCGGCCATATCGCCGAATTCTGCGCGGCCGGCGCGGCCGACAGGCCGGGTCTGAGGCAGGGGCCGCTGAGGCTTCCCAACATGTCGGCGCTCGGGCTGCTGCATGCGGCCCGCGCCGCGACGGGACGCTTCCCACAGGGCATGGACGTTCCGCAGCGCGTCTTCGGCTATCACGGCGCGGCAAGCGAAGTGTCGAACGGCAAGGACACGCCGTCCGGCCACTGGGAGATTGCCGGCACGCCCGTTTCCTTCGACTGGGGCTATTTCCCCGTCGAGGGCAACGCCTTCGAACCGGAGTTTGTGGAGGCAATCTGCAGCGCCGGCAACGTGCCCGGCATCCTCGGCAATTGCCACGCCTCCGGCACCGACATCATCGCCCGCCATGGCCTGGAGCATACCCGCACCGGCAAGCCCATCTGCTACACCTCCTCCGATTCGGTCTTCCAGATCGCCGCGCACGAGGTGCATTTCGGCCTCGCCCGCCTCTTGGCCTTCTGCGAGACCGTACGAAAGATCCTCGACGAGCGGCCGGGCGGGCGCATCGGCCGGGTCATCGCGCGACCCTTCCTCGGCGAAACGCCAGAGACCTTCGAGCGCACCGGCAACCGCCGCGACTATTCCGTCCTGCCGCCCGAGCCGACCCTGCTCGACCGGCTGACGGAAGCCGGACGCACCGTGCATGCCGTCGGCAAGATCGGCGATATCTTCGCCCATCAGGGGATAAGCACGCTCACCAAGGCGAACGGCAACATGGCGCTGTTCGACGCAACGCTGCGCGTGATGGACGAGGCGAAGGACGGCGATCTCGTCTTCACCAATTTCGTCGATTTCGACATGCTCTACGGTCACCGCCGCGACGTAGCGGGCTATGCCGCCGCGCTCGAGGCCTTCGACCGCCGCCTGCCGGAGGTGGACCGCAAGCTGAAGCCCGGCGACATCGTCATCCTGACGGCCGACCATGGCTGCGACCCCACCTGGCGCGGCACGGACCATACGCGCGAGCGCGTGCCGATCCTCAGCTTCGGCCCAGGCCTGCGCTCGCGCCTCATCGAGACCCGCAGCACCTTCGCCGATATCGGCGAAAGCATCGCCCGCCATCTCGGCATCCCGCAGGGGCCGCACGGAAGGAGCTTTTTGTGACGAAAACCATGCCCAAGGCGGAGCTTCATTGCCATATCGAAGGCGCGACGCCCCCTGCCCTCGCCGCCACCCAGGCGAAGCGCTACGGCGTCGACACATCCAGCTTCATCAAGGACGGCGAATATTCCTGGCAGGACTTCACCAGCTTCGTACAGAGCTATGACGCCACCGCCAACCTCTTCCGTACGGAGGAGGATTACGCGCTGCTCGCAGAAACCTACCTGACCGAGATCGCAGAGGCAGGCGCCATCTACAGCGAGCTGATCGCCTCGCCCGACCAGGGCGACGCGGTCGGCATCGGCGCGGACGCCTATATGCGCGGTCTTGCCGAAGGGGCCGAGCGGGCCAAGGTGAAGACCGGCATCGAAACACGCCTTATCGTCGTCGGCATCCGCCATTTCGGCCCAGAGCGTGTGGTGAAGGCGGCGGAATATGCCGCACGCCGGCCGCATCCCCTGATCACCGGCTTCAACCTTGCCGGCGAGGAGCGCATGCACCGCGTCGCCGATTTCACCCGCGCCTTCGACATCGCCCGCGATGCCGGCCTCGGCATCACCATCCATGCCGGCGAGCTTTCGGGCGCCTTCAGCGTGCGCGACGCGCTCGACCGTGTGCGTCCCTCGCGCATCAGCCACGGCGTGCGCGCCATCGAGGATGCGGACCTCGTGAAACGGCTGGCGGACGAGGGCGTGGTGCTGGAAGTCTGCCCCGGCTCCAACATTTCCCTCAGCGTTTTCCCGGATTTCGAGAGCCACCCGCTGCGAGCGCTGCATGAGGCCGGCGTGCGCGTCACGCTCAATTCCGACGACCCGCCCTTCTTCCACACCTCGCTCGCCCGCGAATACGAGGTCGCCTCGACCGTCATGGGCTTCAGCGACGAAGACATCCGCGGCATGACGCGCACCGCCATCGAGGCGGCCTTCGTGGACGAGCCGACGCGCCAGCGGCTGCTTTCACGCCTCTAGGGGACGCAGCCGGCTGGGGATGTTGCTTCCCGCCGGCTCTCTTCTCTTGCGGCGGGCCGCCGTTCCGTGGAAAAAGAAGGCATCACTTGTTTTCGGAAGGTTGGCCATGGACGGCGTTACAGTCATCGATCACCCGCTCGTGCAGCACAAGCTGACCATCATGCGCAAGAAGGAGACGTCCACGGGCAGTTTCCGCCGCCTGCTGCGTGAAATCTCGACGCTGCTCTGCTACGAAGTCACCCGCGACCTGGAGCTCACCACCGCGCGCATCGAGACGCCGCTGGAAGTGATCGACGCGCCGGTCCTCGAAGGCAAGAAGCTGGTCTTCGCCTCGATCCTGCGCGCCGGCAACGGCCTGCTGGAAGGCATGCTGGAGCTGGTGCCCTCGGCCCGCGTCTCCCATATCGGCGTCTACCGCGATCACGAGACGCTGGAAGCCGTCGAATATTTCTTCAAGGCTCCCGACAGCATCGACGAGCGCCTCGTCATCGTCGTCGACCCGATGCTGGCGACCGGCAATTCCGCCATCGCCGCCATCGACACGCTGAAGGCCCGCGGCGCGACCAATATCCGCTTCCTCTGCCTGCTGGCCGCGCCGGAAGGCATCAAGAGCTTCCGCGCCCATCACCCGGACGTGCCGGTCTACACCGCCTCCATCGACCGCCAGCTCAACGAGAAGGGCTATATCGTGCCCGGCCTCGGCGATGCCGGCGACCGCATGTACGGCACGAAGTGACGGGTTAACCCCGCCTTTACCAAACCGAACGAAGATCGTGGAGAGGGGCGCCCGAAAGCGCCCCTTTTGCCGTCCGTTAGCGAGGGGCGTGCTATTTCGGGACAAATCCTCCCGGAGACCACCCCATGTTCGTTCGCAGCCTCGTCCTTGTCGTCGGTTCCGTCATCGCGGCCGCCACCTTCGTGCCGGACCTTGCGACCCGCTATCTCGCCGCGACCGGCAAGGCGCCGGAAGAGGCCAGGATCGAGACGGTTTCCGCCCCGGCGAGCCAGGACGCCGCGCGCTACACCGGCAATCGCAGCGCCGTGATCGGCAGCGACGCCAACGGCCATTTCACCGGCCTCTTCTCCATCAATGGCCGCAAGGAAGAGGGCATGGTGGATACGGGCGCGAGCATGGTGGCGCTCAATCTCTCGACAGCCCAGCGCATCGGCATCGACAGGGCAGACCTCGATTTCCGCTATGCGGTCGACACCGCCAACGGCAAGGCCCGCGCCGCCTATATCCGCCTCGACAGGATCGAGATCGGCCCGGTGCGCATCGAGAATGTCGGGGCCATGGTGCTGGAGGACAAGGCGTTGTCCGGCACGCTGATCGGCATGAGCTTCCTGAAGGCCCTCTCCTCTTACAAGGTCGAAGAGGGTAAGCTGCGCCTCACGCGCTGATGCGCGTCAGGATTTCCGCCGCAGAAGCCGGCGCTTCCGCGCTCACGCGATAAAGCGCGCCGAGCCGTTCCACCCCGCGAGCGGCATCGGCCTCGTTCGCCGCATGCACGCGGCCGATCTCCATGCCCCTTTCAACCCTGGTGCCGAGTGGCAGAAGGCGGTCGAAGCCGACGCGATGGTCGATGGCATCGTCCGGCCGGCTGCGCCCGCCGCCAAGCTCGATGACGGCAAGGCCGATGCCCCGCGTGTCGCATGACGCAAGATAGCCGCTTTCGGCGGCAAAGACCGGGCGAATGACCGGGGCGGCCGCGAGATAAGTATCCGCCCGTTCCACGATATCGGCAGGCCCGCCGAGCGCATGCACCAAGCGGCCGAAGACCTCGGCCGCCGCGCCGCTCGAAAGCGCCCGCATCGCCTTTGCCTCGGCGGCAGCCAGATCGGCTTCCAGTCCCGATGAGACCAGCATTTCCGCCGCGAAGGCGAGCACGATCCGCTCCAGCCGCGTCCCGGCCTTCTCGCCCTTGAGGAAGGCGAGGCAATTTGCGATCTCGACGGCATTGCCCGCCGCATCCGCGAGCGGCTGGTTCATGTCGGTGATGAGGGCGGAGGTCTTCACACCCGCCCCGTTCGCCACCTCGACCAGCGAACGGGCCAGCACCTCGGCCTCGGCCGCATCCGCCATGAAGGCCCCGTTGCCGACCTTGACGTCCAGCACCAGCGACCGGAGGCCGGCGGCGAGTTTTTTCGAAAGGATGGAGGCGGTGATCAGCGGCACGGAATCGACCGTCGCCGTGACGTCGCGGATGGCATAAATGCGCTTGTCGGCCGGCGCGAGCGCCGCCGTCTGGCCGATGATCGCGCAGCCGACATCCTTGACGGTGCGGCGGAAGAGAGCGGCGGACGGCATGATCGTATAGCCGGGGATCGATTCCAGCTTGTCCAGCGTGCCGCCGGTATGGCCGAGGCCGCGGCCCGAGATCATCGGCACGGCAAGGCCGCAGGCTGCCGCGATGGGCGCGAGCATCAGCGAGACATTGTCGCCGACGCCGCCGGTGGAATGCTTGTCGGCGATCGGCCGGTCGATATCCGACCAGTCGAGCACGTCGCCCGAATCGCGCATGGCCAGCGTCAGCGCGACGGTCTCCTCGCGCGCCATACCCTTGAACCACACCGCCATGGCGAAAGCCGCCACCTGCCCTTCGGAGACGCTGCCATCGGTGATGCCGGCGATGAAGCGGGCGATCTCCTCGCGGGAAAGCGGCTCACCGTTCCGCTTGCGGCGGATCGTCTCCTGCGGCAGCATCAGTAGCTCGCGGGCGCGGAGGGCGCGGGCTGGCCGCCGAGCACGGAAAGAATGTCGCCGAGCAGGCCCGAGGCGCCGAAGCGGAAGGTTTTGGGCGTTGCCCAGCCTTCGCCGAGGATCGAGGCGGCAAGCGCGAGGTAGTCGCGGGCATCGCCCACGGTGCGCACGCCGCCCGCCGGCTTGAAGCCGACCGGCTTGCCGCTTTCCCGGATCGCCGTCAGCATGATCCCGGCGGCATCGAGCGTGGCGTTGACGGCGACCTTGCCCGTCGAGGTCTTGATGAAATCGCTGCCGGCGGCGATGGCAAGATCGGATGCCCGGCGGATGAGCGCCACATCCTCGATCTCGCCGGTTTCCAGAATGGTCTTCAGGATGACGGGCGGCGTGCAGGCGGCCTTCACCGCCGTCACCATCTCCGTCACCGCCGCCTCATTGCCGGCGAGGAAGGCGCGGTAGGGAATGACAAGGTCGATCTCGTCCGCGCCATCGGCAATCGCCCTCTGCGTTTCGGCAACCACATCCGCGACGGCAAGGTCGCCGGAGGGGAAGTTGACGACCGTGGCGATCTTCACCGCATGGCCAGCGCCGAGAATGCCCCGCGCCTGCGCCACGAAACGCGGCCAGATGCAGATGGCGGCGGTCGTGCCGAAGGGCGTCTGCGCCTGCTGGCAGAGTTTTTCGATAGCGGCCGCGTCGCAAGTGTCGGTCAGGTCCGTCAGGTCCAGCAGCGAGAGCGTCTTCTTTGCGGTTTCCTCAAGCATGGTCATTGCCTCCGCCCGCGATCATCCCGGCGAGGATCGCGGCGAGCCGCTTTCCGCCGATCGGGGCCATATCCTTCGTTTCGTGATGGCTGAGTTCGGCGCCCGTCATGCCGGCGCCGTAGTTGGTGATGACGGAGGCCGCCGCGACCTTGAGGCCGAGATGGCGGGCGATCAGCACTTCCGGCACCGTCGACATGCCCACGGCGTCCGCGCCGAAGACGCGCGCCATGCGGATTTCCGCCGGCGTCTCGAAGCTCGGGCCGGAGAACCACATATAGACGCCGCTCGAAAGCGGGATATCGAGCTTTGCCGCCGCCGCGTCCATGCGCGCAGCAAGGTCCGCGTCATAGGCATTCGTCATGCCGACGAAGCGGTCGTCGCTCTCAAGGCCGATCAGCGGGTTGGTGCCGGAAAAATTGATGTGGTCGGATATGCGCATCACCGAGCCGGGCGGCATGTCTTCGCGCAGCGAGCCGGCCGAATTGGTGAGGATCAGCGAGGTGACGCCGAGCCCCTTCAGCACCTCGATGGGCGCGCGCATGGCATTGGCGTCGCCCTTTTCATAAAAATGCACACGGCCGGACAGCATGATGACCGGCACGCCGCCGAGCGTGCCGATGACCATCTCGCCGGCATGGCCGGAGACGGAGCTGACCGGGAAGCTCGGCAGGTCCGAATAGGGAATGCGCAAGGGATTCTCGACCGCCTCAACCAGCGTGCCGAGGCCGGAGCCAAGCACGATGCCGTAGCGCGGCGCAACGCCGCCGAGGCGCGAGAGCAACAGGTCCGTGGTCGCGCCGCTCATCCGAGGATGTCCGTCGCGAAGCTGTGCGGCAGCAGCTCTTCCATGGTCATGGTCTTCTTCACGCCGGTCTCGTCGCACAGATAGATCGGCGTCTTGGCCGTGGCGAATTCCGCGATCTTCTGCCGGCAGCCACCGCAGGGCGGGCAGAGCGGCAGTTTTTCCGCGATGACCGCCATCTCGACGATCTTTTTGTTGCCGGCCATGATCATGTGGCTGATCGCGGTCGGCTCGGCGCACCAACCCTGCGGGAAGGAGAGGTTCTCGATATTCGCGCCGGCATAGATTTTCCCGTCCTCGGCGCGGATCGCCGCACCGACGGGGAACTTGGAATAGGGCGCGTGCGCGAAGCTCATCGCCGCGCGCGCCGCCTCGAAGAGGTCGTGGGACATTCTATCGTTCCTTCACATAGGGCACGCCGCCGGCCTTGGGCGGAATGGCCTTGCCGATGAAGCCTGCAAGCAGGATCACCGTGAGGATATAGGGCAGCGCCTGCATGAGCTGTACCGGCACCTTGCCGATCAGCGGGAAGGCATAACCCTGGTAGCGGATGGCGAAGGCGTCGAGGAAGCCGAAGAGCAGGCAGGCGAAGAGGATGTTCTTCGGCCGCCACTTGGCGAAGATCAGCGCGGCAAGCGCGATATAGCCCTTGCCCGCCGTCATGCCCTTGGTGAAGCCGGCATTGGCGGCAAGCGACAGGTAAGCGCCGGCAATGCCGCACAGGATGCCGCAGCAGATGACGGCGCGGTAGCGCAGCCAGATGACAGAGATGCCGGCCGTGTCGACCGCACCCGGATTTTCACCGACGGCGCGAAGGCGCAGGCCGAAGCGCGTGCGGTAGAGGATCCACCAGCTCGCCGGCACCATCAGGAAGGCGAGATAGGTGAGCGGCGAATGGCCGGAGAGCAGGCCGGAATAGATCTGGCCGAGGATCGGCACCTCCCGCACGGCATCCGCAAACGGCAGCTTGATCGTGCCGAAGCGGCCGTCGGCCGAAAGCGCCGGCGTGCGCCCGCCCTGGCGGAACCAGGCCTCGCCGAGAATGACCGTGGAACCGGCGACGACGAAGTTGATGGCCACGCCCGAGACGATCTGGCTGCCGCGCTGGGTGATCGAGGCATAGCCATGCACCAGCGCCAGCAGCACCGAGACGAGGATGGCGGCGCCAAGGCCCATATAGACCGACTGGGTGATATAGGCGACGGAGCCGGCGGCGAAGGCCGCGCCCAGCATCTTGCCCTCGAGGCCGATGTCGAAGACGCCGGCCCGTTCGGTGAAGAGACCGGCAAGGGCGGCGAGGATCAGCGGCGTCGAGAGACGGACGGTCGACTGCGCAAGCTCGATGAAGACCTGAAAGAAATCCATGGATCAGGCTCCCTTGGTGGCGGCGACATCGCCGGTCTTCGGCGAAAGGCCGAGGATGATGCGCGTGATGGCGGGGCGGAACATGTGTTCGAGCGCGCCGGCGAAGAGGATGACGAGACCCTGGATGATGACGATCATGTCGCGGGAGATGGAGGGCATCTCGAAGGAGATTTCCGCCCCACCCTGATAGAGCATGCCGAAGAGCAGCGCGGCGGGAATGATGCCCGCCGGATGCGAGCGACCCATCAGCGCCACGGCGATGCCGACGAAGCCCGCGCCCTGCACGAAATCGAGCTGCATGCGGAACTGCTCGCCCATGATCGGGTTCAGCGCCATCATACCGGCAAGGCCGCCGGAAATCATCATGGCGATGACGATGATCTTCGCCTCCTTGATGCCGGCATAGCGCGCGGCCGCCGGGCTGTGGCCCATGGTGCGCATCTCGTAGCCGAGCTTCGTGCGCCAGATCAGCACCCAGACGCCGAAGGCGGCGACAAGCGCCAGCAGGAAGGAGATGTTGAACGGCGCGGAGCCGACGGAAAGGCCGAAGATCGACATCAGCCAGTCGAGCTTGGGAAGCTGGCCGCCGGCCTCGAAGGTGCGGGTTTCCAGCGACATGTTGCCGAGCGGCTTGAACACCTTGTTGAGCAGGTAGTTCATGAGGCTTGCGGCGATGAAGTTGAACATGATCGTCGTGATGACGATATGGCTGCCGCGCTTGGCCTGCAGCCAGCCGGGGATCATCGCCCAGAGCGCGCCGAAGAAGGCCGCGCCCACGATGGCGATGGGGAAGACGAGATACCAGGGCAAGGTGCGATCGAAGGCGAGGCAGGCGAGCGCCACGCCGATGCCGCCGATATAAGCCTGCCCCTCGCCGCCGATATTGAAGAGGCCGCAATGGAAGGCGACCGCCACGGCAAGGCCGGTGAAGATGAAGGTCGTCGTATAGTAGAGCGTGAAGCCGATATATTCGCCGCGCCCGAAAGCGCCGTTGATCATGTGATAGGCGGCTTCCAGCGGGCTTTCGCCGACGATCAGCACGACGAGACCGGAAATCAGGAAGGCGACGGCGAGGTTGACCAGCGGGATCAGGCCGTATTCGGCCCAGGCCGGCAGTTTCGCATAGGGAACACTCATTCGGCGGCCTCCTTCGAGCCTTCCACACCGGCCATCAGCAGGCCGAGTTCTCCTTCAGAGGCATCGGGGGCGCGCTCGCCGACCACGCGGCCGGCGAACATCACCAGAATACGGTCGGACAGCGCACGGATTTCGTCGAGTTCCACCGAGACGAGCAGCACGGCCTTGCCCTGGTCGCGCATCTCGATGATGCGCCTGTGAATGAATTCGATAGCGCCGACATCGACGCCGCGCGTCGGCTGGCCGATGATCAGCACGTCGGGGCTGCGCTCCATCTCGCGCGCCAGTACGATCTTCTGCTGGTTGCCGCCGGAGAAATTGGCGGTCTTCAATCGCGGGTTCGGCGGGCGGATGTCGTAGGCGGCGATCTTCTCCTCGGCCTCGGCGCGAATGGCGTCGATATCGAGCAGCAGGCCCTTCCGGTATTTCGGATCGTCGTGATAGCCGAGGATGGCGTTCTCGCTCTCCTCGAATTTCAGCACGAGGCCGACATGATGGCGGTCCTCCGGCACATGGGCGAGGCCGCATTTGCGCAGGTCCGCCGGGTCGGCATTGCCCGTCACGTCGACGGGGCGGCCGTTGAGCAGCACCGTGCCGGACGTCGCGCGATGAATGCCGGAGATCGCCTCCAGCAGTTCCGACTGGCCGTTGCCGGCGACACCCGCGATGCCGACGATCTCGCCGGCCCTGAGATCGAAGGAAACGTCGTCGACCATGGTCACGCCGCGGCTGTCGCGCACGGTGAGGTTCTTGACGGAGAGCTTCACGTCGCCGGGCTTGGCCTCGCCCTTCTCGACGCGCAGCAGAACGCGGCGGCCGACCATCAGCTCGGCCAGCTCCTCGACGGAGGTCTCCTTCGTGGTGCGCGTCGCGACCATCTCGCCGCGGCGCATGACGGAAACCTCGTCGGTGATCGCCATGATCTCGCGCAGCTTGTGGGTGATGAGAAGGACCGTCTTGCCCTGCTCCTTGAGCTGCTGGAGGATGCGGAAGAGATGGTCGGCCTCGGCCGGCGTCAGCACGCCCGTCGGCTCGTCGAGGATGAGAATGTCGGCCTTGCGGTAAAGGGCTTTGAGGATTTCCACGCGCTGCTGGATGCCGACCGGCAGTTCCTCGATCACCGCGTCGGGATCGACTTCCAGCGCATATTCCTTCTCCAGCCGCTTCAGTTCGGCGCGCGCCTTGGTGATGCCGGCATTGAGGATCTGGCTCTCTTCCGCGCCGAGCATGATGTTTTCGAGCACGGTGAAGTTCTCGACCAGCATGAAGTGCTGGTGGACCATGCCGATGCCGGCGGCGATAGCGGCGTTCGGGTCGCGGATATTGACCTTCTCGCCGTTGATCAGGATGTCGCCGTGGTCGGCCTGGTAGAAGCCGTAGAGGATCGACATGAGGGTGGATTTGCCGGCGCCGTTTTCGCCGATGATGCCGTGAATGGTGCCTTTGCGGACCTTCAGGTTGATGTTCCGGTTGGCGTGGACGAGGCCGAAGCTCTTGTCGATGCCCTTCAGTTCGATTGCCAATTCGCTCATGACGATCCACTCTTACGGGGATTTGGGGTCGAAGGGCCGCTCTCCCGGCCTATCCGCCCGCAGTCTTGTTGCTTCCGCTGCACTTGTCCAGTCCGATTGCGGGCGCGCCGCCACGCCGGTATAGCTCGCTCCACCCGGCCCGGAGCCAAGAGGAAAGCCATGACCACGCCCGACCGCACCGACGACAATATCAAGGCCGAACGCATCGCCCGCCTTGAGGAGCATGTCGCCCATCAGGCCAATTCGATCGAGGAGCTTTCCGACCAGCTCGCCGAACAGTGGCGTGTGGTCGAGCAGCTTCGCGCAAAGCTCGATGTGCTGACGGAACGGTTCCTAACGCTGGAAGCCGGCTCTCTGGAAGCCCCGGCCGTTACCCGTCCCCCGCATTATTGAGCGTCAAGGACGGAATCGGCCCGCCTGCTTTCGCAGACGGGCCGTTCGATACCCTTAGTAGGGGCAGGTCTCGTCCGACATGTAGTCGTGGACCTTCACCGTGCCGGAGATGATGTCGGCGCGCGCCTTGTCGATGGCGGCCTTCATTTCCGGGGTGATGAGCGGGGCGTTGTTCTCGTCCATCGCGACGTCGACGCCGTTTTCCTTGAGGCCGAGCACGTTGACGCCCGGCTGGAACTTGTCGTCCTTGGCCGACATGAAGGCGTCGTAGACGGCGACGTCCACGCGCTTGACCATCGAGGTCAGCACCTTGCCCGGCTGCAGGCCGTTCTGGTTGGAATCGACGCCGATGCCCAGCTTGCCGGCGTCAGCCGCAGCCTGGAGAACGCCGACACCTGTGCCGCCGGCCGCGTGGTAGACCACGTCGGAACCCTGGTCGAACTGCGACTTGGCGATTTCGCCGCCCTTGACCGGGTCGTTCCAGGCGTCCGGCGTCGTGCCCGTATAGGCTTCGAGCACGTTGTAGTCCGCGCCGAGGGACTTGGCGCCGCCGATATAGCCGCAGGCGAACTTGTGGATCAGCGGGATATCCATGCCGCCGACGAAGGAAACCGTCTTCGACTTGGAGGCCATGCCGGCGAGAATGCCGGCGAGCCAGCCGCCTTCTTCTTCCTTGAAGACGACCGAGCGGACGTTCGGCTTGTCGAGAACCATGTCGATGATGGCGAACTTGGTGTCCGGATATTCCGCTGCGACCTTCTCAAGCGCTGCGGACCAGGAGAAGCCGGCCATCACGATGGGGTTGTTGCCGTCGCCGGCGAAGCGGCGGAGCGCCTGCTCGCGCTGCGCGTCGTTGGCGATTTCGAAGTCGCGGTATTCGATGCCGGTTTCTTTCTTGAACCTCTCCGCGCCGTTATAGGCCGCTTCGTTGAACGACTTGTCGAACTTGCCGCCGAGGTCATAGATGATCGCCGGCTTGATGTCGGCGGCAAGCGCGCTGGCCGACATGGCAGCGGTTGCAAGAAGGGTGAGAAGGGTTTTTTTCATTGTGCAGCCCTGTTCGCTATTGATCTTATAGGGACCTTCCGCGCGGCGCCTGCTGAGGCGCGCGACGGAGCCACCGACCCTTTCCCTTGGGTCAGGCTGGCGGCATCCTTGCATGCCGCCGGGAAAAATTCACCAGAAATTTTTCGGCTGGTAAAAAATAGGAACCGCCGCCGACGAAGAGAACGAAGCACGTTCGCGGCGGATCCAGCCTGTTGAAAACAAAGGCCGTTCAGCCGATGGCGCAGGAAACGCCCGTGCCGCGCAGACCGCAATAGCCGCCCGGATTCTTGGCGAGATACTGCTGGTGCGCGTCCTCGGCGAAATAGAACGGACCGGCCTTGCCGATCTCGGTGGTGATGCGGTCCGTCCGCCCCGCCGCCTTGAGCGCGGCCTGATAGATATCGCGCGCCTGCCGGGCGACCTGAAGGTCCGCCTCGTCGTCCAGATAGATCGCCGAACGATAGGTGGTGCCGATATCGTTGCCCTGGCGCATGCCCTGCGTCGGATCGTGCGCCTCGAAGAAGGCCTTCAGCAGGGTCTCCAGCGAGACCGTGGCGGGATCGTAGACGACGAGCACGACTTCGGTATGCCCCGTCAGCCCCGTCGTCGTCTCGTGATAGGTCGGGTTCGGCGTGAAGCCGCCGGAATAGCCGGATGCCGTCACCCATACGCCCGGGATGTTCCACAGCAGCCGCTCGGCGCCCCAGAAGCAGCCCATGCCGAGCAGCACAGACTTGAAGCCCGCGGGATAGGGCCCCTTCAGCGGGTTGCCGTTGACGAAATGCGTCCCGGAGGTCGCAATGGGTTCGGCGCGGCCGGGCAGAGCGGCCTCCGGCGCCGGCATGACGGTCTTCTTGTTGAACATGTCGATGAGGAACATCCAGGTCTCCCGCGGGGATTGGTTTCAAGCGGTGAAGCGGCCCGCGACGGGCGGGCGCCTGTAGGCGATCATCCAGAAGAACAGCGAAACGGCGAGCAGCACCGCGAAGGCGGGCTGGGACAGCACCCAGAGCGCCGCCGGATCCCAGGCATAGGGGAACTTGCGCATGATGCCGTCGGCAACGAGCGCGATCGTCTCGGGACTTGCCGTGCTCCAGGCGACAGCGAGCGGCGTCAGCACCGGCTCGGAGGCCGAGACCGACTGGATCGCATCGATCGTGCCCGCCATGACCGCCACGACGAGGGCGAAGAGACTGATCGCCTTCAGGATGAACCGTATCATCGCACCCTCCCGGTGCCGCCTGGAGGCCGATTTCGGCCCCGCTTCCTTGCCGCCTATAGATAAGAAGACGGCCGGCCTTGCGCAATCCTTCGCTCCATACGGCATATCCTTCAAAAATCTGTCAGAAAGCGGTTGATCCTGCGCGAAACCTCGGTATATATCGCGCCGTCTCGCCGGAATGGAAACAGGAAAGCGACCCGCGCCGGACTGACCACCGGCAGCGAGCGGACGGACAGGTGGCCGAGTGGTTGAAGGCGCACGCCTGGAACGCGTGTATAGGGGAAACTCTATCGAGGGTTCGAATCCCTCTCTGTCCGCCATCCCTCCCCTTAAGCGACAGCCATGACATTTCCCGCCCGGCAACGCCGACGCCTTGAAGCGTTCGGCGATAGCGCGGTGCGCGATCCTATGCGTGCAATTCCCGCTGAACCGATCAGGCAAGCCAGGGCGGCAGGCGGGGCGGGACGCGGCCGGTCAGCGCGGCCTCGATGCAATCGGCAAGATTGCCGAAGCGCACGGTGCGGCCGGAAAGGCCCGGGCCGTAATGGGCATATTTGCCGGAATTGGTGATGAGCGTGCGCGTCTTCGGCGGGAAGACCGGCTCGGAGATCGAGCACCAGCACAGATCCGGCAGGACCTCGACGCCGCTTGCCCTGAGGCGCGCGAGCACGTCGCCCGCCTCCGCCATGACATCGCGGCCCGCCGTGACGATCACGGAAACGCCCGCATGCCGCTTGCGCTCGCCGAGGGCATCGGCGAGCGCCCGGCATTCGGAGGCCGAGGCGTGCGGGCTGCCGATGGCGACCAGCTCCACCTCTTCCGGCCCCTCGTTGAACATCGTCCAGACCTCGACCATGTCGGCACGGGTGATGGTGGCACGGTCGGCATCGGCGGCGGCCGCGCCCTCCGCCTCGGGCGTCACGCCCTCGATATGCAGCATCGGCGCGGCGGAGGTGGTGCCGAAGGCGGCGCAGAGGGCCTTCAGGTCGTCGCGCGTCGGCTTGGCGGCGGCAAGGCCGGTGAGCAGCGGGATGCGGTCGGGCGCGGCGCGGCCGGCGAGATAGCCGACGAGCGGCCAGAAGGCGTCGTCCACATTTTTCGGCAGGGCGACGTCGATGACGCGCTTTGCCTTGCGGTGCTCCTCCAGATAGACGCCCGAGAGCGGCGCGCGGCCGGTGAGCGCGATGCAGAGATCGAGGAAATCGGGGTGCTTGGCCGTGCGCGCGCCGAGCACGGTATTGGCGAAGATCACGGCGTTGGATTCCGCCCAGGCGATGGCCTCGCCGGTTTTTGGCGCGCTATCGAGGAGATAGGGCGAACAGGTGAAGGTCGGGCGGCAGCCCATGCGCACATAGGCATCGGCGAGGCGGGCGGCCGGATCGCCGAAATCGTGCGGTACGCCCTGCTTTTCCCAGTTCGCCCGGTCGACGGAAATGGCGTTCATCGTGGTCGGCACGCGCACCTTCGCACCCATGTCGGCCATCTTCTCCGCGAAGGTGAGATTGGCGGGGCTGGCATAGATGCAGCCGTCGATATGGCCCTGCACCACGTCGACCAGCTTCGTCGCGCCCTGCTGCGCGGCCATGGCGGCGGTGATGCGCAAGGCAAGCTGCACGGCGACGCCGTCGCGGCCATCCAGCATGGCGCGGTCGTCTTCGGTAAGGTCGAGCGCGGCGGTGGCCGGCGGGGCGACGGGGATGATGAGGCCGTCCGCCTCGATGCTCGTCTCGCCGATCCTGGCCGTCTTGGCGCGACAGAGCGCGTCAAAGGCGTCATGCGACAGGCGCAGCACCGGCAGGGACTTGCCGAACATTTCCGCGGCGATCAGCGCGCCGAGCGTCAGCACGTCCTCGGCCTCGCTGAAGATCAGCGCGGCGGGCGCGCGACCGGTCAGCGCGAGGTCGAGCAGCACGCCGGAGCCGGTGCAGGAACCGCGGCTCGACGGCATCATCAGGATGCCGCCGGTGATCGTCTTGCCGTGCAGCGGGTGATGCACGTCGATGACCCGGCCCGTCGCCGGATCGACGCCGCCCCAGAAGCTCAGCGCCTCCCCTGCCGCGATGATCGGGCCGGAGGCTGTTCTGGCAAGAATGCTGCGGGCGGAAAGGCTGGCCATGGAACGATCCCTAGAAGCGTTGCGGCGAGAAGGAGGCGATATCGATCGCCGTCCTGCCATCGGTGAGGAGGTCGGCGACAAGGCGGGCCGTGCCGGCCGACTGGGTGAGGCCGAGATGGCCGTGGCCGAAGGCGTAGACGGCATTCGGCGTTGCGCGGGCGGGCCCGATGGCCGGCAGGCTGTCCGGCAGCGAGGGGCGGAAGCCCATCCACTGCACGCCGCCCTCGGGCTTCAGGCCCGGCAGGAAGCGCCTCGCCTTTTCCAGCATGGCTTCCGACCGGCGGAAGTTCGGCGGTAGCTTCAGTCCGCCAAGCTCCACCGCGCCGCCAACGCGGATGCCGGTCGAAAGCCGGGTGACGACGAAGCCGTGGCCGCCGAAAGTGACCTGCGTGCGCAGGTCGAAGGCGTCGGCCGGCAGCGTCGTGTTGTAGCCGCGCTCGGTTTCGAGCGGGATGGTTTCGCCGAGCGAACGGGCGACCTGATGCGAGAAGGCGCCGGCGGCGAGCACCACCTTGCGTGCCCTCACCGTCCTGCCGTCCGTGATGCGGATTTCCACGCCGCCTTCGACGGGGTGCAGGCTGGAAACCTCGGCGCGCTCGATCCTGCCGCCCCTGGCGCGGAAATGATCGGCCAGCGCCAGCGTATAGAGCTTGGGGTCGGCGATGGAATACCAGCCGGGCGTGAAGGTGCCATGGGTGAAGCGCGGCGCAAGGCCGGGCTGGATCGCCGCCATCTCGTCCGCGCCCATATGGCGGAATTCGATGCCGTGCTCCGCGCGCGCCTTCCAGCCGGGCAGCGAGGCGTTCAGCTCGGCCTGGCTTTCATAGACCTGCAGATTGCCTTCCTTGCGCAGCATGGAGAGCGTGCCGGTCTCGGCCAGGAACGGCTCCAGCTCGGCCTTGGAAAGGTCCATCAGCGCGGTCTGCGCGGTGGTGGAATGGGCGACACGGGCGGCCGAGCAGGCGCGCCAGAAACGGAACATCCACGGCGCGATCTGCAAGGCATAGGACGGCGGCACGGAGAGCGGCCCGAGCGGGTCGAGCAGCCATTTCGGCGCTTTCTTCAGAATGCCGGGCGAGGCGAGCGGCAGGATGTCGGTGAAGGCGAACGCCCCGGCATTTCCGGCCGAAGCGCCGGCCGCCGGCTCCTCCCGTTCGAGGACGGTGACGGCAAGGCCCCGGGCCTGCGCGGCGATGGCGGCGGAAAGGCCGACCACGCCGGCGCCGATGACGACGACGCCGGGCTCGATTTCAGTCTGCATTTTTGCCTCAGTGGGTAGCGGCGAGGAACGCCTGCAATTCCGGATTCTTGGGCGCGCCGAAGAGTTCCTCCGGCGGAGCGATCTCGGCCATCACGCCCTTGTGGAAGAAGGCGACGCGATCGGAGACTTCGCGGGCGAACTTCATTTCGTGCGTGACGCAGATCATCGTCATGCCCTCGGAAGCCAGCATGCGCAGCGTGTCGAGCACTTCGCCGACGAGCTGCGGATCGAGCGCCGAGGTCACTTCGTCGAACAGCATATAGGCCGGCGACATGGCGAGCGCGCGGGCGATCGCCATGCGCTGCTGCTGGCCGCCGGACATGCGGCTCGGATAGACCTTGAGCTTGTCGCCGAGGCCGACATGGGTGAGCTGCTTGACGGCCATCGCCTCGGCTTCGGCCTTGGACTGGCCGAGCACCTTGACCGGGGCCAGCATGACGTTTTCCAGCACGGTGAGGTGCGGGAAGGCGTTGAACTGCTGGAACACGATGCCGAGCTTGCGGCGCAGCTTGTTGAGGTCGGTGCCCTTGGCGTGAACATCGGTGCCGTCGACGACGATGCGACCGGCGTCGATGGTCTCCAGACCGTTGATGCAGGTCAGCAGCGTCGACTTGCCCGAGCCGGAGCCGCCGATGATGGTCAACACCTCGCCCTTCTGGACGGTAAGGTTGATCCCCTTGAGGACTTCGAGCGAGCCGAAGGATTTGCGGACGTTTTCGATCTCAATCATTGGACCACCGTCTTTCGAGGTAACCGCCGAGCCGGGCGATGGGGAAGCTGATGATGAAGTAGATGGCGCCGCAGATCAGCAGGATGAACAGCGGTTCCTGAAGGCGCGTGACGAGAATCTGCGAGGCGCGCAGAAGCTCGATGAGGCCGAGCCAGAGCACGAGGGCGGAGTCCTTCATGACGCCGAGCGTCAGGCCGATCCAGGCGGGCAGCGAGACACGGGTGGCGAGCGGGGCCACGATGTAGCGCATGTCCTGCCACCAGGTCATACCGAGCGAGCGGGCCGCGCGGCGCGTGGTCGGCGGAACGGAGGCGATGCCGCCGCGTACGATTTCCGTGCAATAGGCCGCCGTATAGAGCGACAGCACCACGCAGGAGGTGGTGAAGGGTGCCCAGCCGAGCTTGAGGATCGATTGCAGCGCATTGCCGAGCACGAGCTGGATGAGCAGCGGCACGGAGCGGAAGATATCGAGCAGGAAGGTCAGCGGCAGCGACCAGTAGGTGCCGGCCTGATTGCGGATGACGCCGAAGATGACGCCGAGCACGGTGCCCGCGATGACGGAGACGGCGGTGACGGCAAGCGTCATGGCCGCGCCCTGCGCGAGGAAGCCGAGATCGGCCATGGTGAGAGCGGTATCGAACATGGCTTACCCCTCTCAGTAGCGGAACATGCGCGTGGCGGCGAGGCGCGCCGCCAGCGTCACGGCCTTGGCGATCAGGTAGTAGATGATCGCCGCGAGCGCGAAGAATTCGAAGGTGCGGAACGAACGGGCGTTCAGTTCCTGGGTGATGCCGGCGAGGTCCGTGTTCATGCCGACGGTGACGCCGAGCGAGGTCATCAGGATCGCCCAGACCATCTGGTTGGTGGCCGGCAGGAAGGCGACGCGCAGCATCTGCGGTAGCACGATATAGCGGAAGGCCTGTAGCGAGGTCATGCCGAGCGAGCGGCCGGCGCGGGTCTGCGTCTCCGGGATCGCTTTCAGCGCGCCGCGGAAGTTCTCCGCAAGGTAGCCGGCATTGTTGAAGGCGATACCGACCAGAAGCGCCGTGTAGGGGCTGAGGTGGATGCCGAAATTGCCGAGGCCGAAATGGGCCATGTAGATCTGGAAGAGGGCCGGCGTGTTGCGCGCGATCTCGACCCAGGCGGTGGCGAAGCCATTGAGAATGCGGTTGCCGGACATGCGGAAGAGCGTCAGCGCCAGGGCGACCACCAGGCCGATGGCCATGGAGAGGATCGCGATCTGCAGCGTGACGAGCGCGCCCTCGAGCATCTGTGGCAGGGCCTTGAAGGCCTGGTTCCAATGGAAGGAATAACTGAACATTGCCGTCTCACCCCTCGGAAACGATCAGCGGCGCGGAAGAGACTCCCGCGCCGCCTTCAAGACGGCAGATTAGCGATAAACGCCGTCGACCGAAAGCGACGGAAGCTCGCCACCGACCCACTTCTCGTAGAGTTCCTTGTAGCGGCCGGTGCGGACCTGCTGGTTGACGAACAGGTTCAGGTAGTTGATCAGGCCGTATTCTTCGCGGTTGGTGAAGAGCGCGACATAGTCGATGTCGTAGGGCGCCTTGCCGACGACGGAGATGCCGGGGAACTTGCCGCTCTTGACGGTGGCCTGGGCGACGGTCGAGGTGGAAACCGTGGCGTCGATCTGGCCCTGGCTCAGCGCCAGGAAGACGTCGGCCTGGGTCTGGTACGGACGGAATTCACCGGCGCCGAATTCCTTCATCGTCTTTTCGAGCGCGATGGCCTCGAACGTGCCGGCGGTGGCGCCAACCGTCTTGCCCTTCATGTCCTCGAAGGACTTGATGCCCGACTTGTCATTGGCCGTGACGGCCATTTCGAAGGCGAAGTAGGGGATCGACATGCCGACCGTCTTGGCGCGTTCCAGCGTGTCGGAGGTCGAGGCGACGCCGACGTCGACGCGGCCGGACATCAGGGCCGGGATACGTTCCGGGAAGGGCGTTTCGACGATTTCGGCCGTGACGCCGAGCGCCTTGGCGAGGTCGTTGCAATAGTCGACGTCGAAGCCGATCGGGTTGTTGTTCTCGTCGCGCGCGCCCATCGGCGGGAAGTCGAGAACGACGGCGCAGCGCAGCGTGCCGGACGAGATGATGTCGTCCAGCTTGTCGGCCTTGGCCGGGCTGGTGAGGGCGGTGGCGGCAACGAGGCCGAAGGCGAGGACCGAGGTCTTCTTCATTTCTCTCTCTCCCTGGATTGATCTGGCAGTTCACGCGGGCGGAGGTCCGTCCTGCGCCGGAGCGTAAACCCGATTTTCAAAATACAAGAAATATACAAAAAGTATATCCCTGATCGATAAAATAAATGGGCCGGGCCTCCCCTGGGAAGCCCGGCCCGCTGGAAAATCAGCGGATTGAATCAGTTGAGGAAATCTTCCGGCAGCAGGCCTTCCGGCATGTTCTGGTAGGAAACCGGGCGCAGGAAGCGGCGGATCGACATCGTGCCGACGCTCGTCGCGCCGAAATTCGTCGAGGCCGGATACGGGCCGCCATGCACCATGGAATCCACGACTTCGACGCCGGTCGGGAAGCCGTTGACCAGCACGCGGCCGGCCTTGCGCTCGAGGACCGGGCGCAGGCGCTTGGCGTCTTCGAGGTCGCCGGCATCCATGTGGATGGTCGCCGTGAGCTGGCCTTCGAAGTTGCGGGCAAGCCGCTCCATCTCATCGACCGAGCCGACGCGCACGACGAGGCCGAGCGGGCCGAAGACTTCCTCCGAGAGCGCATGGTCGGCGAGGAACTGTTCGCCCGAGATCTCGAAGAGGTTCGGCAGCGCGTCGCGGCCGGCGGATTGCGTGGTGAACAGCGGCTTGACCGTGTTGCGGCTTTCGAAGCGCGCCTGACCGTCGTGATAGGCCTTGGCGATGCCGTCCGTCAGCATGGTCTGCGCGCCGACCTTGCCGAGGGCTTCGACGGCGGCGGCCGTGAAGCGGTCGGCATCCGGGCCGTCGGCCACGATGGCGATGCCCGGATTGGTGCAGAACTGGCCGGCGCCCATGGTGAGCGAGCCTGCCCAGCCCTGGCCGAGACCTTCCGCACGGGCCTTCACGGCTTCCGGCAGCAGGAACATCGGGTTGACCGAGCCGAGTTCGCCGAAGAACGGGATCGGCTCGGGACGGGCGGCGCAGAGGTTGAAGAGCGCGCGGCCACCGGCCAGCGACCCGGTGAAGCCGACGGCCTTGATCAGCGGATGCTGCACGACGGCCTCGCCGACCTGGCGATTGCCGCCCTGGATGAGCGAGAAGACGCCCGGATGCACGCCGGTCTTCTCGATGGCGGCAAGCACGGCTTCGGCGACGATCTCGCCCGTGCCGGGATGGGCCGAGTGCCCCTTGACGACGACCGGGCAGCCGGCGGCGAGCGCGGCGGCGGTGTCACCGCCGGCCGTGGAGAAGGCGAGCGGGAAGTTGGACGCGCCGAAGACGGCGACCGGGCCGATCGGCCGCTGGATCAGGCGGATTTCCTGGCGCGGCAGCGGCTGGCGCTCCGGCAGGGCCGCGTCGAAGCGGCGGTCGAGATATTCGCCCTTCTCGACATGGTCGGCGAAGAGGCGGAGCTGGCCGGTCGTGCGGCCGCGCTCGCCCTGAAGGCGCGCGACCGGCAGGCCGGTTTCCTGCGTGCCGATCTCGGTGATGGCGTCCGCGCGGGCCTCGATCTCGTCGGCGATGGCGCGCAGGAAGGCGGCGCGGGTCGCACGCGAGGAATAACCGTAGCTGAGGAAGGCTTCTTCCGCGGCTTCCGCGGCGCGGTTCACCAGTTCCACCGTGCCGACGGCGAAGGCATGCGCCGGGCCATGGGCCGGCGAGGAGGTGAAGGTGCCGTTGCCATCGAGCCATTGCCCGGCGACGAGATGTTTACCGTTGGGGGTGAAAGCCATTTGACGTACCTTTCTTGCGGAATGATGCTGGCCCGATATAGGAGTCGGCGCGGCGAATTGCACTTGTCGAAATCTTGTATACTCTATGTATGCAAATGTTCAATCGCCAACCTGCATGGGTCGGCACCAGCCTGAAGAGACGAAAGATGACGCAAACCACCACCTTGTCGATTGCCGCGCTGCACGAGCGCGTCGAAGCCATCTTCCTGAAGGCTGGCCTCAACGGCGTGCAGGCCGGCGCGCTTGCCCGCGTCATCGTCGCCGGCGAGCGGGACGCCTGCAAGTCGCACGGCATCTACCGCATCGAGGGCGCGCTGCGCACCGTCAAGGCCGGCAAGGTCAAGGCCGACGCCGTGCCGGAACTCGACAGCAACGAAGGCTCGGCCATCGTCAAGGTCAATGCCAAAGGCGGCTTCGCCAACCCGGCCTTCGAGCTTGGCGTTCCCGTGCTCGCCGAACGTGCGCGAAAACTCGGCATCGCCGCGCTCGTCATCAACGACTGCACCCATTTCTCCGCGCTCTGGCCGGAAGTCGAGGCCGTGACCAATGAAGGCCTTGCCGGTCTCGTCATGTGCCCGAGCTATGCCACCGTCGCGCCTACCGGCGGCAACAAGCCGCTGCTCGGCACCAACCCCTTCGCCTTCGGCTGGCCGCGCCCGAACGGCAGCCCTTACGTCTTCGACTTCGCCACCTCCGTCGCCGCCCGCGGCGAGATCGAGCTGCACCGCCGTGCCGGCAAGCAGCTTCCGGAAGGCTGGGCGATCGACGCCGAAGGCAACCCGACCACCGACCCGGAAGCCGCGCTCGCCGGCGCCATGCT
Organism: Shinella zoogloeoides; assembly: GCF_020883495.1. Classification (NCBI taxonomy): domain Bacteria; kingdom Pseudomonadati; phylum Pseudomonadota; class Alphaproteobacteria; order Hyphomicrobiales; family Rhizobiaceae; genus Shinella; species Shinella zoogloeoides. Next base: position 3,843,332 of record NZ_CP086610.1, on the reverse strand, counting down.
GCCCTTCGGCGGCCACAAGGGCTCGGCCATCGGCACGATGATCGAGCTTCTGGCCGGCATCATGATCGGCGACCTGACCAGCCCTGAAGTGCTCGACTATCTCGGCACCACGACGCTCGCGCCGTTCCACGGCGAACTCATCATCGCCATGTCGCCGGAAGCCTTCGCCAAGGGCCGCCCGGGCGATCCCTTCGCCCGCGCCGAAACCCTCTTCGAAGCCATCGTCGGCCAGGGCGCACGCCTTCCCTCCCAGCGCCGTTTCGTCGCCCGCAAGACCTCCGAGACGGCCGGGGTCACGCTGACCGCCGCCGAGATGGAGCAGCTCGACCGCCTGCTGGACAAGGGCCTCGACGCGGTCTCCTGACCGCGCGCCGCCCTCTCGCCACGCACAAGAGAAAGGCCCTCCGAAAGGAGGGCCTTTTCGCTTTCCGGCCCTGCCGCGCTCCACCCGCTGTCATCCTCCCGGCCTCATGGCCGAATATGACGGAGGAAAAGGGCGGCACTCTCTCAGGAAACAAAAAAGGCCCTCCTTGCGGAGGGCTTTTCTCATTGGGAGGAACCTGAAGCTCAGGCCTTGTACTTCTGCACGGCGCCCGGCAGCTTGCTCCATTCGGCATACCAGGTGTCGAACAGCTTGAGCTGGGATTCGACATAGCCGCGCTGGCTGTCGGAGAGGGCGTCGGTTTCGTTGAAGTGCAGCGTGTATTCCTTGTCGCCCTTCAGAACCATCATGTGCTTGAAGTAGAGAACGAGGTCCGGGCCTTCGTCGAAGGACGAGAGGACGGCAAGCGCCGATTCCAGTTCCAGCGCGCGGGCGCGGGCATCCGGGTCGCCGGCGGCGGCAGCCCGTGCGAGGGCGCACATGTGCAGCACTTCCTTCGGCAGCACGCAGCCGATGCCGGTGATCGCGCCGACGGCGCCGCAATCGACGAAGCCGGTGAAGACGCAGGTGTCGACGCCGATCATCAGCGAGACGTCATCGTCGCGGCTGGTGATGTTTTCCGCGGCATAGCGCATGTCGGCGGCGCCGCCGAATTCCTTGAAGCCGACGAGGTTCTTGTGGTCCTGGCGCAGGGCGAAGAACAGGTCGGCGCGGGTGGCGAAGCCGTAATAGGGGCTGTTGTAGATGACGGCCGGCAGGTCCGGGGCAGCCGACAGGATCGCCTTGAAGTGGTTCTTCTGGGCGGCGACGACGGAGCCGCGGGACAGGACGCGAGGGATGACCATGAGGCCCTGCGCGCCGACCTTCTGGGCGTGGGCGGCGTGGGCGACGGCCGAAGCGGTGTTGACGGCGCCGGTGCCGACGATGACCGGGATGCCGGCCTTGACGAGGCGTTCGACGCCTTCCATGCGCTGTTCGTCCGTCAGAAGCGGCCAGTCACCCATGGAGCCGCAATAGACGACGGCGGACATGCCCTTGGCGATAAGCTCCTTGCCCTTGCGGACCAGCGCGTCGAAGTCCGGCGAGCGGTCGTCCTTGCAGGGGGTCATCAGGGCGGGAATGACACCGGAAAAAATCTTGGCCTTCATGTCGATCTCCTTTGGGCGGTTCTGGCGACGAGGCGGTCGGCACGATGCACGAACCCTCCCCCTCTCTCGATGATGGGTATAGCAGCTTGTATTTTATTTGTCGACAAGAAAAATACAAAAACTCAGAGCGCGATATCGAGCCTGTCGTTCCGGCTGAAAAGCTTCTGCACCTGCGCGACGATGGCTTCCGCATGGGTCTTGCCGAGCCGGTCCGCCTCCTCGATGTCGCGCGCCTCGATGGCGGCGATGATCGCGGCGTGCTCCTCCACGAAGCGCTGCGGGAACTGCTCCTCATAGGACTGGTAATAGAGCTGCAGGATACGCCGCCCCTCGTCGAGCAGCCGGCGGAACAGGCCGGTGAAATAGGGATTGCGGCCGGCCTCGGCGATGGCGGCGTGGAAGGCCGCGTTGGTGGCGATCATCGTCAGCGAATCCCGCCCCGTCAGTGCCGCCGCATAATCCTCGTGGAAACCGCGGATGATGGCGAGGTCCTCCGGCCGGTGGTTCTGCGCCGCAAGCCGCGTCGTCACCCGGTACATCAGCACCATCGCGTCGAAGAAGGTGTGAAGGTTCAGGAAGTCGATGTTCGACACCATGGTCGAGCGGTTCGGCAGGGTCTCGATCAGTCCCTCGCCGGCCAGCCGCACCAGGGCCTCGCGGATCGGCGTGCGCGACATCTTGAACCGCTCGGCAAGCTGCACCTCGTCGATCGGGCTGCCCGGCGCGAGCTTCAGGTCGAGAATCTCGTCACGCAGCAGGTCGTAGACCATCTTGACGCCGGAGCCGCGCTTGCGCTCGGGCAGGGAACTGGAATCTTTGGCCGTCATGGAAAATCCTCTTGTCGACAAAAGAAATACAATTCTCTGGCCGCGCTATCAATCGGTTAAAAAGGGCATTTTGACAAAAGCGGAGTCAAGGGGCCGCGAAGCGGCAAAAAGCAGGGCGGCAGACCCGGCCCGCAATCAGCCCCGCTGTTCCCGCAGGAAGGCCATCAGCGACTTGCCCGCGTCGAGCACATGATCGCGGGTCAGCCGCGAGGCAAGGTCCGCATCGCCCTTCTCGCAGGCGGCAAGGATCGCCTCGTGCTCGCGGCCGGCGCGCGGCACGCCGTCGGTGAAGGTGAGCTGGGCGCGCAGATAGCGGTCGATCCGGTCGAGCGAGGAGCGCACGTTCTGCAGATAGTAGGGGCGGTGCGCGGCTTCATAGAGGCTGGTGTGGAAATGGCGGTTGATCTCGCCCCAGCGATGCGGGTCCGTCTCCCGGTCGAAGGCGTCGCAATAGCGCCGCGCCCGGTCCAGCACCTCCCGGTCGAGATTGGGCACGGCAAGGCGCATCACCTCGGCCTCGATCAGCGCGCGGAACTCGAATATCTCCGCGATCTCCTCGATGGAGAGGCCCGCGACGACGGCGCCCTTGTAGCGCTGGGTGGTGATGAGGCCGTGCTGCTCCAGCCGCGACAGCGCCTCGCGCACGGGGATGCGGCTGGTGTTGAACATCTGCGCGATCTCTTCCTGCCGCAGGCTCTCGCCCTCGGCAAGCGCGCCCTCGATGATCGCCTTGCGCAGCGATTCATAGACGATGTCGGCCGCGGAAGCGGCCTGCCTGACATCGACGGCGGCAAATTTCATCACGTCCGACCCCTGAAAATGGAGCTATGGTCATAGGTGGAATCCCGCAGCGGGGCAACATGCGGCCGCCGGCGGGGCCATCGATAAAAAGCCAATTGTATATTGGATCCAATTTTTCTATGAAAGAGCCATCGCGTCGGTCGGGCCGTCCGCATCGCCGCCCTGCAACCTGAAACCGGAGGAAGCGCCATGCGCAGCAGCAAGGTCATCCATATCGTCTCCTGCCACGCCGAGGGCGAGGTGGGCGACGTCATCGTCGGCGGCGTCGCCCCGCCGCCCGGCAAGACGCTGTGGGAACAGCGCAAGTTCATCGCCGAGGACCAGACGCTACGCAACTTCGTGCTGAACGAGCCGCGCGGCGGCGTCTTCCGCCATATCAACCTGCTGGTTCCGCCGAAGGATCCGCGCGCCACGATGGGCTTCATCATCATGGAGCCGGAAGACACGCCGCCGATGTCCGGCTCCAACTCGATCTGCGTCTCCACCGTGCTGCTCGACAGCGGCATCGTGCCCATGGTCGAGCCGGAAACCCATATGGTGCTGGAAGCGCCGGGCGGCCTCGTCAATGTCGTCGCCGCCTGCCGCAACGGCAAGGCCGAGCGCATCACCGTCACCAACGTTCCCTCCTTCGCAGACAAGCTGGATGCCAAGCTTGAAGTGGAAGGCCTCGGCACGCTCACCGTCGACACCGCCTATGGCGGCGACAGCTTCGTCTTCGCCGACGCCCGCGCGCTCGGCTTCGCCGTGACGCCGGACGAGGCGCGGGAACTGGCCGAGACCGGCATCCGCATCACCAGGGCGGCCAACGAGCAGCTCGGCTTCACCCATCCGGAAAACCCGGAATGGAACCACATCTCCTTCTGCCAACTCACCCTGCCGGTCGAGGAGCGCGACGGCGCGCTGCACGGCCGCAACACGGTGGTCATCCAGCCCGCCAAGCTCGACCGCTCGCCCACCGGCACCGGCTGCTCGGCGCGCATGGCGGTGCTGCATGCCCGCGGCCAGATCAAGGTCGGCCAGGCCTTCTCCGGCTATTCGATCCTCGATTCGCGCTTCGACTGCCGCATCGTCGGGGAAACGACCGTGGGCGGCCGCCCGGCCATCATCCCGGAAATCTCCGGCCGCGCCTGGATCACCGGCACCAGCCAGGTCATGCTCGATCCGTCCGACCCATGGCCGGCCGGCTACCGCCTCGCCGACACCTGGCCGCGCAAGCAGTAACGACCCATCCCGGCGGCGCACAAACGCCGCCGGGCAGCGGAAAGGGCTTTGACCTTTCTCCGAAAAGACGATAGTCACCAAGTCATCCGATGACTTGGTGACTATCCATGCATTCCCTCAGCAAGACCAATCTCGCCGATACCGCCGCGGAGACGATCCGCGCCGAAATCCTCGCCCGTCGCTGGACGATCGGCGAAAAGCTGCCGAACGAGGCGACGCTTTCGGCCATGCTCTCCGTCAGCCGCGGCACCGTGCGCGAGGCGGTGCGCGTCCTCGTCTCGCAGGGCATCCTCGAGACGCGGCAGGGGTCCGGCACCTATGTGCTCTCCACCGCCGACACCACGCGCCCCCTCACCATGGCCCGCCGCGCCGGGCTGCGCGACCAGTTCGAGGCCCGCCTTGCGCTCGATGCGGAGGCGGCGCGGCTTGCGGCGCTGCGCCGGACGCCGGCTGTGATTGCCGGCCTGCGCGCGCTTCTTGCCGAGCGCGGCAATTACGAGGGCGGCGACAAGGCGGCCTTCATCGCCCGCGACCTCGCCTTCCATCAGGCCGTGATCGCCGCCTCGCAGAATGCCGTGCTCATCGGCATGTACGATTTCTTCTCCACGCTAATCGCCGAGACCATCGAGGCGAGCCTGCGCGAAGACCTGCCCGAACCCGACATGGCCGCCCATGCCGCCATCGTCGACGCCATCGAAAGCGGCGATCCCGACACGGCGGATGCCGCCGTGCGCCGCTTCATGGCGCCCGTCCTTTCCACCCTCGACCGATTGCTTCTTTCATGACCCATCCCCTCCCCGACGATCCCGGCTCCATCGACCTGATCGACGCCGAGGCCGACAGCGTGCCCGCACCCGAGCCGCACCGGCCGAAGGGCTTCGCGCGCTTCCTGCTCGGCGCCAGCCTCGTGCTCATCGCCTTCAACCTGCGCCCCGTCTTTTCCAGCGCCTCGGCGCTGCTGCCGGAAATCCGCGACGTGCTCGGCCTCTCGCCCACCGGGGCGAGCCTGCTGACCACGCTTCCCGTGGTCTGCCTCGGCCTGTTCTCGCCGCTCGCGCCGCGTCTTGCCCAGCGCATCGGCACCGAGCGCACGCTGCTCGCCGTCGTCTTCCTGCTGGCGCTCGGCACGGCGCTGCGCGGCCTCTCCTCCATTCCGCTGCTCTTCCTCGGCACGGCGCTGGCGGGCGCCAGCATCGCGGTCGGCAATGTGCTGCTGCCCGGCCTCGTCAAGCGCGACTTCCCGGACAAGGCGGCGATGATGACCGGCTTCTACACGATGGCGCTCTGCGCCGGCGCGGCCAGCGCCGCCGGGCTGACGCTGCCCGTCGAACATGCGCTGGGCGGCTCGCTCGACGGGGCGCTGGCGATCTGGGCGCTGCCCACCCTTCTCGTCGGCCTGCTCTGGCTGCCGCAGGTCCTTGCCACCCGCTCGCAGGTGAAGCGCGTCGGCTTCCGCGTGGAGGGCCTGTGGCGCGACCGGCTCGCCTGGCACGTCACGCTCTTCATGGGCCTGCAATCGGCGCTCGCCTATTGCGTCTTCGGCTGGCTGGTGCCGATCCTGCGCGAACGCGGGCTGGACGGCGTGACAGCCGGGGCCATCGTCTCCGTCTCGGTCATGGTGCAGGCGGCGTCCTGCCTCGTCGCGCCGCATCTTGCCGTGCGCGGCAGGGACCAGCGGCTGATCAACGTCACGCTCTGCGGCTTCGCCGTCGTCGCCCTTCTCGGCCTGCTCTTCGCCCCGCTCTCGACCGTGTGGTTCTGGGCCGTGCTGCAGGGCATCGGCCAGGGCGGGCTGATCGCCGTGGCGATGACCGTCATCGTGCTGCGCACGCGCGATCCGCACATGGCGGCGCATCTTTCCGGCATGGCGCAATGCGTCGGCTACCTGCTCGCCGCCATCGGCCCGCTGGTCGTCGGCCTCATTCGCGGCTGGACGGGAAGCTTCGCCTGGAGCGCCGTGCTGATCGTGCTGCTCGGCCTCGGGGCCGCCATCAATGGCTGGTTCGCCGGAAAGGCGCTCTACGTCAACGCGCGCACCGTGGAAACGTCCGCCTGAGGGCGGACGGTGCCGGCTTCCGTGACGATCAGATCCATCGGGATATCGTGCGCCTGCGGATGGATCGTGGCGAGCCTCGCCATGCTGTAGCCGATGCCGATGACGCGCGGCCTTGCCGGCAGGGCGGCGAGTGTGCGGTCGAAGAACCCGCCGCCATAGCCGAGCCGGTAGCAGGCCGGATCGTAGCCGACGACCGGCGAGATGACGATATCCGGCATGCATGGCCGCCGCTCCGCCGGGATCGGGATGTTCCAGACGCCGCGCGACAGCGCCTCCCCCGTCTGCCAGAGATGGAATTCCAGCGGTTGCCCCTTCTCGACCACGACCGGCAGGGCGGTGCGCCCGCCCCGCGCGGCGACCTCTTCCATGAAGGGGCGGAAATCCGGCTCGCCGCGAAACGGCCAGTAGGCGCTGACGATGAGGCCCGAGACATCGCCAATTTCCGCGAGCACGCCCGCCGCGATGATCTCGCCCCAGCCAGCCCGCACATCCGCCGGCACGGCGAGGCGCTCGGCGATCAACCGCTCCCGCTCGGCCTTGCGCCAGCGGTTCACATCCGCCCAGGCCATGGATGCGGAAAGGCCGGAATAGGCCGGGTCTATCTCGTGCAGGAAACAGGCGGGGGAAGCGAAATCGTTTGTCTCGTCGTCGGCCATCGCACCCTCCCCGGTCGGCTTCAGCAGGCCGAAAGCCCCGTTTCCAGCCCGGCCAGAAGATCATCGACATGTTCCAGCCCGATGGAAAGCCGCAGCAGGCCGTCGCCGATGCCGGCCCGGGCGCGCGCCTCCGGCCCCATATCGACATGGGTCATGGTCGCAGGATGGGCGACGAGGCTTTCGACCCCGCCGAGCGATTCAGCGAGCGTGATGACCTTGACCGCCCGCACGAAGCGCTGCACCGCCTCCACGCCGCCGGCAAGCTCGAAGCTCATCATGGCGCCGAAACCCTGCTGCTGACGCCGGGCAAGCGCATGGTCCGGGTGGTCGGCAAGGCCGGGATAATGCACGCGGGCGACGGCGGGATGGGCGACGAGCCGTTCGGCAATCGCCATGGCGTTCCTCTCCTGCCCGGCCATGCGGGCAAAGAGGGTTCGAAGGCCGCGCAGCGTCAGCCAGGAGTCAAAGGGAGCGGCGATGGCCCCCGTCACATTCGCCCAGTGGCGCAGCGCGCGGGCCTCGCCTCCATCGGCGGCGATCACCGCCCCGGCGATGACGTCCGAATGGCCGTTCAGGAATTTCGTCGTCGAATGCAGCACATAGTCCGCGCCGAGGGACAGCGGCTTCTGCAAGGCCGGCGACAGGAAGGTGTTGTCGACGACGACGCGCGCGCCAGCCGCCCGCGAAAGCGCGGACAGCGCCGCGATATCGACGATCCGCATCAGCGGATTGCTCGGCGTCTCGATCAGCACCAGCGCCGGCTTGCCGGCAAGCTGCACCGTAAACGCCGCGTGGTCCGACTGGTCCACCAGCGCGAGACGGAGCTGGCCCAGCCCGGCGCGCGCTTTCAGGAGCCGCATCGTGCCGCCGTAACAATCGTGCGGCGCGAGAACGAGGCTGCCGACGGGCAGCCGGGTCAGGAGAATATCCACCGCCGCCATGCCACTCGGCGTCAGCACCGCGCCGGCCCCGCCCTCCAGCTTTGTGATCGCCTCGGCCAGCAGATCCCGCGTCGGGTTGCCGACACGGCCGTAGTCATAGGCGCGCGGCGTATCGAAATCGGCGAACTGATAGGTGCTGGACAGATAGAGCGGCGGCGCGATCGCGCCGAAGGCGGTATCGCTCGCCACGCCATGCGCCGCGGCAACGGTTTCCGGTTGAACTTCATTCGTCGTTCGCTCGGTCATCGATGCCACTCCTCTGTCGGTCGGATGAAAATTAACGGGGGCGGCTGCCCCTGACAAATGAATTCTACCGCTGGAGACCGCACGGTCTCAGGCCTTCTCCGCCAGGAAATCGGCGAGCACGGCGGCATGGTTGAATTCGCGGTTGCGCGACCCGTAGAGCAACGTCACCTTGCCGGCCGCGATGCGCGCGCGAAGCGCCTCGACCGCCGGATTGTCCTGCAGCTCGGCGCGATAGCGTTCCTTGAACTCGTCCCAGCGCTCCGGCCGATGGTCGAACCACTTGCGCAGTTCGGAGGTCGGCGCGACCTCCTTCATCCACTCGTCGAACGCCGCCTTTTCCTTCGATATCCCGCGCGGCCAGAGCCGGTCGACAAGGATGCGCTCGCCGTCGTCCGCCGCCGGCTCGTCATAGACGCGCTTGATCCTGACGGACATGAACTAGCCTCCCCGGTTGCCGCGCACCGTGCATTTGAGATCAGAAAGCAGCCCGTCCTGCAAGCCGTAGACCCAGCCATGGATCGATACGTCGCGGCCCGCCTGCCAGGCGGCCGTGAGGGTCGGCGTGCGGGCGAGGCGCTCGACCTGCGCGGCGACGGACGCCTCGCAGAGCCGGTCGAGATCCGCGTCGCTCCAGGCGCCGCATTCCCGGCATTCGAAGCGCCGGTCCGCCACGTCGCGCACGGGCTGCAGCCAATGGTCGATCAGCCCGAAGCGCTCGCCGCTGACCGCCGCGCGGATGCCGCCGCAGCCATAGTGCCCGCAGATGATGATGTGTTTCACGCCGAGCTGATGCACGGCATATTCGACCACCGACAGCATGTTGAGATCGGCCGGGTGGATGAGGTTGGCGACGTTGCGGTGGACGAAGACCTCGCCCGGCTCCAGCCCGGCGATCACATTGGCCGGCACGCGGCTGTCGGAACAGCCGATCCAGAGATAGTCCGGCTGCTGCAGCTTCGACAGGCGCTCGAAATAGTCCGCCTTCTCCGCTTTGCGCTCGGCGGACCACGCCTTGTTTCTGGCAAGAAGGTCTTCGATCATCGCAGGGCCTCGTTCGTTCCGACTCAACGAGCTATCCGCCCATAGCTGGCTTCTGTCAAACCGACAGGGCGTCGCAGGGGCGGCGTTCGGCCGCGCCATCGGCCACCGCCCTTGACTTTACCCGTGCCCTCACCCCATCATAAGGGCATGATGACGACGCACGACCTTGCCCGATTTCTGAAACGGCTGTTTCCTCTCGCAGGACACTAGCCCCTCGGCTTGGTCGCGTCGCGCCCCGGCCGTGGGGCGATAGCGGTTCCGTCATTTTTCGAGAACCGCGTCAGAATTGCGCGACATCATTTCCCAGTTTTCCGATTTTCCACGCGCCCGCCGGGCCGCGTGAACCCGCGCGAGGTTCTCATGACCGCCACCAAGACCAAGGGCCGCCGGCCCGCCATCACCATCGCCCGTTCCGAGCACGCGCGCCTTTCCAACCTTGCCGACATGCTGGCCGAGCGCGATCCGCACGCCGCCGAGCAGCTTGCCGCCGAACTCGACCGCGCGAAGGTGGTGGACGACGCGCGCATGGCCCCGGGCGTGATGCGTATCGGCTCCACCGCCGAATTCCAGATCGACGAGGAAGCGCCGCAGACCGCCGAGCTGGTCTTCCCCAAGGACGCCGACATCTCCCGCCAGCGCATCTCCGTGCTGACGCCGGTGGGTGCGGCGCTGCTTGGCCTTTCCGCCGGCCAGTCCATCGAATGGGCCGCGCGGGACGGGCGCGTGCGCCGTCTCCAGGTCATCGCCGTCCATGCGGGTGCGCCGGATACGGCCCGCGCCTCGTAAGGCTTTCGCCCATGAAATTCCTGTCCTTCTCCCAGTCCGGGCGCATCGGAGGTTGCCTCGTCGCAGGATCGTGACCCCCTGCGCCGCACGCGCGGCCAGGGGGCTTCTCCACCACGGACCTTGATGCCCCGCCGCAAAGGGCGGGCAGGATGGAGAATGACGATGGGACAGGATCCCGGAATGCTCACGGCGAGAGACGGCTACGTGCTGGACAGGATGCTGCGCGACTGGCAGCCGCCGGCGGAGGAATGGCTGACGCTGCTGAAGCGCAAGCTTTCGGCGGGCCGCCTGCCGATGGACGCCCCGGTACCGGCCGGCCTTGCGACAATCGACGCGCGCATCACCTTCCGCTGCGCCAGCGGGCTTGCCGACAGCCGCACGCTCTGCCTTCCGCGCGACCATGTGCCGGGCGGAGCCTTCCTGCCGATCACCACCTTCTATGGTCTTGCCCTTCTGGGGCTGCGGGAGGGTGAAACATTCCACTTCGACAGGCCGGAGGGGCGGCGTGATTGGGTGCTGCTGGAAAAGGTGCTGTACCGGCCGGTCGCGACCGGCGTCGCCAGACCGGAACCGCCCGTCGCCTGGCCGACCTTTCGGCTGATTGCCGGCGGCCTTGCCGATCGCGCCTTCGCCGCCGCCAACGAAAACGGCCCCGGACCGGGTCCGGGGCCGTCTGCCGCCTGAAAAGGCGGGATGCGATCAGATCACGCCCTGCGCGCGCATGGCTTCGGCCACGCGGGTAAAGCCGGCGATGTTGGCGCCGAGCACGTAGTTGCCCTTGGCGCCATATTCCTCGGCCGTTTCGGCGCAGCGGTTGTGGATGCCGGCCATGATCTGGCCGAGGCGTTCACGCGCGGTCTCGAAGCTCCAGCTATCGCGGCTGGCGTTCTGCTGCATTTCCAGCGCCGAGGTGGCCACGCCACCGGCATTGGCCGCCTTGCCGGGGCCGAAGAGCACGCCCGAATCCTGGAAGGCGCGCACGGCTTCCGGCGTCGAGGGCATGTTGGCGCCCTCGGCGACGGCGATGACGCCGTTCTTGATCAGCATGCGGGCATCCTTGCCGGACAGCTCGTTCTGCGTGGCGCAGGGCAGCGCGACTTCGCAGGGCACATCCCAGATGGACCCCTTGCCGGTCGGGATGAAATGCGAGCCGGCCTTCGCCTTGGCATATTCCGACATGCGCTCGCGGCGCACTTCCTTGATCTCCTTGACGAGATCGAGGTCGATGCCCGCCTCGTCGACGATGTAGCCGCTGCTGTCAGAGCAGGCGACGACCTTGGCGCCATAGGCAATCGCCTGTTCCATGGCATAGATCGCGACATTGCCCGAGCCGGAAACGGTGACGCGCTTGCCGGAGAAGTCCGTGCCCTTGGTGGAGAGCATGGCCTGGGTGAAGTAGACCGCGCCGTAGCCGGTCGCTTCCTTGCGCACCAGCGAGCCGCCGTAGCTGAGGCCCTTGCCGGTGAAGACGCCGGCTTCGAAACGGTTGGTGAGGCGCTTGTACTGGCCGAACATCCAGCCGATCTCGCGGCCGCTGACGCCGATATCGCCGGCAGGAACGTCCGTGTGCTCGCCGAGATGGCGGTGCAGCTCGGTCATGAAAGACTGGCAGAAGCGCATGATCTCGAGGTCGGACTTGCCCTTGGGGTCGAAGTCCGAGCCGCCCTTGCCGCCGCCGATCGGCAGGCCCGTCAGCGCGTTCTTGAAGATCTGCTCGAAGCCGAGGAACTTGATGATGCCGAGATTGACGGAGGGGTGGAAGCGAAGGCCGCCCTTGTAGGGGCCGAGCGCCGAATTGAACTGCACGCGGAAGCCGCGGTTGATCTGCACCTGGCCCTTGTCGTCGACCCACGGCACGCGGAAGATGATCTGGCGCTCCGGCTCGCAGATGCGCTCGATCAGCGCGTCCGTCAGGTAACCGGGATGCTTGGAGACGACCTGGCCGAGGCTTTCCAGCACTTCGCGCACCGCCTGGTGGAATTCCGGTTCCGCCGGGTTGCGCTGCAGCACCTGGGCAAGGATGGGTTCAAGCTTCTCGTCGACGGTCGCCATGACGACACTCCTTTCGTTTCTCGGTCTTATAGTTCCTGGATAAAGCCGCCGGGCGAAGGCCGGTCGGCGGGATGACATCGTTCGGGCATGATCAGATCCCCTGCCCGTGGCCGCCCATCAGGCCGGTCCGCCCGGTCTGGGAGAGGCTTTTGGCCAGCGTGGCCAGCAGATCGGTCTGGGAGATGACGCCGACGGCGCGCCGCGCCGCGTCGATCACCACCACCGCATGGATGGAGCCGTCCGTCAGGCGCGGGATGAGGCCGATCGCCGGGTCGGAGGGGCTTGCGGTCGCCGCCTCGGAGATCGGCAGATGCGCAGCCGGCGCCATGGCAGCCAGTTCGCGCAGACCCACCGTGCCGAGAAGCCGCCCCTCGCCGTCGAGCACCGGCAGCGTGCGGATGTCGTGGTCGAGGAGCTGCGCGCGCGCCATGTCCGCCGTCGCGTCCGCCTGCACCGTCACCACGTCGCGCGACATGATGTCGGCGCAGGTCAGTTCGCCCCGTTCGCGCAGCAGCACCTGCAATTCGACCTGCCGCAGCAGGGCGTCGAGGTCGGCGCGGCTGATGTCGAGCGTCTCGTTGAGGCTGGCGATGGCGGCGTCGATATCCTCGGTGTTGAAGCCGACGCGGAAAGCGGCCGGCGGATCGGCCGTCTTGTGCGTGTTGACCGGCGCGACCGCCTGACGGTGCGGGTATTGCCGGCCGGACAGGCGGTGGAACAGGATACCGATGGCGACCAGAATCATCGAATTGATGGCGACCGGCACGAGCGGGAACCAGAAGCCGGCCCGCGCGACGGCCGCGCCGCCGATGACCGCCGTGAGCGCAGCAGCGCCGCCCGGCGGATGCAGCGAGCGGGTGAGCGACATGGCGAGGATCGCCAGCGCCACGGCAAGGCCGATGGCGATGGCCGGATCCCTGACAAGGGTCAACACCGTGACGCCGACAAAGGCCGAAATGGTGTTGCCGCCGACAATCGACCAGGGCTGGGCGAGCGGGCTGGCGGGAACGGCGAAGAGCAGCACGGCCGATGCGCCGATGGGCGCGACGATGAGCGGCAGATGGACATCGTTGCCCATGAAGAAACCGCAGACGAGGCCGGTGATGCAAATGCCGATCAGGGCCCCGAGGCAGCCAATGAGGCGTTCCTTGAGCGTGGCGCCGGCCAGGATGGGTGTAAACAGCCGGAATTTGGACAGAATGCCCGCTTTTCGGGCATCGTGTTGAGGTGGGGCCACGATAATCCTGATGATAAAAGGCAAATGATTATTTTCTAGGCTTATGTGCCTATCGCGCCATGGACGCAAGGGTGCGGCGGGAAGATTCTGTTTCGCCGGGAAGGGAACGAAAGCCGCGCAGCGCAGGCAACAAAAAAGCCCGGCAGAGCCGGGCTTTTTTGACGTATCCGGATAAACCGGATCGGGAATTTGGTGCCCAGAAGAGGAAACGGCACGTCGCAAAAATTATTCAATAAAAACAATAAAATATAGGTCATTTTCAGTTTCGTGGTGTACCAGTGCGGTGCCCCATTTCGTTGAAAATTTCTGTGCAACTGTTGCACGGGAATGTTCGATGCCCAAAATGGTACTCGAACCATCATGCCGCCCGTAATGAAAGATAGCGCTAAACGTTCGCTCGCGGGCTATGACAAATCTGCTTCAGTCACTCCTCCGACTATTCGGCCTTGGCCATCTGTTCGAGGATGAAAACCCCGTCCATTGTCACATACCAAGCGGCACGCGCGCGAAGTTGCTTCTGCTGCTCTTTGTTAAAATCTCCCCACACTTCACCATGGTAGGGATTGGCAGGGTGGGGATGCTCCTCTTCAAGGGGCTCAAATCCCACCTGTAAACCAAGCTCACGCAGTTGCCCTGCCGTGTAGCGGATTGATCCGCACCAGCGCGGCGTGGTTACAAAGACCTTCGGATCAATTCCGGCTTCCACGATCAATGCTTCCAAATCCACCGATTTTCCGGGATAGGCACCGGAAGATGATGCTTTGAAAAGTGAGCGCAACGAAGAGCCCACGGCTTCCGTGATTGACTGAATAGGCTTCCGGCTGTCGGTCAGAACTTTTGCTTTGCCCGCTTCGGCATAAAATAGGCTCGGATCTTGACGAGCGCTTCGGCGACGGCAACGGCATCCTGACGGGTCGCGTTCCGTTTTGCCTCGCCGAGCTTGCGGATGGGCGCGACGATATCCCCAGTGACGGCATGACCTCCAAGGACGGGCTGCCAAAGCTTGGGCGCGTACCTTGTTCCCAATAGAAAGCAGAGGTCCCAAGCGAAGGGATCAAAGGTTTGATCATCGATCTTGGTGAACCTGGGCCGATGATCTTTCGGCGTTTCGGCGAGGCTTGCCGATATCCGGTTGTATTCCGCAACGATGGTCTGGACGGCTCGATGCTCGGTTGTTTCCATTGGCAGGTTCAGGGCATCCGGGCCAGTCAGCTCCGGGATCCACTGACGCGGGTCGATAAACCTCGGGCCGATGATGAGAGCCGTGAGATAGCCGTCGAGGCCGCTCATCGACCAGATCGGCGAGACTGGACGGCGTGCCCTGATAAACGCCTCGAACGCCTCGTCATCGAGCTTCGGTCGTGCCGTAGCCCCTTGGCTGTTCTGTGTCATGCCGCCCGTCGCTCCTGATCTGCAATGCTCTCGCGGTTGGCCTTCCAGGTCCATGGAAAGAGCGTATCCATCTGGTTCGCGGTCACCTTGCCGGAGATGATGCGCTCGAGCACGTCGGCAAGCCAAGCTTCGGGGTCTACACTATTGAGCTTTGCCGTGTTGACGAGCGATGCGAGGACCGCGAACGTCTTGCCACCGCGTTCGCTGCCCACGAACAACGAGTTCTTCCTCGTCAGAGCCACCGATTTCATCGAACGCTCGACCACATTGGAGTCCACTTCGATCCGGCCATCCTCCAGGAAGGCTGCCAGTCCGTTCCAGTGGTTGAGCGTGTAGGTGACGGCCTTGCCAAGCGCCGATTTCGACGACACCTCGTCGCTCAGTTCGGTGAGCTGGGCCTTCAGTTCGCTCATGATGGGCGCTGCCTCGCGACGCCGCACCGTGAGCCGGGTATCGGCATTTTCGCCGCGCAGTTTCGCTTCGATCCGATAGAGCTCGGCAATCCTGGCAAGGATCGACAGGGCCTCAGCAGACCCGGTCATCTTGACGATTTCGACGAACTTGCGTCGGGCATGGGCAAGGCAGAAGGCCAGCCGCATGGGAGCGACATTGCTCCTCCCCCGGCGCTTGGCCAAGGTTTTATAGGCTTGGTACCCATCGACCTGGAGCACGCCGGCAAACGACGACAATTGCCCCTCGACCTCGCGCGCGCTGCGGCTTTCGGCAAAAGTATAGGCCACCGCCGGCGGCGCCGGACCATTCCATGGCCGATCGTCGACCGCCTGCGCCCAAAGTTGGCAGACCTTGGTTCGCTTACGCCCCGGATCAAGCCGCGGGAGCGGCGTCTCATCACAGAACACCCTTGGCTGGGAGCGGATGAAGGCAAGCAGCGCGTCATAGAGAAGCTCAAGCCACCAGGCGACCCGCGTCACCCAGGCCCCGAGCGTGCCGCGATCGATGATCACGCCGCAGGAGGCAAGCATCTGCGCCTGGCGATGAAGCGGCAAATGCCAGGCGAACTTCGAAACGGCGACATGGGCGGCAAACGCCGTGGTCACCATGCCGCCGTCCATCACACGCGCCGGCGCTGGCGCTTGCACAATGGCACTCTCGCAGGCCCGGCATGCGTAGCGCGGCCGGATCGTCCGCTTCACCCGGACAACCGCCGGCACGATGTCGAGCGCCTCACTGACGTCCGTGCCGATGCAATGCAGCTCGAACGAGCAGCACGGGCAAATCTTGCTCTCCGGCTCGATGAGCTCTTCATACCGTGGGAGATGCCTGGGTAACCGGCCGATGTTGCGCGCCGGCGATCGCCGCTCCTGCTTTCGGCCGTCAGCCACGGGTGCAACATCGTCATTGGCCGCCGCGGGAATGTCGCTGAGATCGCCAAGCTCAAGCGTCGCCTGCTTCGGGTCGATCGCCGTCATCTTCTCCGATTTCGGCCCAAAGAGCTGCCGCTCCAGGAAGGCAACGCGCGCCTTGAGGTCGGCATTCTCTGCATCGAGCGAGAGAATGATTCGGCTCAATTGCGCGGCATCCTGAGGTAAAGGGTCGGGTCGAAGCGGCATGGCAGACCCTAGCACATGACCCTGAATCTTCAAGCAAATCCAATAGGATCAGCCTGCTTTCGTTGGCCGCTTTACGGTGTTTCGCCTGACCCGCGTCCAGTCGATACCGGCCAGCAAAAGGGAGAACTCCTGGCTACTCATCTGCATCGCGCCATCACGGATCGGTGGCCAAACGAACGTGCCAGCCTCCAGCCATTTCGTCGCCAGGATCATGCCTGATCCGTCCCAATAAATGCAGCGCAGGCGATCGAGACGCTTGGCGCGGAACACGAACACGTCACCACAGTAGGGATCAGCTGCAAGCGCTGACGCCACCAGCGCAACAAGCCCATTCATGCCGCGCCGGAAGTCGACCGGCTGCGTCGCCACCATGATCTTCACTCCACCAGGCGAAAGTCCAATCACCGGCGTGCTCGCAACGTTGCCACGATCGCCTGCGCCAATTCGGGCGCCACCGAGCCGATCACGGTCATACGCGCGCCAGCAATCTCGATCTCAATACGCCCCGCGGCGTCATGGGCGACATCCGACGGCGAGTTCTCGCAAGACGTTCTATCGCCAACCACCGTCACCGGCACGAACATGGCCTGCTGTGCGCCGGCTTGCGCGGATCGTCGAGAGGTCAGCCCGGCTTCGCGCCGCCAGACGTTCAGCAGACCGCGATTGACGCCCCAGCGCCGGGCGATCGCCGAGATGTTCACGTCAGGTTCTGCACTTTCGGCAAGGATCCGCGCCTTCTCCTCGTCGGTCCAATTCCGCCGCTGGCGTCGACCCGTGATCACCTCGATCCGACGATACTTTCCCTCATGCCTGGCTTCATGCATGCCTTCATCCATGGCTTCAAGCATGGCATCAGCGCGATCTTCGACCATCCCGTTCCGCTCCTATCGGTGAAGGAGCTGTTCTCGCGGCCGCGATCGCAAAAGGAAAGGTGGGGTGTTCGTCGCGCTCACTTTGAAAACATAAGACGATAGAACTCTGTTTCCGAACTTGTCAGTAACAACCTGCTTTTCGGACACACGCCGAATTATGCCATCCGTATTGGCTATTCCCGCATGGTCGTGAGGCGTAACATTATTGTTTTCATCACGCGGCGGCGGCGTCAGCATCAACCATTGGCTCCGACAACTGCTCAATCCAAGCGACGATAGGCAAGAAATTAAAAGTCAAATTAATCTCTTCGCCGTTTGGGCCGGTGTTTTCTGTCGAGCGCCACGCGTGAACACTGTTTGCCCCGCGAACATGTAGTTCAATGTCACCCTTATGAGTGTGCCATTCGATTTGCATGTCACCACCGTCACCGGGGACCAACTGCGGCACGGGAGTGTCACTACCGCAAATGCTTTCAAGCATTCGCAGTGCGAAATTGGCCGTCTCGAAACTGACAGGTTCCGCCCGGTAGCCATCCCAACCAACCGGCAACCTCACCAATTCAGACAGGGTTGCCTCAACTTCTTCTCGCCAAGCGCGATGCGGGGCTTGAACAATAAGCCTGTTCAAAGATGAGGTGCGGCTTGCGGAGGGATCAGCTTTAGCCGGGGAGACGTTCATTTGTCCGGCAGATAACAGCCTAGGCGTGCGCGAAAACGCGGCGTTTGCTCCCGACCAACTCATTTTGTTCTTCCCCACCGTTCATGGCACAAATCAGTTGTGACATCCGTAAACGTATTCACTACCATTTCGCGACCAAGTTTCAAGAAATTCAACGCACCAGATATATTTGGTTCTGTAGGAGCGCCGCGCGCTGTAATTGTAAGCGCAATTATACGGCTTTGATCCAGACTGTTCACTCCAATCTGAGCTTCGCCGATTATGCGACCGACAGGCCCCGACTTCTCATCATATATGGTGTTCCTAAACGAGAATGAAACATCTTCAGGCTGCTCGCCTTGAAATTGTGCAAACCGCAATATGTCTGAGACGCCTAGACCATCGCGTCCATTGCCGATCTGTATATGATTTATGTAGGAAATCTCGCACTGATTAATGTTCAGCCGTTGGGAGGCAAGCGAAGCAAAATATTGCTCCAACTTTTTCAGTTCACCCTCAAAATTGACGATCATCCGCTCGAAACGGGGATACTCGTTTGTTTGATCGCCAACTTTTCGCCAATTGTGTAGCAGTCTGTCGCTTTGGAATTGGATCAGTTCTTCCTTTTTGGGGGAGAGGAACCAAAACCGATCATGTTGCGCACCAGTAACAAAGCCAAAATTCAACTGAGGTCCGGCAGGAAGCCCAAATGTCTCGAATGCCGGAGGGATGGCAGGATACTCTTCCACATTAGGGAACGTCTCTTTGAAAAGCTGCCAAACTTCGTATGCTTGAATTTGCTGGTAATTGCGCGCTGGAGCAAACTGCACGCCGAGAACGACTTCGTTCAGCGGAGGATTTGTATAATCTGGCAGATGCTCTGGTCTTATCACTCTACGCCTCTCTTGCCGCTCGAAATCCGGGCCATTCGGACCTTCGCGAGAGCTTCCCTTTGTTGCTGTGATACAAGCGTTTGCTGGTTCTTCATAGTAGCGCGCTTACAAATTTCGCATCTCATTTTTACGCCAAATTGTAGCACATGGCTGCCGGACGGGGATTTCAAAGTGCAACAGTTGCACGACAAGTCGAGGGTTATGCCGCCTGTCGTGCGAGGATGCACGAAACCTGAATTGCTGCCCATGCCCCGCCGCGTGGTGCTGGGATGCCTCTTGCCGTCAATTCGGCAGCTATACCACGAAGCGATGCGCCGGACGCTTGAATGTCGAGGATAGCCGGGAGCACGTCTGCTGCCCGCTTGGCAGCCTTGCCAGTGCGGACATTGCGGGAGGCTACGGGCCAGGGGCGCGGACTTATGCGAAGTTGCCACGGTCTCCACCTAGCTTTGCGCCGCGTGCCTTGGCAGCGGCAAGGGCATCCCTTGTCAGGATGGAAATAGCTTCCGCTTCATGTTCGGCCATCCCCGCGATGATATGGATAGTGAGGCGGTTTGCCTGTGGCATGTCGAGTGCGACGAAATCAACGTCTGCTTCCATCAGGCCGGAAACGAAATGCACGTTGCGAGCAAGTCGGTCCAGCTTTGCAATAATCACTCCGGCAGAAATCCTAGGTCGAATACTTGAGGGGATAGTTTCTCACTGAGCATATTATATTTGGCATCGAGAGGGTCAAAGTCGGTCAACTCATTCGCGAGGTTGGCCTTTAGTGCACGCCGTATCTGCCACCAACCTACGTCAGAGCGACCAAGCTTGAACTCGTCAACAATGGTCCGCCCGAACTTCTGCTGATGGTAGTGTCGGAATAGCTTTCGCCCCTCGGCCATCACGGCGTTCGCCTCAGCGGAGAGCTTGAGTTTTGACATATAAGTCGTCATGAAATTCGACGCGAACGCGGTCTTTGCTCCGACCTCAGCCTCGGTAAAGGGGAGAAAGTGGTTGGTGAGGGGCCAGTCAGCACCATTCCATCTAATTTTTTCGACGGCTGCGGTGTAATTGGCTCCATTGAAGAGGGTCCATACTAAGCAGTCATTTTTGAACTCATCCGTAAGTTGCTGGTTTGGCTGTAAAAATTGATCGCGGTCGTTGAGCCAAGTCGGCTTGATAAGTCGGCGCACGGCGAACATTACGGCGACCTGCCAGAGATTGTCTTTGTTGATAAAGAAACCTCGGCCACTAGCGAACCCAGAGGAAAGGATCATCGTTAAACGGCTGGCTTGCTGAAGATCGTTTCCAGCACAATTGAACCATCCGATAGCGCCATCTGACCAGTTTGTCCCCCGTAAGTCTGCCGTGGTGGTGGCGGGTTCGACTGCGCCCTTTAAAGGCAGGGCAGGTGTCTTGTTTGCTTTTGGGCGTATTGGCCACGTTGAGAGCAGTAAGTCGTTCTCGATGTTGGTGAATGTCTTATCGCCTACATACGCGGCATTTCGGTCCAGAACGTCTGTCACGATCTCGGTGATAGGTTCAGGTCTCGATGTATCCCAAATAAGAAAACCGATCGGAAAATCACCTTTAAGACCGTCGAAGGCGCGACTGTGCACCACAAAGCCTCCAAGATATTTGGCTTGCCAGACCTTACGAAATTCCTCAAAAGCCTGCGAGTTGACGTATTTCAACTTTCCGAATGTCGCCACGGTAGCGGTCGGTATTTCTTTGTGAACACGGGCAAGGAACTGCGTGAAAAGCTCGTTGCTAGCCTTTCCATATCCATCCATGCCTGCACTTGCGAATTTGGAACGTGCCACACCAGTCTTACTTCGATCAACGCCTTTACTGGCCGCGTTGTCCGTACTTGTAGCCTCGGCATAGGGCGGATTGATTAATATCAGTATCTTTTTCGCGCCACGTTTCTTTGCTGTGGCATCGGCGATTGCCGTCTGCAATGCGACAGGCATCTTCGAAGTCATTGAATAGTCGATTAGGCCAAACTCGTTTACGTCGTCGTTTAAGTAGTCGTACTGAAAGATGGTTGCTCCGACACAAGTGTGCGCTGCACGCATAATATTGATGTCAGCTTGGTCGATGGTACTCATGAAAACGTTATGATAATTCGAATGTTTGACTTCGAGATTTCCCACACCGCAGCACATATCCCAAACAATATAGCGTTGCTGCCAGTTTTTCCCCAGCACGGCAGCCAACTCGTCGTACGCCTTGTCCACAACTGAAAGGCGGGTATAGAATGCACCTTTGAACTCGCGCTCGTTGAGCGGCAACAAACTATCTCGTCGTTCGATAAGATAGCGGCGGTATTCCTCATCGGGAGGGCGGTGGTAAATCGCCCAAAAATTCCGATAGCCGTGTAGGCTGTTCAACTCGTACATTACGCCGTTCAGAAAGAAGACTGGCTTGTCGCCATCATGAAGAAGCTTGGCGGGTAGGTCCTGTACGGCAGCCTTCTTGCCATCGTGCATGATGTCGGCAAAGAAGAGCAGGGCATAGTCAGTCGGCGCTACGCCTGTCAGCTCTTCTCCGATCATCCCGACCCACTTGTCAAAGACCTGACGTAGGTTGTCTGGCGTGATAGGGGTGCGGATGATTTTACCGGCGCTGATGGCCGATTTGATTGCATTTATGAAATCGCGCTCGTAGGTATCAAGCTGATATACAACAAAGTGGGTCTCGATGTAGGGCGCGAGCTGGATCGCAAGTGATTTTTCGATCTTTGATCCAGACTTTGGCCACTTTATCAGCTTGTCATCGAGGATCGGCAGGGCGTTAGCCGTCTCCATTATCGCCGCTTTTTCCGTATCGATCACACATAGGAACGGTGGTATCTGCTCACCGAGTTTCCGCGCATTCCTCACATAGAACAACAGTTGTGCAAACATCACGACCGGAGGTGTAGGAAATCCCTTAGCTTCGAACCAGATTTCTTTGGTGCGTATATCGACAAGGGTCTTGTTATAAGCCTTCAAGCCAATCGCTTTTATATACGCGTCCTTCACATCTTCTTCTGTCTTCGCGCGAAGTAGGTCAGCTTTTAGGCTCATGGAAAATCCTGGGATGCGATAGGCGTCAAAGAACTCATCGCGCAAAACGTGAACTGAGGCAAGGCAACCAAGTGCCAGCTTCGCAATTCCTTGATGAGCCGACCATTTGCCAAAGCCTTGAGCCGGACGCGTGGGCAACGGCGCAATATAACGCAGAAATGCCGGTGCAACTGTTGCACCGAGTATCGCGGCAAGGTGGGGGTTAAGCCACCTCTCCGGTGGTTGCCTGTCCAAGCGCCTTGTAGACCGTCGCTTTCTTCAGGCCGGTCTTGGCGATGATATCTTTGATCATGAGACCGTCGCGGCGCATCTGCGCAATCTCGGCAATCTTGGCATCGGTCAAAAGGAGCTTCCTGCCGAACTTGACGCCCTTGTCCTTGGCGCTGGCGATGCCGTCAACTTGGCGCTCTGCTCGGATGGCCGCTTCGAACTCGGCAAAGATGCCCAACATCTGCAACATGGCGCGGCCTGCCGGGTTGCTGGTATCAATCGACTGGTCGAGGACGTGAAGGGAGACGCCCTTGTCCGTCAGCTCCTTGACTATGGCGAGGAGGTCAGCCAGCGACCGGGCCAAGCGGTCGATACGGGAAACAATGAAAGTGTCGCCCTTGCGAACGAAGCGAAGCGCTTCTTTCAGGGCTGGACGGTTCGTGTTCGTGCCCGACTTCTTTTCTTCAAAGATGTTCTCCGGGGCCACGCCTGCGGCAATTGCCTTCTCGCGCTGTACGTCAAGGTTCTGCCCGACTGAGGAAACCCGGATATATGCAACGCGTTCGCCCATGTGTCTACAATCTCCTTAGATGTTTATGGACTTAATTAATAGACATAAAAATAGACACGTCAATGGGGCGTTTTAGAAATTCCATGAATTTGTACTTTTTTGGACGCTCGTTAGGCGAGACTTCAGATGCGCCCTAATCGGTGCCGAACCGCTCGGCATGCTTCATGGCCCGGTCTTCCTCGTCTATGCCCTCGTCGTCGTCACGGTAGCTCTGGGCCTCTTCCTGGGCCTTCCTGGTCGCGATGCGGCGGGCCTCTTCGATCTCCCAGGCGGTGAGGCTGCGGCCATTGCGTTCGACGTGCTCGGCAAGCTCCACGAGGAAGGCAGGACGTGCGCGGACGGCGGGCATGATCCTGGTATCGAGGAAGGCCATTTCCTCTTTTGCTCTGGCCCAGGCCGCTTCCTGGTCATCCGTTAGGCGGTGACCCGCATTGTCCAGGTCTTCAAAATCCCAATGGGTACGGCGGGCCTCCTCCCATTGCCCTCGTGCGAGGCCCAGGGAAAAGTCGAACCGGGAGACCGGGACGCGGGGATAGGCCGTGTAGCTGCCATATTCCGTTTCGCAGATGACGCGGACGGTCTCCATAGGCTGCACCCGATCATATTCCGCGTAAATGGCCTGCCGCTCTTCCTTCGAAACAGGATAGGCCAAACGCATCGTCGGATCGGCCACCCTGTCATAGTCCGGCATAGGCGCGGGCGCTGCGGCCTCACTGGTGGCGATCTCGGAAGCATCGTGGCCCTTGGCCTCGGCAGCACGCAATAGGCACTCCCCGACAATGCGGGAGCGGATGGCCTCGTGCTTGTCCCGGTCAGGTTCGGCCTTCAGGGCGCGGCCCAGGGCAACGGTAATCGTGTTCGGCTTCCGACCTACCTGCGCTGCAACCTGCGCCACGGTGCCCCACTCGTTCGTGCGGGGGTTTCTGACATGCGAGTTGTTGCGTCGATTATTGGCTTGCTCGGTCTTGTCCGACCATTTGATTTTGCCGAAAGCATAGGTGGGATTGTTCGTATCGATCCGGTCCACGGTCAGGTTTTGGTGGCGGCGCGGCCCGATGGCTTTCATGAAGTCTGCCAGGTCGGCTACGCTGGGATCGATGATTGCACCTTCCGCATCGGGCCGGTCATATCTCATGTTTTTGAATGACTGCCATGTGCCGGGATAGGTTTTGCGAAGCTGGGTTTTCGTCATCGTCGCAACGTCGCGCTTCCACTGTTCTTCGGAGACGGTGGCCTCGTATTCCGAGACTGATCCTCCCGGTTTCCCCTTGGCTTTGGCCTTTCCATTTTCGGTGACAGTGACAGAGGCAACGACACCATTTCTAGATCGGTGACAGCCATCACCTAACCCATTGTTTTCGGCCATTTTCGTTGAAGTGACAGGCTTTCGGGCGTCGGTGAGAGATGACGGGCTGTCATGTCCACCGAAAGCCGGTTTCGGGGGCGATCTGCGGAACGGGATGACGTTCGATTTCTGGTCTTCAGGCATGGCTGCGGCCTCGTGTCGAGTAGGTCGGACGCGAGGGCAAACAGTCTTGAGAGTGACGCGAAAGGCAACTTGACTGGTGTCATCAGTGGTCGTAAGCAGTTCTCAAGGCTTTGTTCTCGCAGATAGAGCTTTATCCGTCCTGCGCCTGCTGCGCAAGATAGCAAAGAGCCCCTTTGATCGACCTGATCCTTGGGGCTTTTTTGTATATTTCCCTCACTTGACGTAGGGATTTGACACTTATACTTCAGATTTTTTCTGTAATATTTCGCGTTCGTGTTCTGACCGGAGAGGCGGGGGGTGCCTTTTTTGTGCAGCGCGACCGGGGGCGGGGGTCCGGGGTGGCCTCGATCACCGGCACGGCCTGGGCTTTCAGGTCATCAAGACGGGCCTGGAGCTTGGCCCTGATCGCGGCATATGTCTTCTCCTCGTCTACGGCGGTGCGGTGCTCGCGAAGCTCCTGGGCGACCTTATCGCGGGTGCTGGAAAGCGCATCGTCGTCGCGGCCTCCACGCCGGTCTTGAATGTCCATCTCCAGGGCGGCAAGGGCGCGAAATTCTTTGAGATAAGCGATTGCCACCGGATCATCACCGCGACGGCGCATCATGTTGAACGACGACAACGTGGCCTGTTTCAGGGCATTCACCTGGGCAAACGGGTCGCGGAACGTGGGAACGTCCTGGACGATCTCGATATCGCCGGAGAGCGCGACCGGAGCCAGGGAATGCCCGTTCCCCATGTGCCTATCGAGCGAAGAGCGAGACACGCCGAAACGCACGGCCACTTGCCGCGTGGAGACACCGGAGCGAAGGGCACCCTCGATTTCAGCCCTCCTGGGATGGGTGCAGACACGGCAGCGGGTTGTCATGGCCCATTTCCAGTCCTGTTTCGAACCGATGTCGGGCCAGTGGGGGGGATAGTCGCAATCAGGTTCGAAAGACGTTCCCTCGTGGCTTCCATGCACGCCTGCACCTGGTCAAAAGGGATATCAAGTCGGGCAGCCAGGTCGGGCACTGTGGCAGCCTCGTTGTCGTCCATGCCGATTAGGATTGCATGCGAGACACTGTGCGGAAATTCCAAATACTTGAACGAAGGAAGCAACCCCAGGGGGTCCTCCTGACCACCTTCAGACGGAAGGTTCACTTGCCGGGGGCGGGTTGCCTCACCCTGGGGGGTAGTGCCGGTGGTCGGCTTGTCGTTGGAGGTGTCGGTCATGATGATTGCCCTAATGGAGATGCTGGATTGCAGGGGTGCGACGAGCGGGTAGGAGCAACGTCAGGCCGGTGAGATCGGAGAACGTGCAAGCCCCCAAGGTGGCAGCGATAGAGCGGGCGTTGTGCTTAAGACGCCGGATAAGATCGCCGTCTATGTCGTGCGCCATGGGGACCGGAAGAACGTAGGCGGCGCGTTCCCGCTCGATATGGCAGATGTCGAGGACGAGCTTCCAATAGCTGACCAGTTGCATGAGACGCGAGCGAGTGCGGTCCCCTGCCTCCAGGGTGTGGGCGTGGCCCTGGAGGAGAATGACGAGGCCCATGGCACGGGCAGCGTAATCACCATGGGGCATAGCGTCGTGGAACGGTGCTGCGGCCTGGGCCTCTTGACGGTGCGCGTGCATGGCATCCTCCCCCTTAGTTCGTGATCGTCGGGAGATAGCCCTTCAGCGAGCCCATAGGGCTATAGGCAGGCTTCAGGAGACCGATGCTGGTCAGAGCTTCGACGCGGCGGCGGGCGCTTTCCTCATCGCAGCGCATGACGGTTGCGGCCTCGGCAAAGGTGAAGTCGATTGCATCCCCGGTCTCGGCATGACGGGCGTAGACGACGTTGATGAAAGCCTGGGTGTCGGCATCGAACCGTTCGGCTGTCTTGCGGGCAGAGACCGGCAGCGAGGCGAGGGCGTCTGACTTCTGGGCCTTGGTGACGGTCTGGACCTGGGGCGCGTCTGTGTGGCCGTCCAGGGTGGAGATGAATGCTTTGCGGGCGGGCGCGGCTTCAGCCTTTACGCTGGCCTGGGATGCAATGCTGTTGGCGAAAGACGCCATACCGGCGCGGGCGCGAAGAACCTTTTCGGTCTGAGGGTCGGCGGACTTTTTCGAGGTCTGCGGAATGAGGGAGGCCATGGGGAAAATCCTTTCGTGATGGGGGGATCAATCGGCGTTGGTGGGCTGAATGCGGCGGACGCGGGGACGGCCATTTATCGCTTCCGGGCGACCGGCAGACATGCGGGCAGCGGGTGCGGCTTCTTTTGGGTCCGGGGTATCGGCAAGGAACGCGGTCAACGCTGCCCGGATAACAGAAGAGCGGTTCACGTTGCCCACGGGAGCGCCATTGCGTTCCTGATCAACATAGGCGTCCAGCTTGCGGGCGAGGCTCATGGGCATGTTGAACGCGGCGTTCTGCATTACTTCGGTCATTGGCGTCTCTCCGGTGCGACTTCGGGGTGCGACGGGTTCCGGCCCCATAGGAGGCGAAGACCGGAACCCGCTTTGCAGGTTCCCGAACCCCGAAATGAACCTGCGAAGCCAACTTAGCAGGAAAGCCAAGAATGTCAAAAAAGATTATACATATCAAATACCTACGGCAATTATTGACGTTAAGGTCAAATATGTAGAACGCGCATATGGAAGCGGCACCGGGCGGGCGCGGTGGTGAAACTGTTGCACGGGCGGGATGATGGTGCGGGCTGGCTATGTGGACGGCGCGGCGGGCGCTACTCGTCGGCAGCGGGCGCGGTATGGAGATGGCTTAGATCAACCGGGAACGTCGTCTTTGCGATGGCTTCCGCGAGGATGCTGACGGGCAAGCCGCTGCCGTATCGGTCTTCAGTCGATCCGCCAGCCCAACCACCAAGAATACGAATGTTGTCTCTTCCAACTAATCCCGCGCGCAACGCGTTGGTGAAGTTGTGACGAAACGAATGGAAGGTGGTCTTATCCTCTTTCGCCCCGGTGGATTTGAGGAAATAAGCGAAGGATTTTGAGAACGTGCCCGAATACATGCCGGTACTCTTCAGGGCTTGGACTTCAGGGAAGAGGCGCACCTGCTTGGCCTTACGCATGTTCTCGACATGATCAAGGAAGCCGATCTTCACGATTTCCGGGTGAAGCGGCACATATCTCTTGGCGTTCTTCGTCTTCAGGGTCTTTTCGGTCTTCCCGCCCTTGGCGTCGGTCTTGCGGATGACGATGACGTGATGGCCGTCCATCTCTTCGATGTCTTCGACATACAATTGCGCGATTTCATTCATTCGAAGCCCATGCGTGAGAGCGATCAAGGGCAACCAAAACCTTGCCCGGCGCGGACGGTTAGGTCCGGGTTTGTTAAATCCGCGCTCGTCGTCAACGCATCCGGTGAAGAGGGGGGCGCTGAAGATTGCCTTCAGTTGGTCCGCGCTGAAGGGGTGACGCTGTTCATCGTCGGGAACACCATCCGTCCCCATGGTCAGCCCCGCGACGGGATTGTGTTCAAGCAATCCGCTGCGCACCGCGAAGCCGAAAACCGTATGCAGGTTCGAAAGGTACTGGCTCGCATTCTTCCGCGTCATGGGAGCGTGGCCCTCCTTGTCCGCCTTTTCGGCCACTTGCGTAGCTGTCAGGCCGGGGAAGCGCTTCGTTGCGTTCGCGGGCAGCCGGGAAAGCAGGCTGACCAGCTTCGCCACGTCCTTGCGCTTGATGTCGGTGATGTAGGTTTCCGCGCCAAGAATTTCGGCGTAGATGCGGTCACGGGCGGCGTGGGAAACCTTGGATTTAGGCGCAAGTGCAAGCTGGTCGGGCTCCTTACGGAAGGTTTCAATCAACTTGGTGAGCGTCCACGTTCCGGCGCGGGCGGGATCATGTTTGCCGGGAAGCGGGCTATGCCCGGTGATGCCCTGAAAAAGAACGTCGCCGGGTGCATTCGAGAAATCCTGCTTCAGTTCGCGACGGGAGCGTTCGGCCTCTTCACGCAAGACGCGGCGAACAAGGCCGTTGAAATACCGCAACTCCGGGGAACCTTCCGCCAGTTCTATGCCTTTTTCCTTCAGGAATTTCTTTGCCCGGTACGACACGATGCCCGCCACCTGCGGATCATCCGGGCGCTGAAGCTGCTCAAGCCAGTCTTCAGCATCGGCAAGAGCTTCGTCGTGCGAGATTGTCGCTTCCTCTACCTCTTTGGGATCAGGAAACTTGAACTTCTCATCCGGCCTTCTGTCCTTGTTGCTCCTGTCGGGCGGCGAAAAGCGATTGGCTTCTCGTTGGTGCAACAGTTGCACGGCGAGATGTTCCATCTCCGACCGGGTGAGGGTTTTGATCGGTTCGTTTTGCAACTTCAGTTGGCGGTGGGCTTCGAGAATTTCGGCGTCAATCTTGGCGATTTCCAGAACGAATAAGCGGCGAGCTTCCGCTAGGTTCGAGGTTCCGAGAGACTTTTTAAACTCCCGTTGGCGGATCAAACCGGCTTCCCGTAGGACTGCTGGAACCTTCACGCGGAGGTAATAAACGCCCTCGCGCTTCATCATCCGCTGATCCATTTTCGCCACTCGCCCATCACCCCCGGTGTCCCACTGTGGTGTACCACATTGGGTGATTTCCGATAATGAAATCAAGGGGCTAAAGTGAAATCAATCACTTAAAATGGAATGGTGCCCAGAAGAGGACTCGAACCTCCACACCCTTTCGAGTACCAGCACCTGAAGCTGGCGCGTCTACCAATTCCGCCATCTGGGCGACGGAGAGCGATGTAGAAGGAGCGCCCTCCGGTGTCAACAGGCTTTTTGAAGTTTTTGCAACGGCTTGGCGAAAAGCCTGTTTATCGGCCCGCCGCCCATTCGCGAATGCGCCCGAGACCGGCCTGCAAAAGCCGCGCGGCGGCGGCCTCGTCGGCGGCCTCCACATAGCACCGCATTTCCGGCGCGTTGCCGGACGGGCGGAAATGGACGACGCTTCCATCCTCCAGCGTCACGCGCAGGCCGTCGATATCGCTCGTCTTCTGCGGCACGCCGATGGGCGCGAGGAAGGCGGCGAGCGGACCGGGACCGGAGCGCAGCTCGGCCATCAGCGCCGCACTGGTCTCGACCGGGAAATTCTCCAGCCGGTCGCTCGCGGCGGCCGGCAGGGCGAAGCCGGCGGCGATCTGCGACAGCGGGCGCTTCTGGGACGCGGCAAGCGCCAGAACGGCGAGAACCGGCATCAGGCTGTCACGGGTCGGC
Organism: Shinella zoogloeoides; assembly: GCF_020883495.1. Classification (NCBI taxonomy): domain Bacteria; kingdom Pseudomonadati; phylum Pseudomonadota; class Alphaproteobacteria; order Hyphomicrobiales; family Rhizobiaceae; genus Shinella; species Shinella zoogloeoides. The sequence goes on along the minus strand of NZ_CP086610.1, from coordinate 3,814,044 downwards.
AGCGGGGCAAGGACATGGCCGTTCACCGCAAAGGGTGTCGCGGTCAGCGTGCCGCCATTCGCCTCGAAGCCGGCGACGGCCGTTTTTCCGGCGGCGACCGCCTCGTTCATCGCCGCGATCACATAGGGCGAGCCGACCCGCGTGCGCAGCACTGCGCCATCCACGGCCGCCTCGATGCCGGAATTGGAGGTGACGGGCGTGGCGATGGCGCGCGCGCCGAGGAAGCGGCTGGCGATAAGGCCCACGAGGTCGCCGCGAATCGGCGTGCCGGTCTCATCGGTGATCAGCGGCCGGTCGCCGTCGCCGTCGGCGGAAATGATGGCGTCGAGGCCGTATTCGGCCGCCCATCCCTGAAGGAGGGCGACGGTCTGCGGGGAGACAGCCTCCGTATCGACCGGGATGAAGGTTTCCGAGCGGCCGAGCGCAACGACATCCGCGCCATAATGGGCGAGCACCGAGACGAAGAGGTCGCGCGCCACGGTCGAGTGCTGGTAGACGCCGATGCGCAGGCCGGCAAGGCTGCCGTCCGGCAGGAGCTGGCGGTTGCGCGCGCCGTAGAGCGCCATTGCGGCGGCGCCCATATCCTCGGCCGTCTCCCGTGCGGCGTCGGAGACCGTGCCCTCGGCGCGGATCGCCTCGGCGGCGGCGGTGATGGCGGCCTCGTCGGTCTTGTCGATCTCGCCGTCCGGCCGGTAGAACTTGATGCCGTTGCGGTCGGCGGGAATGTGCGAGCCGGTCACCATCAGGCAGGCGGCCTTGCGCGCGAGGCCGAGAAGGGCAAGGGCCGGGGTCGGCAGCTCGCCGCAGTCGCGCGGAGCAAGGCCGGCTTTGCGCAGCGCGGCGATGGCGATGGCCGAGATGGCGGGGCTGGAAGCACGGAAATCGCGGCCGACCAGGATTTCGTCGCCCGGCTGCGCATGGCCCGCCGCCAGCAGGTGGCGCGCGAAAGCCGTGGCGTAGAGCGCGCTCGCCGGCCCTTCGAGGTCCACCGAAAGCCCTCTCAGGCCGCTGGTTCCGAATTTCAGGCTCATGCGTTCACCTCTGCCTCTTGCGGATCGACGATCCGGCGATACATCCCGTTCATGCGCGGTCGCGATCATCAATAAAACAAAATGCGTGAATGGAATGCAAAGCAGGGACGTTACAGGGAGAATTCCCGCCAGAACCAGTGAGGATCACATGACAAGGATTCGAAATCTCGTTTTTGGGTGCGCGATGGGCATTGCATCGGCCATCGCGCCCATGGGGGCGGCCGGAGCCGCCCCGCTCGCCGTGCCGGACATGAAGGCCCAGGCGAAGAGCGACGTCACCAAGGCGCAGGTGGAGTTCTGCATTGGCGACGACTGCGGCTATGAGCGGCCGCGCTACTATCGCCGCCATCATCGCCCGTATTACGGCGAGGAGCGCCGCTACTATCGCCCGCGCTACGAGCGGCCGCGCTATTATGGCGGCGGACGCAACGCCCATGTGCGCTGGTGCCTCAACCGCTACCGCACCTACGATCCCTATACCAACCGCTACCATGCCGGCGGCGGCGTCTACCGGGTCTGCTATTCGCCCTACCGGTGAGGCCGGGCGGTAAAACCTTCATTCGGACGGCGGGCCATGGCCCGCCGTCTTCACATCAGCCGGCGGCGCTGTCCGTCCTGTCGGTATGGCCGAGATCGCGGCCCGGCTCGATGATGTCGCGCACGCGCTGCTTCAGCTCCTTCGGCCCCGGAAAGCCGCCGTCGCGCTTGCGTTCCCAGACGAGCGCATCGCCGACGCGGATCTCGAAATTGCCGCCGGTGCCCGGAATGAGGGCGACCTCGCCGAGCGCGTCGGAAAAGGTCGAGAGCAGCTCCTGCGCCATCCAGCCGGCCCGCAGCAGCCAGTTGCATTGCGTACAATAGAGAATGGAAACGCGCGGCTTTTGCCCGGACATGGCGACCTCCTTCGTCGGCGGCCCGCAGCATATAGCAGCGGACGCGGCTTGGCACGCGCCCGGCGACTATAGCCTCACGGAAATGTCACCTTGATTTGTCATGTTTTTCCGGGCGAGCATCTTGTCGTTGCGCGATTCGTGAAACAGAGGTGGCGCATCGCAACGTTCCGACAGGAGACCGCCATGACCGAGCCTGCCACCAGCCGCCCCCGTCTCATCATCCCCGTGCTCGGCGGCCTCTATTCAGCGCTGCACGAAAGCGCGGAAACGCTGCTGCGCGTCGCCGCCGGCGCGCTTCTCGCCACCCATGGCTACGGCAAGATCCTCGATCCCTTCGGGATGACCAGCATGGTCGAGCATCTCGGCTTCTATCCGGGCGTCTTCTGGTCGCCGCTGCTTGCGGCCACCGAATTCTTCGGCGGCATCCTGATCGCCATCGGCCTCTTCACGCGCCCGGCCGCCTTCGCCGCGATGATCGTTCTCGCCGTCACCGCCCATTTCCACGGCATCGTGCGGAGCGAGGGCCTGGCCGGCGCGGAGAAGTCCATCCTCTGGATGCTGATCATGCTGTTCTTCGTCATCCGCGGCGCGAACCGCCATTCGGTGGACGCGAAGCTCGGCCGCCAGTTCTGACGGCCGTCTCCGGCCGTCAGGCGACGTCCCAGTGGAGCGGGAACATCGGGTCGAACACCGTCACCGGCCCCGCTCCCGTCTCGATCTTCGCCGGGAAGGCCACCGCCGCCTCGCGCCTGACGAGGCGGATCGTCTCCTCGTTGGCCGGCAGGCCGTACCAGGCCGGGCCGTTCAGCGAGGCGAAGGCTTCGAGCCTGTCGAGCGCGCCGTCCTGTTCGAAGACATGGGCAAGGCAGCTCATCGTGTTGATCGAGGTATAGACGCCGGCGCAGCCGCAGGCGCATTCCTTCAATGGGTCGATATGCGGCGCGCTGTCCGTGCCGAGGAAGAAGCGCCTGTCACCGGAGGTGGCGGCGGCGCGCAGGGCCAGCCGATGCTCCTCGCGCTTGGCGACGGGCAGGCAGTAATAATGCGGCTTGATGCCGCCGACGAGGATGGCGTTGCGGTTGATGATCAGGTGGTGCGTGGTGATCGAGCCGGCGAGGTTCTCCTTCGCCGCCTTGATGTAGTCGACGCCGTTCTTCGTCGTCACATGCTCCATGGTCACGCGCAGCTCGGGCAGGCGCTTGCGCAGCGGATCCAACACCGTCTCGATGAACACAGCCTCACGGTCGAAGATGTCGACCTCCGGCGTCGTGACCTCGCCATGAACACACAGCGTCAGGCCGATCTTCGCCATGCGCTCCAGCACCGGCATCGCCTTGTCCATGTCGCGCACGCCGCCATGGGAATTGGTCGTCGCGCCGGCGGGATACAGCTTCACCGCGCGGATCAGGCCGCTCTTGTAGCCAGCCTCGACGTCGTCGGGATTGGTGTGCTCGGTGAGATAGAGCGTCATCAGCGGCTCGAAGCGGTCGCCCTTCGGCACGGCGGCGAGGATGCGGTCGCGGTAGGCGGCCGCGTCGGCGGTGGTGACGACCGGCGGCACGAGGTTCGGCATGATGATGGCGCGGGCGAAATGGCGGCTGGTGTCGCCGATCACGCCTTCGAGCATAGCGCCGTCGCGCAGGTGCAGGTGCCAGTCGTCCGGCCGGCGGATGGTGATTTCGGTGGTCATCGGCGTCTCTCCAGTCTCTGGCGTTGCGATAGCACCCGAAGGGACGACCGACAATTCCTCAAAAGAGGTCGATATGGAGATCGGCGGGGCGGGAGTTCTCCAGGATGCGCTTTCCGTTCGGCAGGTCGTTACCGTAGAGCTTCCAGCCGATCTGGTCCTCGGGCAGCGCATAGCCCTGCCAGCGCTGGCGCAGCCGCTCTTCCAGCACAGCATAGGGCGGGCCGACGAAGATGGTGAAGTCGAAGAGACCGTCGAGCCGGTCCCACGGCGCATCCCTGAAGAGCAGGTAATTGCCTTCCGCGAGGATGAACCGTGTCTCCTGCGGGATGGCGCGCGCGGCGTTGAGGGCGATTTCGCGCGAACGGTCGAAGACCGGAACCAGCACCTCGCCTTCCGCCCGCTTCAGGGCGTGGACGATATCGATGAAGCCGCGCGCATCGAAGGTTTCCGGCGCGCCCTTGCGCTGCAGGAGGCCGCGCGCCGCAAGCAGGCCGTCATCCATATGGAAGCCGTCCATCGGCAGGATTTCGGCACTCTCGCCACGGGCGGCGAGGCCATCGCGAAGGGCTTGCGCCAGCGTCGACTTGCCGGCCGCCGGCGGGCCGGCGAGACCGACGAGGAAGCGGCGCGCGTCTCCCGCGCGCCGCGTTATTGCATCCACGATGGTGGCGGGCGAAATCATGCCGCGACGGCCTCCGGCACCTTGGCCCCCGTCATGAAGGCGACCGCGTCGGACATGGTATAGTCCTTCGGGTTGATGACGGTGAGGCGACGGCCGAGGCGGTGGATATGGATACGGTCCGCCACCTCGAAGACATGCGGCATGTTGTGCGAGATCAGCACGATCGGAATGCCGCGACGGCGCACATCGAGGATGAGTTCCAGCACGCGCCGGCTCTCCTTGACGCCGAGCGCCGCCGTCGGCTCGTCGAGGATGATGACCTTCGAGCCGAAGGCCGCCGCGCGGGCCACGGCCACGCCCTGACGCTGGCCGCCCGAAAGGGTCTCCACCGCCTGGTTGATGTTCTGGATGGTCATCAGGCCGAGTTCGGAGAGCTTGTCGCGGGCGAACTTTTCCATCGCGCCGCGGTCGAGCTTGCGGAACATGCTGCCCATGACGCCGGGCTTCCTGATCTCGCGGCCGAGGAACATGTTGTCGGCAATCGACAGCGCCGGCGAGAGCGCGAGGTTCTGGTAGACGGTCTCGATGCCGGCCTTGCGCGCCTCGATGGGCGAGCGGAAGGTGACGGGCTTACCTTCGAGTTTGATCTCGCCCTCGTCCGGCGTGATGGCGCCGGAAATGGCCTTGATCATCGAGGACTTGCCCGCGCCGTTGTCGCCGATCACGGCGAGGATTTCGCCGGGATAGAGGTCGAAATCGGCATTGTCGAGGGCGGTGACGCGGCCGTAGCGCTTGACGAGACCGCGTGCGGTGAGAATGGGTTCGAGAGCCATCAGCCTGCTACCTTTCTGATCCACTGGTCGATTGCGACTGCCGAGATGATGAGGACGCCGATCAGGAGATAGGTCCATTGCGGGTCCGTGCCGATGAGGCGAAGGCCGAGCGAGAAGACGCCGACGATGAGCGCGCCGAAGATCATGCCGAGAATGGAGCCGCGCCCGCCGAAGAGCGAGAGGCCGCCGATCACCACGGCGGTGATGGATTCGATATTGGCGAACTGGCCGGCGGTGGGCGAGACCGAGCCGATGCGGCCGATGAGCGCCCAGCCGGCGAGCGCGCAGATGAGACCGGACAGCGTATAGACCGAGACCAGCATGCGCTTGACGTTGACGCCGGCAAGCTCCGCCGCGTCCGGGTCGTCGCCGACCGCATAGACATGACGGCCCCAGGCGGTGTGGTTCAAGACGTACCAGAGCACGGCGACGAGCAGCACCATGGCGATGACGCCATAGGTGAAGACGGCGCTGCCGAGCTTGAGGTTGTTGCCGAAGAACTGCAGCAGCGGGGCGTTCGTGGCGATGTCCTGCGAGCGGATCGTCTCGTTGGCCGAATAGAGGAAATTGGACGCCAGGATGATCTGCCACATGCCAAGCGTGACGATGAAGGGCGGCAGCTTCATGCGGGCGACGAGCAGGCCGTTGATATAGCCGCAAAGCGCGCCGCAGGCGAGGCCGCAGGCGACCGCCACCACCGGCGGCAGGCCGTAGCGGAAGGTGAACTGGCCCATGACGACCGAGGAGAGCACCATGATCGCGCCGACCGAAAGGTCGATGCCGGCGGTGAGGATCACCAGCGTCTGCGCCGCGCCGACGATGCCGACGATCGCCACCTGCTGGAGGATGAGCGTCAGCGTGAAGGCGGAGAAGAATTTTCCGCCGAGAATGACGCCGAAGATCGCGACCGACAGCACGAGCACGATGAGCGGCACCGCCGAGGGGCTGCCGTGCAGGAAGTGCTGAAACCTCTGGATGGGCGTCTTGTCGTGCGTGTCGAAGGATGCGACCTGCGTCGCGCTGCCTGTCAGCACCTTCTCGAATTCCTGCGAGGGTTGCGAGGGCTGTGAGGCCGTCGTTGCTTCGCTCATGATCCTGTCCTCCCTTCCGTATGCCGACCGTCGCGGCGTTACCGGATGAAATCATGCATGGACGCATCGGAAGACGCCTTGCGCATCCGCCGCCTGCCGCAGGCCCCCTGCGGGACGGCCGCGATCATCGCCGCCGCTCCGCAAGGAAAGGTGCCCACGTCTCTTCGCGATTGTCAAAAGCTTCGGGCGCGTCCGGCGCTGCCCGATCCGTCCATGGCGGATGGCCGGCCCGGTCATGCCGGGCCGGCGCCGGGTCTTAGCCCCAGCACTTGTCCTTGCCGGTCTTGGTGTCGATGGATTCGACGCCTGCGGCCGGCTTGTCGGTGACGAGCGCGACGCCCGTGTCGAAGAAGTCCTTGCCTTCGGTTGCCTTGGGCTTTTCACCCGTGTCGGCGAACTTCTTGATCGCCTCAATGCCGAGGGAAGCCATCATCAGCGGATACTGCTGCGAGGTCGCGCCGATGACGCCGTCGATGACGTTCTGCACGCCCGGGCAACCGCCGTCGACCGAAACGATCAGCACGTCCTTCTCCTTGCCGACGGCCTTCAGCGCCTCATAGGCGCCGGCAGCGGCCGGTTCGTTGATGGTGTGGACGACGTTGATGGACGGATCCTTCTGCAGGAGGTTTTCCATGGCGGTGCGGCCGCCTTCCTCGTTGCCGTTGGTCACGTCATGGCCGACGATGCGCGGGTCGTCCTCGTCGCCGATCTTGGTGATGTCCTTCACGTCGATGCCGAAGCCCTTCATGAAGCCCTGGTTGCGCAGGACGTCGACCGACGGCTGCGAGGGGGTCAGGTTCAGGAAGGCGATCCGGGCGTCCTTCGCACCGTCGCCGAGCGTGGCGGCCGCCCACTTGCCGATCAATTCGCCAGCGAGCAGGTTGTCGGTGGCGAAGGTCATGTCGGCGGCGTCGAGCGGCTCGAGCGGCGTGTCGAGCGCGATGACGAGAAGGCCGGCGTCACGCGCCTTCTGGACCGAGGGAACGATGCCCTTGGTGTCCGAAGCGGTGATCAGGATGCCCTTCGCGCCATCCGCGATGCAGGTCTCGATGGCCGCGACCTGGCTTTCCGAGTCGCCGTCGATCTTGCCGGCATAGGCCTTCAGCGTGACGCCGAGTTCCTTGGCCTTGGCTTCGGCGCCTTCCTTCATCTTGACGAAGAAGGGATTGGTGTCGGTCTTGGTGATCAGGCAGGCGGTGACGTCTGCGGCGGCGGCCGGGGACGAGAAGGCCACGCCAAGCGCAAGCGCGCCGAGAGCGGCGGAAACGATCGTCTTCTTCATGTAATCCTCCCAAGGACGAAACGGGATGCGCCCCTCTCCCGGGGCCATCCGGTCGCAGGGGCCGGGGTTCCTCCTCCGGCCGACCTTGCTTCCGTGGCAGAGAAGACCATCAAAAGAAAAACCTGTCAATAAATAAATCGAATTGAATTATTAATTCGATGTGTCATGCTTCGGCAAAGAGCGGGCGAAGGCCCGGCTGCAACGTTTCCGGTGGAAGAGCGGAACGCCAGCTTATAAGAGGACCGGAGGGGGCGATTTGCACCTGCACCGGGACGGGAGGAGACGATGACAAAGAATGCCGCGCCGGCACCCGCGTCGCCGGCCGAAATCCTCGATCCGAGCGGGGGCGCCAACCAGGTGCGCGTGCGCGCCTATAACGAGCGCCTCGTCATGTCGCTGGTGCGTCGGCACGGCAGCCTTTCCAAGGCCGAGATCGCCCGGCGCAGCGGGCTTTCGGCCCAGACCGTCACCGTCATCATGCGCGCGCTGGAGGCCGAGGGGCTTTTGATGCGCGGCGCGCCGATGCGCGGCAAGGTGGGCCAGCCTTCCGTTCCCATGCTGCTCAACCCGGATGCCGTCTATTCCTTCGGCCTGAAGATCGGCCGGCGCAGCGCCGACCTCGTGATGATGGATTTCGTCGGCGGCATCCGCCGGCAGGTGCGCCGCACCTATGCCTATCCCATGCCCGGCCCGCTGCTTTCCTTCGTCGAGGAGGGGCTTGCGGAGCTGGAGGCGATGATCACGCCCGCCGAGCGCGCCCGCATTACCGGCTTCGGCGTCGCCGCGCCCTTCGAGCTTTGGAGCTGGGCGAGCGAGGTGGGCGCGCCGCAGGAGGACATGGACCAGTGGCGCGGCGTCGATCTCGAGGCGGAGATCGTCCGGCGCGTGTCCTACCCGGTCATGCTGCAGAACGACGCCACCAGCGCCTGCGCCGCCGAACTCGTCTTCGGCCTCGGCCCGCAATATCCCGATTTCCTCTATCTCTTCATCGGCTCCTTCATCGGCGGCGGCGTGGTGCTGAATTCCGCGCTCTTCACCGGGCGCACCGGCACAGCCGGCGCCATCGGCCCGCTGCCCGTGCAGGGCCGCAACGGCGAGACGGTGCAGCTTCTCAAGATCGCCTCGATCTACCGGCTGGAAAACCTCCTGCGCGAGCATGGCATCGACCCCAGCCCGCTCTGGTATTCGCCCGACGGCTGGGTCGATTTCGGCGCGCCGCTCGACATCTGGATCGAGGACATGGCGGCCGCGCTCGCCCAGGCCGTCGTCGCCTCGGCCTCCGTTATCGACTTTTCCGCCGTCGTCATCGACGGGGGCTTTCCGGGCTGGGTGCGCGCGCGCGTCGTCGCGGAGACGCGGGCCGCCATCGACCGGCTCGACCTGCAGGGCGTCACCCTGCCCGAGATCGTCGAGGGCGCCGTCGGCAGCAGCGCCCGCTCGATCGGCGGGGCGAGCCTGCCGCTCTTTTCCCGTTACCTGCCGGACCAGAACGTCCTCTTCAAGGAGCTTGCCTGATGCTGAAAGGCCTCGACCCCATCCTCAGCCCCGAACTGCTCTCCACCCTGCGCGCCATGGGCCACGGCGACGAGATCGCCATCGTCGACGGCAACTATCCCGGCGTCGAGCATGCCCGCCGGCTGGTGCGCCTCGACGGCGTGGCGCTGATCCCCGCGCTCAACGCCATTCTCTCCGTCCTGCCCGTCGACGATTTCGTGGAAGAGGCGATCTTCCGCTCGACCTATCGGCAGGAGCGCGACACGCTGGAGCCGGTGCATCGCGAGATCATCGACTGCTGCGCGGCCCATGAACCGAAGCGTGCGGTCGTGCCGCTGGTCGGCGCGGATTTCTACAACCGCGTGCGCGCCGCCCATACGCTGGTGCAGACCAGCGAAGCGCGGCTCTACGCCAATGTCATCCTGCGCAAGGGCGTCATCTATCCGTAAGACGGCTTGAAAGAACGGGGCCGGCATGATTGTGTCGCCCGGCATTCAAGGCGGGAGTATCGCATGCGGGTTCTGGTGGTGGAAAACGACAAGGTGACCTTGCTCGGGCAGGTCGGCGTGGCGCTTGCGGAAGCCGGGGCCACCCTCGATATCTGCCGTCCCCATGCCGGCGACGCCATCCCTGCGGGCGACAGCGAATACGACGCCATCGTCGTCATGGGCGGGCCGCAGAACGCCCTAGACGACGAACGCCATGCCTATCTGCCCGACCTTGCCGCGCTGATGCGCCGGTTCGGCGAGGCGGACAAGTCCGTGCTCGGCGTCTGCCTCGGCAGCCAACTTCTCGCCCGGGCCTATGGCGCGGAAAACCGCATCGGCGCCGCGCCGGAATTCGGCTGGTGCACGATATCGACGACACAGGAAGGCGCGGCCGATCCGGTGCTTTCCGCCGCCGCCGGCGCATTTCCGATCTTCCAGTGGCACAGCGACACCTTCACGCTGCCGGAAGGGGCCGTCCGGCTCGCCACCAATAGCGCCGCCGAGAACCAGGCCTTCCGCATCGGCCGCGCCAGCTACGGCACGCAGTTCCATTTCGAAGCGGACCGGCAGGTCGTCGAGGAATGGGCGGCCATCTTCCCCGATGTGATCGAGGAGAATGCGCCCGGCTGGCTGCAAAGCCACGCCACGCTTGCCGCCGAAAACGGGCCGGTGGCCGACGCGACCGGGCTTGCCCTCGCCCGCGCCTTCGTGGCGACCATCAATGTCGCCGACACCCGCCGCGCCGCTTAACCGATCATCGCAGCAAAGCGCCGGGCGGCGGCATGCAGCACCTCCGGCGGAAAACCTGAAAAGCCGATCACGAGACCCTGCCGCGGCGGGTTGGTGACGGCCATGGTCGAGAGGGCGCGAGCGCCGAGGCCCGCCCGGCGGGCGATCTCGACGGCCTCGATATCGTCAAGCGACTTCGGCAGGCCGGCGACAAGGTGCAGACCCTGATCCGGCACCGCGACCGTGAGTTTTTTCGCCTCGCAAAGCCCGGCCACCAGTGCATCGCGCGCAGCCTCCGCGTGCCGGCGGGCGCGGCGGAGATGGGCGGCGAAATGGCCTTCGCGGATGAGGTCCGTAAGGGCGGCTTCCGCCAGCGTCGGCGGGCTACGGTCGGAGCGGCTGCGCAGGGCCACCATGGCGTCCAGCAGCGGATCGGGGATCACGGCATAGCCGAGGCGCAGGCCCGGGAACAGAACCTTGGAGAAGGTGCCGAGATAGATCACGCGGCCGCTGTCGTCCATGCCCTGCATGGCGGCGAGCGGCGGGCCGGCGAAGCGGAACTCGCTGTCGTAATCGTCCTCCAGAATCCAGCCGCCGGTTTCCCGCGCCCAGTCGATGAGGGCGAGGCGGCGGCGCATGCTCATGGTCACGCCGAGCGGGAACTGGTGCGAGGGCGTGACATAGACGGCGCGAGCGCCCGGCGCGGCGAGCGCTATATCCGCCCCCTCCCCGTCCACGGCGAGGCCGGAAAGCTGCAGGCCGTTGCCGGCGAAGGCGGCGCGGGCGCTGGGATAACAGGGATCCTCGATCATCACCCGGTCGCCGGGCGACAGCGCGCTGCGGATGAAGAGGTCGATGCCCTGCTGGGTGCCGGTGGTGATGACGATGGAGCGCGTCTCGCAGCGCACGCCGCGCGCCTGCCGCAGATAGGCGGCAATCGCCTGACGCAGCGCCGCACCGCCGCGCGGGTCGCCGTACTGGAAATGCTCCGGGCCGGGACGGGTGAGATGGCGCGACAGCAGCGTTCGGAAGAGGTTCAGGGTGCGCGCATCGGCCATGGCGACGCCGAGCGTGCCGGGCAGCGGCATTTTCGGCGCGGCCGCTTCGGCCTCCGCCGGGAGGGCCGGCTTCAGCACCGGCACGCGGTCGGCGACGAAGGTGCCGGCGCCGGTGCGCGCCACCGCATAGCCCTCGGCGATCAGCGTTTCGAAGGCGGCGACCACGCTGCCGCGCGAGGTCTTCAGCCGCCGCGCCAGATCGCGCGAAGGCGGCAGCTTGCTGCCGGGCGGAATGTCGCCCGCTTCAATCAGGCGGCGCAGTTCCCGGTAAAGCGCCGGGGTCCGCCGGCCCGCCGGCGGCAGGACGGGAATGAGCGCGGACCAATCCGGTAGATTGGTCCTGATTTTTGTCTCTGAATTGGTGCTTTTTCGATCCAATGTCATGGCGCACCATGGCGGCATCGTCGTCGAAAGGCAATATCCCCATGAGCATCCCCATGAGCGCAGAGACCGCTTCCTACCCCGTCACCCCGCGCAACCGCGTCAAGCGCATGCACGAGCGCGCGAGCTACGACCGCGAGGCCGTGCATGCCATCCTCGATGCGGCCATGCTCTGTCAGGTGGCCTATGTCATCGACGGCCAGCCCTATGCGACGCCGACGCTGTTCTGGCGCAGGGACGACACGCTCTACTGGCACGGCTCTTCCGCCAGCCGCATGCTGCGGCACCTGAAGGCCGGCACGCCCGCCTGCCTTACCGTCGCCCATCTCGACGGGCTGGTGCTCGCCCGCTCCGGCTTCAACCATTCGGCCAACTACCGCTCCGCCATGTGCTTCGGCACCGCGCGGCTGGTGGAGGATCCGGAAGAGAAGATCGAGGCGATGCGCGACGTCGTCGACCGCTTCTACCCGGAGCGCAGCGCGCTGCTGCGCCCCATCACGGTGCAGGAGGCCAAGGCGACGACCATCATCGCCATGACCATCGAGGAGGCCGCCGCCAAGGTGCGCGCCAAGGGCGTCGGCGACGACGAGGACGACTTCGCCCTGCCGATCTGGGCCGGCGTCATCCCCGTCACCACCGTGCTCGGCGCGGCCGAGACCTGCCCCCGGCTCGTGCCGGGCGTGGAGAAGCCCGAAACGCTGGCGCTCTTCCCCGAGGGCGGGCGGCTGGATGCGGCGCTTCGGGAGGGCCAGCGGCTTTACGAGGGCGGCTGAGCGTCGGCTTACACCGCCTCCCAGCCGTCCTTCTCGCTGGCGCGGTAGATGGCGTCGATGAGCTTCTGGTTGTTCACCGAGCTTTCCAGCGTCACGACTTCCTCATTCTCGCCGAGCGCGGCGCGGGTGAAGGCTTCGGCCTGCCGCTTGTACTGGCGGGCATCCTGGAAGCGGAAGTGCTGGCTTTCGCTGTGGCTCTGGTTGGTCAGCTCGATTTCCTCCGCGCCGTAACGGTCGGCGTTGAAGGGGGATTTTACCTCGATGAAGCCCTTGTCGCCGTGGAAGACCATGACCTGACGATGGGCGAGCTGGGTGGAGATGTAGAAGGAAAGCTCGAAATCGCCGAAATCGGCGCGGACGCTGGAATAGATGTCCGTGCCGAATTCCGGGTCGCGGTCGGTGCTCGCCTGCACGCGCAACGGCTCCTTGCCGGTGGCGAAGCGGGTGGAGATCGTCGGGTAGACGCCGATATCCGGCAGGCCGCCGCCGCCGAGCGCCGGCACGTTGCGCATATTGCCGGGATCGCGGTTGAAATAGGTGAAGGCGCCCTGCACATGGCGCAGCCGGCCGATGGCGCCTTCGGCCAGAAGCGAACGGACTTTTCGCCAGACGGGGCTGTAGGTGACCATGTAGGCCTCGGCGATCAGCACCCTGTTGCGGTCGCGCGCCTCGATCAATGCGCCGATCTCGCCGGCATTGAGCGCGATCGGCTTTTCGCACAGCACATGCTTGCCGGCATCGGCCGCCTTGATCGACCACTCCACATGCTGGGAGGTGGGCAGCGGGATATAGACCGCGTCGATGAGATCGGAGGCCAGCATCTCCTCATAGGAGCCGAAGGCATGCGGCACGGAGAAGCGGTCCGCCATGGCGCGCGCCTTGGCGATATCGCGGCTGGCGATGGCGGTGACGACGCAGTTTTCCGCATCCTGAATGGCCGGCACGACGAGGTCGCGGCCGATCTTGGCCGTCGAGAGGATTCCGAAACGCAGCATGGTGAGCTCTCCCTGATTGCCGGGGGAGACTAGTGCCGAGGTACGTTCCTCGCAAGCGCGGGCCACCGCAAAATTCAGGGGAAATGCGTGCAAAGCGAAGGCCCCCGCACTATGCTGGGCAAAAGCCTTTTCAGCACGAACCCCTTGGAGGACCCCATGCAGCTTCGCCCTCATGGCAAGACCGGACTTTTGCTCCTCGCCGGATGGACGGCCATAGTCGACGGAAGCGGAGCCTGACCATGGCCCTCATCATCCGCGATGCGGCCGAGCACGACGAGGCGGCCTGGAGAAGGCTGTGGGCCGGTTACCTTGCCTTCTACGAGGCCGAGGTGTCGGAGGAGGTGACGGCCTTTACCTGGGCGCGAGTGCTCGATCCCGGCTCGCGCGTCTCGATGCGCGTGGCGGAGGAAGACGGCAAGGTGATGGGCTTTGCCATCCACCACTATCACGATTCCACCTGGGACATCGCACCGGAGTGCTATCTCGAAGACCTCTTCGTCGATGGGACGGCGCGCGGCAAGGGCGTGGGGCGGGCGCTGATCGACGATCTGATCGCGCTCTCGAAACGGCACGGCTGGCGCGGTATCTACTGGCACACCCGCCACGACAATGCCCGGGCGCGAAAACTCTACGACAGCTATGTCGAGACCGACGGGCATATCCGCTACCGGCTTCAGGCCTGAGGGCGATAGCGGAAGAAATCGACGAAGGCGCGCAGCGCCGGGCGCATCTGGCGGCGTGTCGGATAGTAGATCGAAAAGCCGTCGAAGGGCGGGCACCAGTCCTCCAGCACCGGGACCAGGCGGCCGGCCGCGATATCCCCGGCGACGCGCTGGTCGAAGATATAGGCAAGGCCCGCACCGTCCATCGCAGCGGCGCGCATCAGCCGCTGGTCGGAGACGATGAGCGGGCCGCCCACATCCACCGTGACCTGCCGCCCGTCCTTTTCCAGTTCCCAGCGATAAAGGCGGCCGCTGGAAAAGCGGCGGCGGATGCAGCGGTGCTGCATGAGGTCGCGCGGCTGGAGGGGTTTGGCGTGCCGCTCGAAATAGGCCGGCGCGCCGACGATCAGGCCGCGCCACGGGCCGCTGACACGCACGGCCACCATATCCGCCTCCAGATGCTCGCCAAGACGCAGGCCCGCGTCAAAACCCTTTTCGACGATATCCTCGAAACGGTCGTCGGTGCGAAGCTCCAGCTCGATCTCGGGATAGGCCAGCAGGAAGGCGCCGAGGCGCGGCATGACGATGTCCTCCGCGGCGATCAGCGGCATGGTGACCCTGAGCGGACCGGCGGGCCGGCCCTGCCGGTCGGCGAGCGCTTCCATGGCGGTGCCGATGTCGGAGAGCGCCGGGGCGAGCGTATCGAGCAGCATCCGGCCCTCCTCCGTCGGCGCGACGGAGCGGGTGGTGCGGGCAAGCAGCCGCACGCCGAGGCTCGCCTCCAGCGCCGAGACGGCATGGCTGACGGCGGAGGGCGCGACGGCGAGTTCGGCAGCCGCCTTGCGGAAGGAGCGCACCTCCGCGACGACGGCCAGCACGGCGAGTTGGGAAAGCTGGGTGCGGTTCATTGCTCTAACAGATAGAACAAGTCATTGGCTTTTGCAGCAATTTTCAGATGGAGCGCAGCCCCCTAGATTGCACCTCACCGGACGACGGCGGACCATTCGCCGCCCGGCGCGGACCCCTCCCGGTCCAAAGCGAAAGGATATCGTCATGAAACACAGACATCTCGGCAGCCTCGACGTTTCGGCCCTCGGCCTCGGCTGCATGGGCATGAGCCATGCCTACGGCCCCTCCAGCGACGAGACGGCGGCCATCGGGACGCTGCACCGCGCTGTCGAACTCGGCGTCACCCTGTTCGACACGGCCGAAGTCTACGGCCCCTACAAGAACGAGATTCTCGTCGGCAAGGCGTTGAAGCCGGTGCGCGACAAGGTGGTGATCGCCACGAAGTTCGGCTTCCGCATCGACGACACCAAGCCCTCGGCCGACATGATCTCGGGCACGGACAGCCGGCCGGAGAACGTGAAGGCCGTCGCGGAGGCCTCGCTGCAGCGGCTCGGCGTGGAGGTGATCGACCTCTATTACCAGCACCGCGTCGATCCGGCTGTGCCGATCGAGGAGACGGTGGGCGCGATGGCGGAACTGGTGCGCGAGGGCAAGGTGAAGGCGCTCGGCCTTTCGGAAGCCGGCGCGGAGACGATCCGCAAGGCGCATGCCGTGCATCCCATCGCCGCCGTGCAGAGCGAATATTCCCTCTGGACCCGCGAGGTCGAGGAGAACGGCGTGCTCGACACCTGCCGGGACCTCGGCATCGGCTTCGTGCCCTTCAGCCCGCTCGGCCGCGGCGTTCTCACCGGCGCGCTGAAGAAGCTCGACGGCCTTTCGGCCGACGACTTCCGCCGCTCGCTGCCGCGTTTTGCGGCGGAGAACTTCGACGCCAACCTGGCGCTGGTGACCCTGCTGGAAGAGATGGCTGAGGAAAAGGGCGTGGCGCCGGCACAGCTTGCGCTCGCCTGGGTGCTGGCGCAGGGCGATTTCATCGTGCCGATCCCCGGCGCAAGCAAGGTGCCGCATCTGGAGCAGAACGTGGCGGCGGCCGATGTGGCGCTGACGCAGGAAGAGGCCGCAAAGCTCGGTGACCTGCTGTCGCCGGCGCGGGTTGCCGGCGGACGCTATCCGCAGCGCATGGCCGCGATGGCGAACCGCTGATCAATCCCGCTTGATCGTGGCGAGGACCGTCCAGAGGTCCGCGCCCGTCTCGAAGGAGGCAGCGTTCGCGCGAAAGCCGATGCCGGCGGAGATGAGGTCCAGCATATCCTCCGCCGGGTCGCTCTGCGGGGCGGAAGGGGTCGCGATGCTCTGCGCCGCCCTTTCGGCCCGCGCCGTCTCGCGCGCCATGCCCGTCAGGGCGGTGCTCATGATGCCGGCTATCTGCATGGCGGGTCGCCTCGTTGATCCGGCTTCCTTCTACCGCGGGACCCTTTCCATCGCGTGAACGCCGCCCTGCACCGTTTCGATACAGGCCGGCGTCAGGCGGGCGTACCGCCGATATGCTTGTAGAAGAAGGTCGTGCCGCAATAGCGGCCGTCCGGATAGAGCGCATAATCCGGGATGACGCCGGCACGCTGCCAGCCGAGGCGTTCATAGACCGTCTCGGCCGGGCTGCCGGTCGCCGTGTCGAGCACCAGCACGGTCTTGCCGCGCCGGGCGGCCTCCGCCTCCGCGAGCGCCATCAGCGCCCGGGCGAGGCCGCGGCCGCGCTCGCTTTCCATGACGAGGAGCTTCTTGACATCCGCCCGGTGCGGCTGGTTCGGCATCTGGCGGATGCCGACCTGCACCGTGCCGACGATGCGGCCCGCCCGCTCGGCGGCAAAAAGCAGCGTCGCCTCCTCGCCGACCGCCGCCGCCACGCCCTCCCAGAAGGGCAGCGCATCGGGCGGCCCGTAGGGCGCCATGAAGCCGACGGAAGCGCCGCCGGTGACGCAATCGGCCAGCACATCGGCAAGCTCGCCCATGCGGGCGCGGGTTTCGGTCTCGTCGAGCAGCCTGATCTCGCTCATCTTTTCCGCCTCAGTTGCGGCCGCGGTCCAGCACCACGGCATAATGCGCCGGCGTCTTGCCGGGGTTTTCGAAGACATGCCCCTCGGTGATGCTCATGTAGAGGCAGTCGCCGGGGCGAAGGTCGTGGACGGTCTCGCCGACCGTCATGCGCAAGGCGCCGGAAAACAGCCAGACATGCTGCGTCATGCCCGCCTTGGCCGTTTCCGGCGGATAGGCGATGCGCGCGCCGGCCGGGAATTCCACGTCGATCACCTCGACGCGCGCGGCCGTGTTCGGGGCCGAGACGGCGCGGCGCTGGTAGCCTGTCTCGGGATCGCGCCAGACGGTCTGCGCCTCGCGGCGCGACAACGGATCGCCCTCCCCTTCGGAAAAGGCGAAAAAGGCGGAGAGCGTCAGGTCCAGCGCGGCGCAGAGCCGCGAAAGGAGCTGCGCCGTGGGGCTGGCCTCGCCGCGCTCGATGCGCGAGATCATCGCCCGGCTGACGCCGGACGCGCCGGCCAGATCGTCGAGGGTCTGGCCGCGCGCCACGCGCAGCAGGCGGAGACGCTCGCCGATGGCGTTTTCCAGGGGGGCGGTTTCATTTTCCATTATAAGAGAGTATTCATCCCTTATAATGGAGTCAACGTGCCTCACCCTCTCCCGAAAATAAATCCGGCCCATGCCGCTACGGCGACAATGCGGCATGGCGGCGACGGATATGGTGGCCCGGCAGAATCAGGAGGGCGGACGGATGACAGGTGAAGCGCAGCGGGCGTCCTCGCTCTTTTCCATCACCGCCATCGTCGTCTCGATGACCCTTGTGGCTATCGGCAACGGCGTCATGCTCGCCTATGTGCCCTATGTGCTGTCGCAGACCGGCGCGCCGTCCTGGACGCCGGGCGCGACCGTCACGACCATGGCCTTCGGCGGGCTGATCGGCTGCGTCATCGCCGGGCCGATCATCAGCCGCGTCGGCCATGCGCGGGCCTTCTCCTGCTCGCTGGCGCTGGTCATCATCGCCGCCTTCCTCGTCGCGCTCGGCGTCAACCCGCTGCTCTGGGTGCTGGCGCGCGGCATCTACGGCATTTCCGGCAACGGCAATTTCATCATCGCGCAGAGCTGGCTGAACCATGCGAGCGACAATCGCTGGCGCGGCAAGGCCATGTCGTTCTTCTACATGGCCTATGTGCTCGGCCTCGGCGTCGGCGCGTGGATTTTCGGCCGCATGCCGGCGGACAGCAACCTCGCCCCGCTCGTCACCATCTTCGTCACCACCGTCGCGCTGCTGCCGATCGGCCTGACCCGGCTGCCCAATCCGCCGCCGCCCGCCCGCGTCAATCTCGACTTCGCCATGGCCTGGCGCAATTCGCCGGTCGCGCTCGTCGGGGTGCTCGCCTCGGGCGGGCTTTCCATGGTCGTTCAGGGCTTCACACCGATCTACGCCGCCACCAACAATGTCAGCCAGACGGACGTCGCCCTGCTGATGTTCGTCATGCAGTTCGGCCTCATCTTCGTGCAATACCCGCTCGGCACGCTCTCCGACCGCATCGACCGGCGCATCGTGCTGATCTTCACCTGCCTGCTGATCACCGGCGCGGCGGTGGCTGCGCTCTTCGTGTCCTTCAGCGCCTTCGTGCTGCTGATGATCGTCTTCGCGCTGTGGGCCGGCGCGGTGGAAAGCGTCTATTCCATCGCCAACGCCCATGCCAACGACCGCACGGACCCCGAGGATTTCGTGCCGCTGGCCTCGACGCTGCTCGTCGCCTGGTCGACCTCCGCAACCCTCGTTCCGCTCGGCGTGACGGCCCTGACGCCGGTCTTCGGCCCCCAAACCTTCATCTATGCGGTCATCGGCGTCGCGATGCTCTACATCGCCTTCGTCGCCGCGCGATTGCGGCGGCGCGAGACCGTGCCGCCGCAGGCGCGGGAGAATTTCGAGATCCGTAGCGCGCAGGTGCCGAATGCCGGCGCGCTGGTGGAAGGCGAGAAAGCCCCGGAATAGCGGCGCTTGCGGCGAAGAAACGGTTCATTTACCGCTTTTCGCGAGTCGTGCGCGCTGCTATATGGCGCGCATGAGCACCAATAATTCGACGCCCCTCGACCATATCCGCAACTTCTCGATCGTGGCCCATATCGACCACGGCAAGTCGACGCTCGCCGACCGGCTGATCCAGTCGACCGGCGGCCTTGCCGATCGCGAGATGTCGGAACAGGTTCTCGACAACATGGATATCGAGCGCGAGCGCGGCATCACCATCAAGGCCCAGACCGTGCGCCTGCACTACAAGGCGAATGACGGCGACACCTATGTGCTGAACCTCATCGACACGCCCGGCCACGTCGACTTCGCCTACGAGGTCTCACGCTCGCTTTCGGCCTGCGAAGGCTCGCTGCTTGTCGTCGACGCCAGCCAGGGCGTGGAAGCGCAGACGCTGGCCAACGTCTACCAGGCGATCGACAACAACCATGAGCTTGTGACCGTCCTCAACAAGATCGACCTGCCGGCGGCCGAGCCCGAGCGCATCAAGGAACAGATCGAGGAAGTGATCGGCATCGACGCCTCCGACGCCGTGCTGATCTCGGCCAAGACGGGCCTCGGCATTCCCGACGTGCTGGAAGCCATCGTCAAGCGCCTGCCCGCGCCCAAGAGCGAGGGCGGCGAGAAGGCACCGCTGAAGGCGCTGCTGGTCGATAGCTGGTACGATACCTATCTCGGCGTCATGGTTCTCGTGCGCGTCATCGAAGGCCGGCTTTCCAAGGGCCAGACCGTGCGCATGATGGGCACGGACGCCAAATACACCGTCGAGCGCGTCGGCGTGCTGACGCCGAAGATGGTGGCGATGGATTCGCTCGGTCCGGGCGAGATCGGCTTCATCACCGCCTCGATCAAGGAAGTGGCCGATACCCGCGTCGGCGACACGATCACCGAGGACAAGCGTCCGACGGAAAAGGCCCTGCCGGGCTTCAAGCCGGCCCAGCCGGTCGTCTTCTGCGGCCTGTTCCCGGTCGACGCGGCCGATTTCGAGGACCTGCGCTCGGCGATGGGCAAGCTGCGCCTCAACGACGCCTCCTTCTCCTTCGAAATGGAAAGCTCGGCGGCGCTCGGCTTCGGCTTCCGCTGCGGCTTCCTCGGCCTCTTGCACCTCGAAATCATCCAGGAACGCCTGGAGCGCGAGTTCGACCTCGACCTGATCGCGACCGCACCCTCGGTCGTCTATCAGCTCTACATGACCGACGGCTCGATGCGCGAGCTGCACAACCCGGCCGACATGCCGGACGTCGTAAAAATCTCGGAAATCCATGAGCCGTGGATCCGCGCGACGATCCTGACGCCGGACGACTATCTCGGCGGCATCCTCAAGCTCTGCCAGGACCGCCGTGGCATCCAGGTCGAGCTGACCTATGTCGGCACGCGCGCCATGCTGACCTACGACCTGCCGCTCAACGAAGTCGTCTTCGACTTCTACGACCGCCTGAAGTCGATCTCCAAGGGCTACGCCTCCTTCGACTACCAGATCACCGACCACAAGGAAGGCCATCTGGTGAAGATGTCGATCCTCGTCAACGGCGAGCCGGTCGACGCGCTCTCCATGATGGTCCACCGCATGGCCGCGGAAAAGCGCGGCCGCGACATGTGCGAGAAGCTCAAGGAGCTGATCCCGAAGCACATGTTCAAGATCCCGATCCAGGCCGCCATCGGCGGCAACGTGATCGCCCGCGAAACCATCTCGGCGCTGCGCAAGGACGTGACCGCCAAGTGCTACGGCGGCGACGCCACCCGCAAGCGCAAGCTGCTCGACAAGCAGAAGGCCGGCAAGAAGCGCATGCGCCAGTTCGGCAAGGTGGAAATTCCGCAGGAAGCCTTCATCGCGGCGCTCAAGATGGGCGACGAATAAGGGTCCGTTCCCCGATGACAGACGAAAAAGGCCGCGGATCGCTCCGCGGCCTTTTTGCATCTGGATTGATGGCGGCTTACTGGCCGACCGACGAAACCATGACGGCGTCGCCGTTTTCGATCGAGACCCAGCGGCCGGCGTGGAACGACGCCTGGCGCTTGAGGTAGCGGTAGGGCGTCTCGGTCCACAGCTTCACCTCGTTGTTGAGGTTGTCGAGGATGTAGTCGCCCTGGGCGGTGCGCAGGGTCAGGACGGCATGGCCTTCGCCATCGGGCTTGCGCACGACGGTGATCAGGAGATCGCCGGCGGCAAAGCCCTTTTCCATCAGCATCCTGCGCTTGAGGAGCACGAAGTCCTCGCAGTCGCCCGCGCCGTCCGGGTAGGACCAGATTTCGTCGACGCCGTGCAGTTCCTTGTCGGTCATCGGGGTGATGTCGCGGTTCACGCTGGCATTGATCTCGCGCACGATGGACCAGCCGAAATCCGTGACCTTGGCGGGCGCGGTGCGCACGCCGGCGCGGCATTCGGACTTGTGGCTCTGGCAGAATTCGTAATGGCCGATCGGCTGCGAGGTAACGCCGCCCACCTTCATGGACAGCGCCGATGCCGGTGCGGTGAAAGCCGAGGAAGAAGAAACGAGAACCGCGAGAATTGCCGCAATCCCAGCCTTCGCACCAATCATTCGTGCCATGGAACGTCCCCTAATCGTTAACAAAGAGTTAACGGTGAGAAGGACCGTTCGTCAATCATCAGAATTGGCGAAGCTGGATTATGGTTAAAATGCGGCTGGACGGGTGCGCCCGCGCCTCAGGTTCCGCGGGCGAGGGTCTCCGCCGCCTCGAGGATTTTCGCGATGTCCTGCGGACGCGAGAGACGATGGTCGCCGTCGCGGATCAGGGTCAGCACCACGTCGTCGCCGGAAAGGTGCTCCATCAGGCGCACGGCATGGGCATAGGGCACGTCGGGATCGGCCATACCCTGCAGGATATGCACGGGGCAGCCGGTCTCGATGGCACCCGTCAGCACGCGGTTCGCTCTTCCGTCCTCAATGAGCTTCAGCGTGTAGATGTTCGGGTCGGGACCGTAGGGCGTCGGTTCCTCGAACTGGCCGCGCTCGGCAAGCGCCGCGCGCTCGGTCTCCGTCAGGTTCGGCTCGATCAGCTCGGAGGTGAAATCCGGCGCGGGGGCGATGAGAACGAGGCCGGCGATGTCGATGCCGCTCCTGCCGGCAAGTTCGGCCACGGCGCGCAGCGCGATCCAGCCGCCCATGGACGAGCCGACGAGGACGATACGGCTCGAACCGAGAGTGCTGGCGGCATGATCGATCACGGCGAGCGACTCTTCCAGCCAGCGCGAGATCGTGCCATCGACGAAGGCGCCGCCCGAGATGCCGTGGCCGGAATAGTCGAAGCGCACGCAGCCGGTGCCGAGGCGGGCGGCAAGGGCGGCAAGCTCGATGGCCTTGGTGCCGGACATGTCGGAGCGGTAGCCGCCGAGCCAGACGAAATGGGCGAGCGTGTTGCCGGCGGCGGGCGGCTGGAGCGCGACGGCGATGCGCCGCGCGTCATTCCCCTCGCCGACCGTGATGAAATCCGCCGCCACGCCATTGCCGTTCGCCATCGTCATACCTATCTCCTCTTTGTGCGCCCCCGGCGGAAAACCGCCCGCCAACCGGCCTTTTGCCGAGAGCTAGACCAGATTCGCTCTCGCAAGGACAGGTGGTGATTTTTTCCGCGCGGCATGCTATTGACTTCCCAAGCGCGATCAACACATTGCCGACAAACGCCGCATTTCGGGCGAAACGGCCCGATCGTCGCACAGATTCATACCCGTCGAAACAGTCGAGGAGACCACGACCATTCGCAGACCTTTCAAAGCGGAAGCCCCCGTCAAAGACGGCCCGCGTTCCAACAGGGAAATCCGGATTCCCCGCGTCCAGCTCATCGATGCCGAAGGCACCAACCACGGCATCGTTCCGACAGATCAGGCCCTTCGCATGGCTGAAGAAGCCGGCCTCGATCTCGTGGAGATCTCGCCGAACTCCGAACCGCCTGTCTGCAAGATCCTTGACCTTGGCAAGCTGAAATACGCCAACCAGAAGAAGGCGGCCGAAGCGCGCAAGAAGCAGAAGATCGTCGAGATCAAGGAAATCAAGATGCGCCCGAACATCGACACCCATGACTATGAGGTGAAGATGAAGGCCATGAACCGCTTCTTCGACGAAGGCGACAAGGTCAAGGTGACGCTGAAGTTCCGCGGCCGCGAAATGGCCCACCAGGAACTCGGCATGAAGCTTCTCCTGCAGGTCAAGGAAGACACCCTGGCCATTGCCAAGGTCGAAGCCGAGCCGAAGCTCGAAGGCCGCCAGATGATGATGGTGCTCGCTCCCAAGTGAGCCCCATCGCTGGTGCCATGCACTGAACGGATCAAGCCGTCCCTCGGGGCGGCTTTTCCATTTCCGGCCGGAATCCGCGCTTTGCGAGGAATCCGGTTGCGCTTTGCAGGGACATCGGTTACAAGCCGCCGTCCGAACGGTCCGGCAGGGCATGCCGTGGCCGTTCTTTACGCTGGAGGGGCGCCTTCGTCAGTGCCTCTCGAATTCAAGAAGAATGGAGTAGCAAAATGCCCAAGATGAAGACGAAGTCGTCTGCCAAGAAGCGGTTCAAGATCACCGCGACCGGCAAGGTCGTCGCTGCCGCTGCCGGCAAGCGCCACGGCATGATCAAGCGTACCAACAAGTTCATTCGCGACGCCCGCGGCACCATGGTGCTGGCCGAGCCCGATGGCAAGAAGGTCATCAAGAACTACCTGCCGAACGGTCTCTAAGACTCATCGCGCATCTGATACGTTAAGGAGATCATGACATGGCACGTGTAAAACGCGGCGTTACTTCCCACGCCAAGCACAAGAAGACGCTGAAGGCAGCCAAGGGTTTCTACGGCCGCCGCAAGAACACCATCCGCGCCGCCAAGGCTGCGGTTGATCGTTCCAAGCAGTTCGCCTACCGCGACCGCAAGGTCAACAAGCGCAACTTCCGCGCTCTCTGGATCCAGCGCATCAACGCTGCCGTCCGCGAGCACGGCCTGACCTACGGCCGCTTCATCGACGGCCTGAACAAGGCTGGCATCGAAGTTGACCGCAAGGTGCTTTCGGACATGGCGATCCATGAGACCGCAGCTTTCGGCGCGCTCGTCGCAGCCGCCAAGAAGGCTCTGGAATACCTCAAGGACGCCGGCACGAAGAACGAGTTTGAGACCGCCGTCAACTAACCGGCGCTCACAACAAATCTTCGCTTCGTTGTGAAACCCGCGCCGGGGAACCGGTGCGGGTTTTTGTTTGGATTTCGGGCCCAGAACCATGGACGGCATGCTGACCGACCTCAACGCGATCCCCGACATGACCGACGGCGACGTCGAGCGGCTTCTGGCCGCGCTGACGCGCGAGACCCGCCGGGTCGAGCGCGTGGAACTGTCCTTCGGCGCCGTCTGGATCAAGCGCTATGGCACGGAGCGCCCGCCGATTTGGACGAAGGCGCAGACGTCGCTTGCCCGCCTGTTTGGCCAGCCGTTCCTGCGTCCCTCGCCCTATCTCGACGGCAAGGGCATGATCGCGCGGGAAATCCGCCGCATCGAGACCTTCGCCGCCCATGGCGTGCCCGTTCCGAAGGTGCTCTATTCCTCCGGTTCCGCACTCGTGCTTTCCGACGTCGCGCCGACCGTGACCGCGCGCCTCGACGCGCTGCGCGACATCGATCCCGCCGCCCATGACGCCCTGCTCGTCGCCTGCGCCGCCCATCTCGGCGCGCTGCACGGCAAGGGCCTTTGCCACGGGCGCCCGCATCCGCGCGACTTCTTCGTGGCCGGCGAACGGAGCATCGGCTTCATGGATTTCGAGGAGGAGCCGGAGGCGGCCATGCCGCTCGCGACCGCCCAGGCGCGCGACCTGTGGCTGCTCTTCCTCCAGCTTACCGACCGCGCCCGTCTCGGCGAAGCGACGGCGGAGAAAGCCTATGCCGCCTGGCGCACCAATGCGCCGCCCGCCGCCGAGGCGGAACTGACGGAAATGCTCCGGTTCCTCGGCAAGTTTTTGTCGCCAACCCGATTGATCGGGCGCGTGCACATGGGTAGTGATCTGCGACGCTTCCTCGCCGCAACCCGCTATCTCCAGGGGGTTCTTCTGCCTCCCCGCCCGGCCGACGCAAGCAAAGCAGGTAAAGATGACTGAACTCGACACACTGGAAAAGCAGCTCCTTTCCGACGTTGCCGCGGCCTCCGACGAGGCGGCGATCGAAGCCGTGCGCGTCGGTGCGCTCGGCAAGAAAGGCTCCGTCTCGGAACTCCTGAAGACGCTCGGCACCATGTCGCCGGAAGAGCGCCAGACGCGCGGCGCGGCGATCAACGCCATGAAGACCCGCGTGACCGACGCTATCGGCGAGCGCAAGAGCGCGCTGCGCGACGCCGCTATCGAGGCCCGTCTTGCGGCCGAGACGGTGGATATCAGCCTGCCGGTCCGCTCCTCGCCGGCCGAGCGCGGCCGCATCCATCCGATCAGCCAGATCGTTGACGAGATCACCGCGATCTTCGGCGACATGGGCTTCTCGATTGCCGAAGGCCCGGACGTCGAGACGGACTACTACAATTTCACCGCGCTGAACTTCCCCGAGGGCCACCCAGCCCGCGAGATGCACGACACGTTCTTCTTCCCCGCGGACGAGAACGGCGAGCGCAAGGTGCTGCGCACGCACACTTCGCCCGTGCAGGTGCGCACCATGGAAGCGCAGAAGCCGCCGATCCGCATCATCATCCCCGGCAAGACCTACCGGCAGGACAGTGACGCGACCCATTCGCCGATGTTCCACCAGGTGGAAGGCCTCGTGGTCGACAAGACCGCGAATGTCGCCAACATGCGCTGGGTGCTGGAAGAATTCTGCAAGGCCTTCTTCGAGGTCGACAGCGTCACCATGCGCTTCCGCCCGTCCTTCTTCCCCTTCACCGAGCCGTCCTTCGAGGTCGACATCCAGTGCGACCGCTCGTCGGGTCCCATCGTCAAGTTCGGCGAGGGCACGGACTGGATGGAAATCCTCGGCTGCGGCATGGTTCATCCGAACGTGCTGCGCGCCGGCGGCCTCGACCCGGACGAGTACCAGGGCTTTGCCTGGGGCATGGGCCTCGACCGCATCGCCATGCTGAAATACGGCATGCCGGACCTGCGCGATTTCTTCAACGCCGACGTCCGCTGGCTGAGCCATTACGGCTTCCGCCCGCTCGACATGCCGACCCTGTTCGGCGGCCTCAGCGCGTAACCGGCATCCAAGGAGAAAGACAATGAAATTCACGCTCTCCTGGCTGAAGGATCATCTCGACACCGACGCCTCGCTGGAGGAAATCTGCGCGAAGCTGACGGCGATCGGCCTTGAAGTGGAGGACGTCGACGACAAGGCGGCCTTCAGGCCCTTCGTCATCGCCAAGGTGGTTTCCGCCGAACAGCATCCGAATGCCGACAAGCTGCGCGTGCTGATGGTCGATACCGGCAAGGGCGACCCGATCCAGGTCGTCTGCGGCGCGCCGAATGCGCGCGCCGGCCTTGTCGGCGCGTTTGCCGCGCCCGGCACCTATGTGCCCGGCATCGACGTGACGCTCGCCGTCGGCACCATCC
Source organism: Shinella zoogloeoides (assembly GCF_020883495.1). Lineage (NCBI taxonomy): Bacteria > Pseudomonadati > Pseudomonadota > Alphaproteobacteria > Hyphomicrobiales > Rhizobiaceae > Shinella > Shinella zoogloeoides. The sequence continues at coordinate 3,787,588 of NZ_CP086610.1, read as the reverse complement.
GCGGCGTCGAGAGCCGCGGCATGATGTGCTCGGAGAAGGAACTGGAAATCTCCGACAACCATGACGGCATCATCGACCTACCGGCGGATGCGCCGGTCGGCGCGAGCTATGCCGCCTATGCCGGCATCGACGACCCGGTCATCGAGATCAACCTGACACCGAACCGCCCGGACTGCACGAGCATCTTCGGCATCGCCCGCGATCTCGCCGCCTCCGGTCTCGGCACGCTCAAGACCCCGAAGGTCCCTTCCTTCAAGGTGGAGGGCGAGACGCCGGTCAAGGTGAAGCTGGCGCTTGATGGCGACGATCATCTCTGCCCGGGCTTCGCGCTCCGCCTCGTGCGCGGCGTGAAGAACGGTCCCAGCCCGCGCTGGATGCAGCAGCGGCTGCTGGCCATCGGCCTTCGCCCGATCAACGCGCTCGTCGACATCACCAACTACATGACCTTCGACCAGGGTCGCCCGCTGCACGTCTTCGACGCGGCCAAGGTGAAGGGCGATCTCGTCGTGCGCCGCGCGGCCGTGGGTGAGAAGGTGCTGGCGCTCGATACGCGCGAATATACGCTGAACCCGTCCAACGTCGTCATCGCCGACGACAACGGCATCGAATCCATCGGCGGCATCATGGGCGGCGAACATTCGGGCTGCGACGAGAACACCGTCGACGTGCTGATCGAATCGGCGCTCTGGGACCCGATGAACGTGGCCAAGACCGGCCGCTCGCACGGCATCATCACCGATGCGCGCTACCGCTTCGAGCGCGGCGTGGACCCGGAATATATGGTGCCGGGCCTCGAACGCGCGACGGAACTGGTGCTGGAACTTTGCGGCGGCGTGCCGGCGAAGACCGACGTCGTCGGCTATAAGGGTTTCGACGCCAAGATCGTCGATTTCCCGTTCTCGGAAGTCCGCCGCCTGACGGGTGTGGATGTGTCCGAAGCAGAGAGCACGAACATCCTGACCCGCCTCGGCTTCACGGTCACGGGTTCGGGCGAGCGCGTCTCCGTCGCCGTTCCCTCCTGGCGTCCCGATGTGGACGGCAAGGCGGACCTCGTGGAAGAGGTTATGCGCATCCACGGCGTCGACAATATCAAGCCCGCGCCGCTGGAAAGCCACGGCTCGGTCAATGGCCGCATCCTCACCACGCTGCAGATCCGCTCGCGCCTTGCCCGGCGTGCGCTCGCCTCGCGCGGCATGATGGAAGCCGTCACCTGGTCCTTCATCCCGAAGGCGCATGCCGAGCTGTTCGGCGGCGGCGGGGCCTCACTGGCGCTCTCCAACCCGATTGCCGCCGACATGTCCGACATGCGCCCCTCGCTGCTGCCGGGCCTGCTCGCAGCCGCCCAGCGCAATGCCGACAAGGGCTATGGCGACGTCGCGATCTTCGAAGTCTCCGGCACCTATGAGAACGACCGGCCCGAGGGACAGCGCCGCGTTGCCGGCGGCGTTCGCCGCGGCACGGCTACGCTTTCGGGTTCCGGCCGCCTCTGGTCGAATGCGGCCAAGGGCGGCGGCAAGCCGGTCGACGTCTATGACGCCAAGGCCGATGCGCTCGCCGTGATTGAGGCCTGCGGCCTGCCGATGGGCAATGTGCAGATCGAGCCGGGCGCACCCTCCTGGTACCATCCGGGCCGCTCCGGCACGATCAAGATGGGTCCGAAGATCGTTCTCGGCACCTTCGGCGAATTCCATCCGAAGGCGCTCGGTGCGCTCGACGTCTCCGGCGCGCTGTGCGGCTTCGAAATCTTCGTCGACGCCATGCCGGAGCCGAAGAAGAAGGCGACCCGCACCAAGCCGGCGCTCGACCTCTCGCCCTTCCAGGCGGTGAAGCGCGACTTCGCCTTCGTGGTCGACAAGAGCGTGGAAGCCGGCGCCATCGTGCGCGCGGCGAGCGGGGCCGACCGCAAGCTGATCACGGCCGTCAATGTCTTCGACGTGTTCGAGGGCGCATCGGTGGGCGAGGGCAGGAAGTCCGTGGCCATCGAGGTCGTCATCCAGCCGGTCGACAAGACGCTGACGGACGAGGACTTCGAGGCACTGACGGGCAAGATCGTCGGCAATGTGGTGAAGACCACGGGCGCAACGCTGCGCGCCTGATGAGGATCGAAGCGGGGCGGTAACGCCCCGCTTTCCTTTTTGTGAACGGATCGTCACCGCCCTGCATGTTGTAAATTGGTTAGCAAGACCTTAACTCCCGCTCCGGGAGGGCATTTGAGGTCGAAATGGATACTGCTGCCAATCTCCTGCCGGTCGCCATCATGGGCGTCGGCGTCTATGTCTTCTTCCGCTGGGTGGTGCGCGACATGAACCGCCCGACACGGCGCTAGAGTCCCCCCTTACGCATTGCCGATCAGCACGCCCGCCGCGAGCACCAGGCTGCCGCCGAGCACGACCTGCAGCACGGCGCGGAAGAACGGCGTCTCCATGTAGCGGTTCTGGATGAAGGCGATGGCCCAGAGTTCCACGAAGACCACGGCAACGGCGATGGTCGTCGCCAGCATGAAGTTCGGAATGAGATAAGGCAGCGCGTGGCCGAGGCCGCCGAGCGCCGTCATGATGCCCGAGGCGAGGCCGCGCTTGAGCGGTGAGCCGCGCCCCGAGAGCTTGCCGTCGTCATGGGCGGCTTCCGTGAAGCCCATCGAGATGCCCGCGCCCACGGAGGCCGAGAGGCCGACCAGGAAGGTCTGCCAGGTATCCTGCGTGGCGAAGGCGGCGGCGAAGATCGGCGCGAGCGTCGAGACCGAGCCGTCCATCAGGCCGGCAAGGCCGGGCTGCACATAGGTCAGGAGGAATTGCCGGCGCGCGGTCTCGTCCTCCTCCGCCTTCACATCGACGGGTGTGTGCTCCTCGCCGAGCCGGCGGGCAAGGGATTCGTGCGACTTCTCCGCCAATGCCAGATCGCCGAGCAGCTTGCGCGTGGCGGCGTCGCCCGTTCGCGCGGCGGCGGTGAGATAGAAGCGGTGCGCGGCCTCCTCCATCGCCTCGGCCTGTTCGCGGATCCTCTCGATCGACATATTGCCGATCAGCCAATCCGGCTTCCGCTCGGGGAAATCGCGCACATATTCGCGCCGGACGAGCGGGATGCGGTCGCCGAAACGGGCGATATGGCGGTCGATCAGCATCTGGCGGTGATGGCTCTCCTCCTCCGCCATTTCCTCGAAGACGCGGGCCGAATGAGGATAGGCGCCGCGCAACGCATCGGCATAGGCGAGGTAGATGCGGCCATCGTCCTCCTCGGAGGAGATGGCGAGCGCCAGGACTTCCTGTTCGCTGAGGGATTCGAGGCTGCGCTTGCCGGGACGGAGAAGGCGGGAGAACATCGGCTGAAATCCAATTTAGAATTATTCTAAATATAGGAGCGCGGCCGATTGCGTCAAGCTCGACAGGACGTCGCGGCTGAGGCTAGAGTGCATGAAAGGATACCAGCGAAGGACGAGACTTGACCGCTGCATTGAAGCCGCTTTCCGCTGGCCGCGACACGCTGCTCGACCGTTTCGGCCGCCTTCTCGCCGACCGGCTGCAAAGCCAGACCTCCGGCTACGAACCCTACACGCCCTCCGATCCCGAGACCCTCGCCCGCACGCTGCGGCCCGGCGATATCCTGCTCGTCGAGGGCAACCAGAAGGTCTCGGCGGCGATCAAATACCTGACGCAATCCACCTGGTCCCATGCCGCGCTGTTCGTCGGCGAGGCGGCGCCCCTGACGCTCGATCAGGCGGCATTGCCGGCGGCGGAGCGGCCGCAGCTCATCGAGGTCAATCTTGGCGAAGGGTGCGTCGCCGTGCCCCTCACCAAGTACCGCACCTACAACACGCGCATCTGCCGGCCCATCGGCCTGACGCCGGAGGACCGGGACACGGTCCTCACCTTCATGGTCTCCCGGCTGGGGCTGAAATACGACATGAAGAACATCACGGACATGCTGCGCTACTTCCTGCCGACGCCGCCCATTCCGGTGCGCTGGCGGCGGCGCATGATCGCCTTCGGCTCGGGCGACCCGACGCGGGCAATCTGCTCCACGCTGATCGCCGAGGCTTTCGAGGCGATCCGCTATCCCATCCTGCCGGACATCACCCGCGCGCCCGGCCACGCAGCGGCGACCTCGACCTATTCGCGCCAGGAAATCCTGCATATCCGCCATCATTCGCTCTATACGCCGCGCGACTTCGACCTCTCGCCCTATTTCGAGATCGTCAAGCCGACGCTGAAATACGGCTTCGACTACAAGCGGCTGGAATGGGCGGCGGGCCGGGAAGGGCCGTAAGCTGCCTGCGACGTTCGGCCGGATTGCCGGCGCGGCGCGGCGGCCCTATCCTTGCGCCATGACCGAACCCGACCGCCTCTCCCATTTCGCCGCCATCCGCGTCCGCGCGGAAGCGGAGATGCACGCCATCGGCATCACCGCCGATTTCATTCCGCTGCTGGTGGAAACCTTCTACGGCCGCGTGCGGGCGCATCCGGAGCTCGGCCCGGTCTTCGACGGCCGGCTACAGGGCCGCTGGCCGGAGCATATGGAGACGATGAAGCGCTTCTGGTCCGCCGTCGCCTTCAAGGACGGCGGCTATGGCGGCAAGCCCGTCATGGCGCATCAGGGCGTTCAGGGCATCAGCCCGCCGCTTTTCGAGACCTGGCTCGGCCTCTTCTCCGCCACGCTGGACGATATCGCGCCCTCGCCGGAGGCGAAGGCGTGGTTCATGGCGACGGCCGAGCGGATCGCGAAGAGCCTGGTGCTCTCGCTCTTCTACAACCCGGCCGACGACGACCCGATGAAAAACCGCGCGTGAGCGGCAATCACTGCCTGAGCGGCGAGATCGCGATTTCGACGCGGCGGTTCTGCGCGCGGCCGGATTCCGTCGCGTTGGAGGCGATGGGACGCTCCAGGCCATAGCCCATGGTGGACATGCGGCGCTGGTCGATCCCGCGCGAGGCGAGATGGTTGGCGACCGAATTGGCGCGGCGCTCGGACAGATCCTGGTTGAAGGCGGCGTTGCCGACCGAATCGGTATGGCCGTCCACGTCGATCAGCGTGCGGTCGAACTTGCGCAGCACGATGGCGACGGAATCGAGCGTCGGGTAGAAGTCCGGGCTGACCCGGTCGTCGCCCGTCGCGAAGGTGACGTTCGAGGGCATGTTGAGGATGATGCGGTCGCCGTCGCGGGTGACCGAGATGCCGGTGCCCTGAAGCTGCGCGCGCAGTTCCGCTTCCTGCCTGTCCATGTAGTTGCCGACCGCGCCGCCGGCGAGCGCGCCGACACCGGCGCCGATGAGGGCCGCATTGCGGCGCTGGACCGGATTGTTGCCGATCAGCAGACCGGCGACGGCACCCACGCCCGCGCCGATGGCCGCGCCGCCGGCCGTGTTGGAGACCTTCTGCTCGCCCGTATAGGGATCGGTCGTCGTGCAGGCGGAGAGATAGGTCGCGGCTAACGCGACGATCACGGCTTTCTTGTACATGGATGGTCCCCGGAAATATCGATGCTTCTGCTTCAACCTAGCGATTGCGGCAGGAACATGAAAGGGGCCGCTCTTTGCTAGCCATCGCCCTTTCCGCTGGTCGTGACGCCGGCGCTCGCCGCGACCACCAGCGCCGTGCCGAGCATCTGCAGCGGCGTCATCGGCTGGCTCAGCACGAGGAAGCCGGCCAGCGCGCCGAGCGCCGGCTCCAGGCTCATCAGGATGCCGAAGGCCGACATGGGCATGCGGCGCAGCGCCGTCATCTCCAGCGCATAGGGCAGCAGCGGCACCAGCAGGGCAAGGCCCAGCATCATGGCCAGCCCCTCCGGGTTCATCGCCTCGTGCGCGCGCGGCAGGCCGAAGGGTATGGCCACGACGGCCGCCACGATCAGCGACATGGAAAGGCCCTCGAGGCCGCGGAAAGCCTTGCCGGCCTTCTTCATGAGGACGATGTAGGCGCCCCAGCCGACGCCGGAACCGCAGGCGAAGAGCACCCCGACCGGATCGCCGATCCAGCCCTTCCCGTCATGGGAAAGCAGCGCGACGCCGGCGAAGGCCGCCAGCGGCCAGACCAGCCTCCACCCGCCGCCGAGCGAGAAGGTGGCGACGGCGAGCGGCCCGAGGAACTCGATCGCCACGGCAAGGCCGAGCGGAATACGGTCGATAGCAGCGAAGAAGAACAGCGTCATCGCCGCCATGGTCGCGCCGAGCTGGAGAGCGCTCTTCCACTGTTCACGGCTGTAGGAGCGCATGGGCGGGCGCACGATCAGCGCCAGCACCGCCGCCGCCATGACGAGGCGCAGGAAGGTCGTGGTCGAAGGACCGTAGGCATCGATGGCCGTCGCGGAGAAGGCCGCGCCGAACTGGATGCACGACATGGAGGCGAAGCAGAGCAGGACGCCGGAGGCGAGACCCGCATTGTTCTGCTGCGATAAAACCTGTTGTTCTGCCATGGGGCCTCCTCCGGCGCCCAGTCCTAGAGGAGGGTCAGCCACCCGGCAAATGGATAATCGTGACGCCTTGCTTCAATGAAATTGATGCTGGACCCGGGTCAGCCCGCAATGCCCTTCAGTGTGTTGGCGACGTTGAGGCCGATTTCCGGCACGCCGTAACCGCCTTCCATGACGACGAGCACGGGAAGGCCGCTCGCCGCGACCGCCCGGCCCATGGTGATGTAATCCGGCGAGGTGAGCTTGAAGAAGGAGATCGGGTCCTTTTCGAACGTATCGACGCCGAGCGAGAGCACGATGGCCTCCGCGCCGAAGGCGGAAATGCGCTTCAGCGCGTCGAGCAGCGCCGCCTCCCAGACGGAATAGGGCGTTCCGGGCGACATGGGATAGTTCTGCGTGGTGCCCGCGCCCGCGCCCTTGCCCGTCTCCTCCGCATAGCCGAGGAAATGCGGGAAGGCTTCGGCCGGGTCGCCGTGCAGCGAGGCGAAATAGACGTCGCCACGCTCGTAGAAGATATCCTGCGTGCCGTTGCCATGGTGGAAGTCGACGTCGAGGACGGCGACCTTCTTCGCGCCCTTGTCGAGGAAGCGCTGGGCGGCAACGGCGGCGTTGTTGATGAAGCAGTAGCCGCCGAAGCTGTCGATGCCGGCATGGTGGCCCGGCGGACGGCAGAGCGCGAAGGCGGCCTTCGCCCCGCCCGCAACGATATCGGTGGCCGTCAGCACCGTGCGCATGGAGGACAGCGCCGCCTCCCAGGTGCCGGGCGAGATCGCCGTTTCGGCGGCGTTGCAGTAGTAGCCGAGCAGGCCGTCGATCTGGGTGGGAATGCGCGGTGAGGTGCGGCGCACGGGGAAGGACGTGGCGATGGCCTCGCCGTTGTAGCCTGCGGCCTTCCACTGGTCCCAGGCCGTTTCGAGGAAGGAAAGATAGCCGGCGTCATGCACTTTCAGCGCGGTTTCGAGGCCGTAATGATCGGGCGCGGCGACGTCGCCGAAACCGGCGTCCTTGACCGCCGCCAGAATCCATTCCGCCCGGAACGGCGCCTCGAAGGGCGGCACCAGCTCGCCGCCGTAAAGCTCGCTGCGGGCGTTCCTGAGCTTGTGGTCCTCGGAAAAGATAACGCGCATGAAAGGCTCCCCATTTCTCGTTCGGCGCGACGGTAGTGCATTTTTGCCGGAAGGGGAATCTCCCTCGCGGGGTAGGAGACAGCCATTCGCCCTCGTGGCTGACAGGGGCGAATGGCGGGGCGAATGGCGCGGCCGCTCAGGCGATGGCGGCGCGCTGCTGGCGGCCGAGGCCGATCTGCTTGAGGAGCAGGATATCGGCGACCGCGACAGCCGCAAGCGCGATGAGGCCGATGCCCGCCAGCGTCAGCCCGCCGCGGGCAAGAAAGAGAACGGCGACGCTGCCGATCACCCAGAGCGCATCCCCCGCGATGGCGACGCGCACCGCGGCGGGCGAAGGCCGCTCCTGCCGGCCGACGGCGAGATGGAACGCGCCCCACAGGAGGAAGAAGGCGGCAAGGCCGGCGAGGATGGCAGGCGTCGCATGCGGGCCGACGAGACCGCTTATCGGACCGGCGAAGGCGAAGAGGGCGATGCCCGCGACGAGGGAGAAGACGCCGTCGGCAAGCATGACGGACTTCAGAAGATTACGGTTGAGGGCTGCGAACATGGTTGGCTCCTTTCGTTGTCGATGGGGCCAACCTGCCGCGGCGAGGGAGGCAAACCAATTACCTTGGAGGTAATGGAAAATCCGCCGCCGCTCCTGTCTATTGCGGCGGACGCGCAAGGAGGCGGATATGGAATTCGGCGAACATCTCAAGGAATGGCGCAGCCACCGGCGTCTCAGCCAGTTGGAGCTGGCGAGCGAGGCGGGCATCTCCGCCCGGCACCTCTCCTTTCTGGAGACGGGCCGCTCACGCCCTTCCGAGGGCATGATCCTGCGGCTCTCCGCCGTGCTGGACATTCCGGCACGCGACCAGGGCCTGCTCTTTTCCGCCGCCGGTTTTCGCCCGCGTTTCGCAACCGCGCCCGCCGCCGGCCTTTCGGCCTTCCCGCCGGCGGTGGCCGAGGCCATCGGCCTGATCCTCGCCCGCCACGATCCCTATCCGGGCGTCGTCTTCGACCACGAATACAATGTGCTGACGGCAAACCAGGCCTTTCTAAGCCTGGCTGGCATGGCGGGCATCGCGGTTGCGCCGGGTGACAATTTCCTCGACGCCTATCTCGGCCCGACGCCCCTGCGCTCCATCGTCGTCAACTGGGCGCAATCGGCCGCCGACCTCGTGCATCGCATCCGCGCCGAGGCCTGGCTCCAGGGGCCACGCAGCCCGCTTTTGAAGCGCATCGAGCGGCTGGCGGCGACGGAGGACATCAAGGCCGCGCTCGCGGCCTTCCCGCAGGGCGACCGGCTGCCGATCCTGCCCATCGAGATGAAGATCGGCGCGAAGCGCTTCAACTGGATCACCACGCTCACCTCCTTCGGCTCTGCGCAGGACGCGCTGGTGCAGGGCGTGCTGATCGAAAGCTTCTTCCCGGCCGATGCCGGAACGCGGGCTCACTTCGAGGAGGCGGACGCGCCGAAGACGAAACGGGAATAGCCCAGGAACGACCAGACCATCGCCGCAAGGGACGCGATGGCGACGGCAAGGACCGGCCATACGGCCGGGAAAACCAGCAGGATGGCCGAGTAGACCGCATAGTTGAGGAGCGCGGCGCTGACGCCGACGCCGCCATAGCGCGTGCCCTCCGCCGCAAGGCCCCGGTCGCTGCGGCCGAAGGTGAAGGTGCGGTTCAGCCAGAAGGTGACCAGCATGGCCGCTGCGATGGCGACAATCCGCGCGCTGAAGGGGCCGAGCGGCGAGACATGGAGAAGCAGGGCGAGCACGCCGGCATCGACGAGGAAGCCGGCACCGCCGACGAGCGCGAAGAGGAGGATGCGCCTCATGCCGCGCGCGAGCGGGCCGACAGATCCTCGGCGGCGTGCGCGGGGCGGCGGTGGCCGGCATGGCCGGCGGGAAGGTTCATATAATGGATGCGCAATTGCTCGGCGCGGGCGCGGGCCAGCGAATCGAGGATCATGCCGGCGGAGAAGACGAGGAAGGAGATCATCATCAGCACCAGCGAGAAGATCCAGGTCGGCATCCGGTCGACGAGGCCGGTCTGGAAATAGGCCAGGAGGACAGGCGCCATGAAGACGAGGCTGAGGCCCATGAAGCCGCCGCTGATCGCGCCGAAGAAGGTGAAGGGGCGCGTTTCCTTCATCAGCATGGCGAACATCCAGAGGATCTTTCCGCCGTCGCGGAAGGTGGAGAGCTTGGAATGCGAGCCTTCCGGGCGGCGGCCGTAGTCGAGTTCGAGTTCGGCGACCGGCAGGCGCAGCCGCGAGGCATGCACCGACATCTCCGTCTCGATCTCGAAGCCGCCGGAAACGGCCGGGAAGCTCTTGGCGAACCGACGCGAGAAGGCGCGGTAGCCGGAAAAGATATCGGAGAAATCGCTGCCGAAGAGCGAGCGGTAGAGCACATTGAAGATGCGATTGCCGAAGGCGTGGCCCTGTCGGCCGGCATCGGCATGCACGCCGCGCCGCGTGCCGACGACCATGTCGGCGCCCTCGGTGATCAGCGTGCGGACGAGTTCGGGCGCATCGGAGGCCGCATAGGTGCCGTCGCCATCGGCCATGAGGTAGATATCCGCCTCGATATCGGAGAACATGCGGCGCACCACATTGCCCTTGCCCTGGCGGCGCTCGCGCACGACCGTCGCACCGGCCAGCGCAGCACGCAGCGCCGTCGTATCGGTGGAGTTGTTGTCGTAGACATAGATGCGGGCCGTCGGCAGCGCGGCGCGGAACCCGGTCACGACGTCGGCTATCGTCTGCGCCTCGTTGTAGCAGGGCAGCAGCACGGCGATATCCAGGTCTTCCAGCAGGGCTTGCGTCATGACGCGCGGTCTCCGAAGGCGGGCCGCCTCGCGCGGCCTTCGGTTTTACTATTTCTTGAGAAGGTTAAGGCTAGGTTTCGGCTGGCTTCCAACGGCGGACGAAAGGGCTGTTCGTGTCGAAATCCATGCCTGCGGCGCTGCCACTCACCCCTTCGAAGGCCCCGGCCCGTCGCCAGGGACTGACGGCCGGCGTGCTCGCCCTCTACAGCCTCGTCGCCATCGCGCTGGTGCTCGCCATCTCGCTGCCCTTCGCCACCGATTATGTCGGAGCGGACAATGACGACACGATGCGGCTCGTCGTGGTGCGCGACCTTCTCGCCGGACAGAGCTGGTTCGACACGACGCAATACCGCCTCGGCCTCGACGGCGGCACGCTGATGCACTGGTCGCGCTTCGTCGACCTGCCCATCGCCAATCTCATCAGCTTCTTCTCGCTGTTTGCGGACCAGCGGCACGCCGAGGCGATCGCGCTTGCGGTCTGGCCGGCGCTGCTGGTCGTGCCGGTGCTCGCCGGCATGGGGCTTGCGGCCTACCGGCTCGGCGGCACCATGGGAATGCATGCGACGCTGGTGCTGACCTCCGTCTTCGTCGTGGCGCTCAACCGCTTCCAGCCCGGCTCCATCGACCACCACAATGTACAGCTCGCGCTCGTCGCCGGCATCGCCGCCATGCTGCTCGACCCCGGAATGCGGGCGCGCGACCATGCGGTGGCCGGCCTGCTTTCGGGCCTTGCCATCGCCATCGGCGCGGAGACGACGCCGCTGATCGGCGCGGTCTGCCTCGTCGTCGCGCTGCGCTGGGTCTGGCAAGGGCCGGCCTACCGCGAGGCGGCGGCCGCCTTCGGCCTTTCGCTGGCGCTGACGATCACGCTCGCCTTCTTCGCCACCGTCGCGCCGTCGCGCTATACGCAGGTGACCTGCGACAGCCTCTCCTACGGCTTCTACGCGCTGGCGACGCTCGGCGGCGGCACGCTGTTCCTGACCGCCTCGCTGGCGAGCGGCCGGTCCTTGCGCGGCCGGCTTGCCGCCCTTGCCGGCGCGGGCGTCGTCATCGCCGGCGCGGTGCTGGTCATCGCCCCCGGCTGCCTTGCCAATCCGCTCGACACGCTCGATCCGCTGCTGAAGACCTTCTGGCTTTCCGGCGTCATCGAGGCGCAGTCCGCCGTGGCGCAGTTCAGGCTGGAGCCGGGATCGGTCGGCAGTTTTTACGCGCCCGGCCTTCTTGCCATGCTGGTCTGCCTGTGGCGCATCCGGCGCGGAGAGAAGACCGAAGCGCATCTCGTCGTCCTCGCCCTGCTTGCCGTCGCCTTCGCCGTCTCGCTCATCCAGATCCGCGGCGCGATCTTCTCCAACATGCTCTCCGCCCTGCCTCTCGGCCTTGCCATCGCGGATATGCGCAAGGCCTCCAATGCAGACCCGAAGAACCTCAGGACGGGGCTCGCCTTCATCGCCCTGACGCTCGCCTCCGTGCCCGCAACCTGGGCGCTGGCCGGCGCGATGCTGCCCGGCCGCTCGCAGGCGAAACTGACCGCCGGCCTGGCGGCCGCCCCGACGCCGCGTCTGTCCTGCACCGCCGAGGCCTCCATCGCGCCGCTGGCCGCCGAACCCGCCGGCGTCGTCGCCGGAGCCTCCAATCTCGGCGCGCCGATCCTGCGCTATACCGGCCATCGCGTGCTTTCCGCGCCCTACCACCGCAACCAGGGCGGTATGCTGACGGAGCTGCATATCGGCCTTTCCAATCCCCGGCAGGCCGAAGCCTTCCTGCGCGGGGCGCATGTGACGCTGCTCGCCTTTTGCCCGGACGACACCCAGACCCGCGACCTTGCGAAGGCGGAACCGGGCGGCCTCTATGCCGATCTTCTCAAGGGCAGGGTGCCGGACTATCTGGAGCCGATCGCCGGAACGGAAAGCGCATCGCTGCGGCTTTACCGGGTGCGGCCGGAATAGGGCCAATTGACATTCAGTTCAGGCTGGGGATGCCGCGCGCACCGCCCTGTCATCGCGGGCGAAACGCACTACACTTGCCCCATGAGCTTCTTTTCCGAAAACGATTCGCCGTCGAACCTTGCCGAATATTCGGTGTCGGAGCTGTCCGGCTCCATCAAGCGCACCGTCGAACAGGCCTTCGACCAGGTGCGGGTGCGCGGCGAGATTTCCGGCTATCGCGGCCCGCATTCCTCGGGGCACGCCTATTTCTCGCTGAAGGACGACAAGGCCCGCATCGACGCGGTGATCTGGAAGGGCAGCTTTTCCCGGCTCCGTTTCAAGCCGGAAGAGGGCATGGAGGTGATCGCGACGGGCAAGATCACCACCTTCCCCGGCTCCTCGAAATACCAGATCGTCATCGAGACGCTGGAGCCGGCCGGCGCGGGCGCGCTGATGGCGCTGCTGGAAGAACGCCGGCGCAAGCTCGCCGCCGAAGGCCTCTTCGATACGGAGCGCAAGAAGCCGCTGCCCTTCCTGCCGAAGGTCATCGGCGTCGTCACCTCGCCGACCGGCGCGGTCATCCGCGATATCCTCCACCGCATCGCCGACCGCTTCCCGGTCCATGTCGTCGTCTGGCCGGTGAAGGTGCAGGGCGAAGGGTCCGGGCAGGAGGTCGCGGCGGCCATCGAGGGCTTCAACACGCTGGACCCGCTCGGGCCGATCCGGCGGCCGGACGTGCTGATCGTCGCGCGCGGCGGCGGGAGCCTCGAAGACCTCTGGAGCTTCAACGACGAGATCGTGGTGCGCGCCGCCGCCGCCTCGAAAATCCCGCTGATCTCCGCCGTCGGCCACGAGACGGACTGGACGCTGATCGACCACGCGGCCGACCGCCGCGCCCCGACGCCGACGGGCGCTGCCGAAATGGCCGTGCCGGTGAAGGCCGACCTGGAGGCGGAAATCGCCTCGCTTGCCGCGCGCCTGCGCGGGGCGTGCGCCCGCCAGATGGACAATCGCCGGCAGGGTGTTCGCGCGCTCGCCCGGGCGCTCCCCTCGCTCGACCAGCTTCTCGCCCTGCCGCGCCGCCGCTTCGACGAGGCCTCGGCCGGTCTCGGGCGCGGCCTGCAGATGAACACGGCGAACAAGCGCCGCACCTTCGAGCGCACGGCGGCGCATCTGCGGCCCGACATGCTGCTGACCCGCATCGCCGAGCGTCGCCAGCGCGTCGCCGACCGGCTGCTCAGGGCCGAACGCATCGTCGAACGCCGGCTCGACCACGTCCGCGCCCGCCTTTCGGCCTTCGACGTCTCGCTGCGCGCCACACCCGCCCGGATCAAGACGCAGACAGAGCGCGCCCGCGACCGGCTGAGCGGGCTTGCGCTCCGGGCCGAAAGCGCGCTTTCCGGCGATCTTTCCCGGCGGCGCGCCCTGCTTCTGGCGCAGGACCGCATGTTGCAGTCCCTTTCCTATCGCAACGTGCTGAAGCGCGGCTATGCGCTGGTGCGCGATGAGGACGGCGCGCCGGTCAAGGGCGCGGCGGAACTCGGCCCCGGCCGCGCTATCGCGATCGAGTTCGCCGATGGCACGGTGGATGCCGTCACCGGATCGGGCGGCGGCGCGCCGAGGAAGAAACCGGCGAAGGCGGAGGCGCAAAAGCCCGCGCCGCGCCAGGGTTCACTGTTCTGAGGCCGCCATGCGCATCCTCGTCGTGCTCGCCCATCCGCTGGAGGAAAGCTTTGCCGCAAGCGTCGCCGAGACGGTGCGCCGGAAGCTGGCGGCGAACGGCCATACGGTCGACCTGCTCGACCTCTACCGCGAAGGCTTCGACCCACGGCTCAGCCATGGCGAACGCGCGCGCTATTTCGAGCCGGCCTACGACCCGTCGGAAGCGGAACCCTATGTCTCCCGGCTGAAGCAGGCGGACGGGCTGGTGCTGGTGTTTCCGCAATGGTGGTTCAATTTCCCGGCCATCCTGAAGGGCTTCTTCGACCGGGTCTTCGCGCCGGGCGTCGCCTTCGAGAACGATCCGGACGGCGGGCGCATCCAGCCGAGGCTCGGCAATATCCACCTCTTCTGGGCCTTCACCACCACGGGATCGCCCTGGTGGGTGGTCAATCTCTACATGGGCAATCCGGTAAAGCGCCTCCTGAAGCGCGGCATCGCCGCCTTCTGCGCCAAGGGGCTGGATTTCAGGCTGGTCACGCTCCACGACATGGACCGCATCGACGCGGTGAGGCGCAAAACGCACCTCGCCAGGGTCGAAAAGCTTATCGACCGGATTTGACCGGGCTCAGGCCCACTCGCCGGCGCGCATGACGGCCAGGCGGCTGCCATCGGCGCGGATGCCGTCGATATCCACCTTGTCGGAGCCGATCATCCAGTCGATATGGATAAGGCTTTCATTGCCGCCCTGCGCGCGGATCTGCTCCGGCGAAAGGTTCGCACCGTCGAGGAAGCACTTGGAATAGCACTGGCCGAGCGCGATGTGGCAGGAGGCGTTCTCGTCGAACAGCGTGTTGTAGAAGAGGATGCCGCTGGCCGAGATCGGCGAGGAATGCGGCACCAGCGCCACTTCGCCGAGACGGCGCGCGCCCTCGTCCGTATCCAGCACCTTGTTCAGCACCGCCTCTCCCTTCGACGCCTTCGCCTCGACGATCCGGCCGCCCTCGAAGCGCACCTGGATATCGTCGATCAGCGTGCCCTGATGGGAGAGCGGCTTGGTGGAGGAGACATGGCCCTCGACACGCAGAGCATGCGGCGTGGTGAAGACCTCTTCCGTCGGGATGTTGGGATTGCAGGTAATGCCGTTCTTCGCCGTGGAGGCCCCGCCGTGCCATTCGTGGCCATCGGCAAGGCCGACCGTCAGGTCCGTGCCCGGGCCCTTGAAATGCAGGGCGGAAAAACGCTCGCCGTTCAGCCAGGCCGAGCGCTTGGCAAGGTTGGCATTGTGCGCCGCCCAGGCGGCGACCGGATCGGCGACGTCGACGCGCGAGGCGGCGAAGATGGCGTTGGCGAGCTTTTCGACCGCGACGTTTTCCGGGTCGTTCGGGAAGACCTGTCTGGCCCAGGACGGGTTCGGGTAGGAGACGATGTTCCAGTTGATGTCGAAATTGGCGATCTTTTCCAGCGCCGGCTTGTAGGCGGTGGAATTGGCCTTGTTGGCGCGGGCGACCTTTGCCGGGTCCTCACCGGAGAGCAGCATCGGATTGTCGCCGGCAATGGCAAGGCGCGCCGCGCCATTGGCATAGGCCTTGGCCATGCCCTCGTAGAGCCAGTCCGTCGCGCGGTCGAAGCTTTCGTCCGGCGCATGGCGGTAGCGGGCGAGCGTCGCCTCCTCGTCGGCATAGAAGGTGCTGACGAGGCCCGCGCCGGCCATGTAGGCGTGCTTGGTGATGAGGCGGACGAGCGGCAGCGCGGCGATGGGCGCGGTCATCACGAGGTCCTGCCCCTTTTGAAGCTGGAGGCCGACGCGCACGGCGACTTCTGCGAGTTTTTCGAGCTTTTGCGGATCGACGGAAGGATTGGTCATGACAGCCTGCTTTCTGGAATAGATGCGGGAAAGGTAGTGCGCCGAAGCGGCAATGAGAAGGTCAGGCGATAACGGGCGCGGCAATCGCCTTCAGCGCCGCCACCACGTCGCGCGGGGCAAGGCGCACCTGAAGGCCGCGCTGGCCGCCGTTCATGTAGACGGCCTCATGCGCCAGCGCCGCCTCCTCGATGGCGGTCGGCACCTGCTTCTTCTGGCCGAAGGGGCTGATGCCGCCGACGACGAAGCCGGTCAGCCGCTCGGCATCGACCGGCTTCATCATGTTGGCGGACTTGCCTTTGAAGGCGCTCGCCAGCTTCTTCATGCTGACCTCGCGATCCGACGGCACGATGACGCAGACCGGCTTGCCGTCCACCTCCGCCATCAGCGTCTTCAGGACGCGCGACGGGTCTTCGCCCAGCGCCTCGGCGGCCTGGATGCCGACGCGGTCGGCGGTCGGGTCGTAGTCGTAGGTATGAACGGTGAAGGCGACGCCGGCCTTCGCAAGGGCTTGTGTCGCGCGGGTGGTCTTTGACATGGCTCAGTAGCCCGCGCCGCGATCCACCAGATATTCCAGCGGCTTGCCACTTTCCAGCCGCTCGATCTGCTGGGCGACATGGCGGAAGAGGGCGGCGACGTCGGAGGCGGCGGAAGCATGGGGCGTCATGAAGACCCGGTCCATCGACCAGAAGGGGCTTTCGAGCGGCAGCGGCTCCTGCTGGAAGACATCGAGAGAGGCGCCGTAAAGCGTGCCGTCGTTGACGGAGGCGACGATATCGGCCTCGACCTGGCTGCCGCCGCGGCCGGCATTGATGAAGACCGGCGCGCCGAACGGGCCTTTGCGGCTGAGGCGGGTGAAGAGGCCGGTATTGTAGATGTTCCGCGTATCCGGCGTCAGCGGCAGCAGGCCGACGAGGAAATCGCTCCTGCCGAGGAAGGCGTCGAGGCCCTTTTCGTCATAGGTCTCGAAGCCCTCGACCGTGCGGCCGCTCTTCGACCAGCCGATGACGTTGAAGCCGAGCGTCTTCAGCTTCCGCGCCGAATCCTGCCCCAGCACGCCGAAGCCCATGATGCCGACGGTGATCTCCTTCGCCTCGGGCTGCGCCAGCTCGCGCCAGACGCGCTTCTGGCGCTGCGCCTCGTAGGCCCGGTGCTGGCGAAGGTGCATGAGGCATTGCATGACGACCCATTCGCTCATGCGCGTCGTCAGCGTCTCGTCGACGAAGCGGACGAGCGGCACATCCGGCAGGCCGGGCAGCGTGAGGACATGATCCACGCCCGCGCCGCCGGAGAAGACGACCTTGAGGTCCTTCGCCCGGGAAAAGAGGTCCGCGCCCGGCTTCCAGACAACGGCGTAGTCGATGCCCGCAAGGTCACGGCTGCGGTTTCCCGGATGCAGCAGGTTGATCACCTCGCGATCCGGGAAAGCGCCCTTGAGCGCGGCGGCGACCTGCTCCTGATCGAATTTCAGATCGATGATGACGGGGCTTTTCGTCGACATGCTGTTTCCTACTGGCTTATCGTCTCGCTGCGGACGGCTTCGAGGTTGAAGGCGGCGGCCATGAGGGCCCTGGTATAGGCCTCGCCCGGTCGCTCGATGATATCCTTCGCCCTGCCCTTTTCCACCACGCGCCCGCCGCGCATAACGATGATGTCGTTGGCGAGCGCGCGCACGACCTTGAGGTCGTGGCTGATGAAGAGATAGGCGAGATTGTGCTTGGCCTGAAGGTCGCGCAGAAGCTCGACCACCTGCGCCTGCACACTCATGTCGAGCGCGGAGGTCGGCTCGTCCAGCATGACGAATTCGGGCTTCAGCACCATGGCGCGGGCAATGGCGATGCGCTGGCGCTGGCCGCCGGAAAATTCATGCGGGTAGCGCCAGCGGGTGGCGGGATCGAGGCCGGTTTCCTCCAGCGCGGACGCCACGCGATGGTCGCGCTCGGCCTCGGAGAGCGAGGGTTCGTGGACCTTCAGGCCCTCGGCGACGATATCGGCGACCGACATGCGTGGCGAGAGCGAGCCGAAGGGATCCTGGAAGACGATCTGCATGCGCCGGCGCAGCGGCCGCATCTCGGCGAAGGTGCGCCCGGCGATATCCTGCCCCACGAAGGCGATGCGGCCCCTGGACGCGATGAGCCGCGTCAGCGCAAGGCCGAGCGTCGTCTTGCCGGAGCCGGATTCGCCGACCACGCCGAGCGTGTGGCCGGCGCGCAATGTCAGGTCGATGCCGTCGACGGCCTTCACATGATCCACCACGCGGCGCATGAAGCCGGCCTTGATCGGGAACCAGACCTTGACGTCCTCCGCCTCCACGACGACGGGCTGGCTGTCGTCGGCCGGGCGCGGCTCGCCCCGCGGCTCGGCGGCGAGAAGATGGCGGGTATAGGCGTGCTGCGGATTGGAGAAGATGTCCTCGACCGGGCCGGTCTCGACGATCTTGCCCTTGGTCATCACGCAGACCCGGTCGGCGAATTTGCGCACGATGCCGAGGTCGTGGGTGATGAAGAGCATGGACATGCCGTGCTCTTCCTTGAGGTTTTTCAGGAGTTCGAGAATCTGCGCCTGCACGGTGACATCGAGCGCGGTGGTCGGCTCGTCGGCGATCAGCAGTTCCGGGCGGTTGGCGAGCGCCATCGCGATCATCACGCGCTGGCGCTGGCCGCCGGAAAGCTCATGCGGATAGGCGGCAAGGCGTTTTTCCGGCTCGCGGATGCCGACCTGATTGAGCAGTTCGAGGATTTTCGCGCGCGCGGCGGGGCCTTCGATATCCTGATGGAGTTTGAGGATCTCGCCGATCTGCCGCTCGATGGAATGCAGCGGATTGAGCGAGGTCATCGGCTCCTGGAAGATCATGGTGATGTCATTGCCGCGCACGTCGCGCAGGTCCGCATCCGAAGCCTTCAGGAGGTCCTTACCCTTGAAGGCGATCTCGCCGGAGGGGTGGCTGGCGGCGGGATAGGGCAGCAGCTTCAGGATCGAGTTGGCCGTCACCGACTTGCCCGAGCCGGATTCGCCGACGAGGGCGACGACCTCGCCGCGATGGATTTCGAAGGAGACGCGGTCGACGGCCAGCGACGTGTTGCCGCCCTGATGGAAGGCCACCGACAGGTCGCGGACGCAAAGGATGGTTTCGGGAGCGCTCACCGGAAGGTCTTCCTCGGATCGAAGGCGTCGCGCGTCGCTTCGCCGACGAAGATCAGCAGCGACAGCATGACGGACATGACGACGAAGGCGGTGAGGCCGAGCCACGGCGCCTGAAGGTTCTCCTTGCCCTGCGCGATCAGCTCGCCCAGCGACGGCGAGCCGGGCGGCATGCCGAAGCCGAGGAAGTCGAGCGAGGTGAGCGTGGTGATCGAGCCGGAGAGGATGAAGGGCAGGAAGGTGAGCGTCGCGACCATCGCATTGGGCAGGAGGTGCCGGTACATGATCGTCGCATTGCCGACGCCCAGCGCCCGGGCGGCCCGGACATATTCGAAATTGCGGGCACGCAGGAACTCGGCGCGCACCACGCCGACGAAGCCGACCCAGGAGAAGAGCAGCATGATGCCGAGCAGGATCCAGAAGCCGGGCGGCAGAATGGCGGCGATGATGAGCAGGATGTAGAGCACCGGCATCGAGGACCATATCTCGATGAAGCGCTGCATCAGAAGGTCCGTCCAGCCGCCGAAATAGCCCTGCACCGCGCCGGCCGTGACGCCGACCACGGCCGAGCAGATCGTCAGCGCGAGACCGAAGAGCACGGAGATGCGGAAGCCGTAGATGACGCGGGCAAGCACGTCGCGCGCCTGGTCGTCCGTGCCGAGCCAGTTGAGGTTGCTGAGATTGCAGTTCGGGTCCGCCGCCCCGGCCGGATAGCCGGCGCAGCGCTCTTCCTTCGACATCAGCCAGAACGGTGCGGTCGGCGCGGAATGCGGGATGTTGGAATTGGTCGAGCTGTAGGAATAGCGGATCGGCGGCCAGATCATCCAGCCGTTCGCCTCGATCTCCTCGGTGATGAAATCGGAGCGGTAATCCGTCTCGGCGAGGAAGCCGCCGAACTTTTCCTCCGGGTAATCGATGACGACCGGGAACAGCAGCTCGCCCCTGTAGGAGGCGAGGATCGGCCGATCGTTGGCGATGAATTCGGCGAAGAGGCTGAGCACGAAGATGACGAGGAAGATCCAGAGCGACCAGTAGCCGCGCCGGTTCGCCTTGAAGTTCTCCCAGCGCCTTTTGTTGGTCGGCGAGAGCAGGCCCTTTCTCGGCGGGGCGACGGGGATCGTGTCGGTGACGGCAGCCATCAGACGTCCCTCCGCTCGAAATCGATGCGCGGATCGACCCAGGTATAGATGAGGTCGGAGACGAGGGAGACGACGAGGCCCATCAGCGAGAAGATGAAGAGCGTGGCGAAGACGATGGGATAGTCGCGCCGGACGATGGAATCGTAGCCGAGGCGGCCGAGGCCATCGAGCGAGAAGATATATTCGATGAGCAGCGAACCCGTGAAGAAGGCCGAGATGAAGGCGCCGGGGAAGCCGGCGATGATGATCAGCATGGCGTTGCGGAAGACGTGGCCGTAGAGCACCTGTCCCTCGGTCAGGCCCTTGGCGCGGGCGGTCGTGACATATTGCTTCTTGATCTCGTCGATGAAGGAATTCTTCGTCAGCAGCGTCGTCGTGGCGAAGGCGGAGAGCAGAAGCGTGATCAGCGGCAGCGTCATGTGCCACATGTAATCGAGCGGTTTTTGCCACCAGGCGAGGCTGTCGAAATTATCCGAGACGATGCCGCGCAGCGGGAACCAGTCGAGGAAAGAGCCGCCGGCGAAGAGCACGATGAGCAGGATGCCGAAGAGGAAGCTCGGCACCGCATAGCCGACGATGATGATGCCGGAGGTCCAGACGTCGAAGGCCGAGCCGTCCTTCACGGCCTTCTTGATGCCGAGCGGAATGGAGATGGCGTAGGAGAAGATCAGGATCCACACGCCGAGCGAGATGGAGACCGGCATCTTCTGCGCGATGAGATCGACCACCGCCGTGTTGCGGAAGAAGCTCTCGCCGAAATCGAAGCGCATATAGTCCCACATCATGGAGAAGAAGCGCTCGAGCGGCGGCTTGTCGAAGCCGAACTGCTTTTCCAGCTTGGCGATGAATTCGGGATCGAGACCGCGCGCGCCGCGATAGGCGCTGTCCTGCCCGACCTCCTGCAGCATGTCGCCGCCGCCGGACAGGCGATCGCCGCCGCCCTGGCTCGTCAGGTCGGAAATGACCTGCTCGACCGGGCCGCCGGGCGCGAACTGCACGATTGCGAAGGAAATCGCCATGATGCCGAAGATCGTCGGGATCATCAGCAGGATGCGGCGCAGGATATAGGCGCCCATCAGCGGTCACCCGACCGAATGCGCCGCGTCGATGTCCAGCCGTTCAAGCCCGATCCTTCCGTTCTTCCGCCGCCCGCAAGGGCGGTGATTCGTCATCGCTATATGGAACCCAGCCGGACCGCAGGCGCAAGCCCCGGCTCATTTGGCTGCGTTCTTCGACCACCAGACCTCCGGGAAGCCGAGGCCGTAATAGGGCAGCTCCTGCGGATGGGCGAGGTGGTTCCAATAGGCGGTCTGCACCGACTTGGAATAGAACATCGGCACCACGTAATGATGGGCGAGGAGGACGCGGTCCAGCGCCTTGACGGTCGCCACCAGCTCGGCGCGGTCGGGCGCGAAGATGATCCGGCGGATCAGCTCGTCGACGGCGGGATCGGCGATGCCGGCATAGTTGCGCGACCCCTGCTGGTCGACCGAGGAGGAGCCCCAGTAATCGACCTGCTCGTTGCCCGGAACCAGGCTTTGCGCCCAGATGCCGTAGAGCATGTCGTAGTCGAAGCTGCGCACGCGGTTGGTATATTGCGAGCTGTCGACCGTGCGGATGCGCGCGTCGATACCGATATCGGTGAGGCTCTTCACATAGGGCAGGACGGTACGCTCCTGCGCCGGGTTGGAGAGCAGGATCTCGATGCCGAAGGGCTCGCCGGTCTTCACGTTCACCAGCTTGCGGTTCTTCAGCTCGTAGCCCGCCTCCTTGAAGAGCGTCATGGCCTTGCGAAGGTTCTCGCGCGTCTTCTTCGGATCGCCAGAAACGGGGTTGGTATAGGGCATGGTGAAGACTTCGGGCGGAACCTTGTCCTTCAGCTCCTCCAGGATTTCCTTCTCGCGGCCTTCCGGCAGGCCGGAAGAGGCAAGCTCGGTGCCCCAGAAATAGCTGTCGATGCGGTTGAGCCGGCCATAGGAGAGGTTGCGGTTCAGGCTCTCGAAATCGTAGGCGTAGTTCAGCGCCTCGCGCACCCGCTGGTCCTTGAATTTCTCCCGGCGCATGTTCGGCACGAAGGCCTGCATGATGCCGGTGGCGCGCAGCGGATTTTCGATTTCCTCGCGAATGATGCGGCCGTCCTTGGCGGCCGGGAAGTCATAGGCCGTCACCCAATGGCTGGAACTGTTGTCGCGGTAGAAATCGACATTGGCGGCGCGGAAGGCCTCGAATTCCACGTTGCGGTCGCCGAAGAACGTGTAGGTGATCGCGTCGAAATTGTTCTGGCCGACATTCACGTTGAGGTCCTTGCCCCAATAGTCGTCGCGCCGCTCGAAGCGGATGGAGCCACCCGGCTGGAAGTCGGCGATCTTGTAGGGGCCGGATCCCATGACCGGCTCCAGCGTCGTGCGGCCTATGTCACGCTTGTTGCCCTTGGCGTCCGTGCCCTCCCACCAGTGCTTGGGCACGATCTGGAACTGGCCGAGGATGTTGGGAAGCTCGTGGTTGTTCTTCTCGTCGAAATGGAAGGTGACGTCGCGCTCGCCGGTCTTTTCCGCCGAGACGACGTGTTTGTAGTAATTGGCGTGCAGCGGATTGTGCTCCTTCGATTTCTCGAAGGAGAAGATCACGTCCTCGGGCGTGACCGGCTGGCCATCCGCCCATTTGGCTTGCGCCCGAAGACGGAAGGTCGCGGAGGAAATGTCGTCGGGATAGGAGACGCCCTCGGCCAGCAGGCCATAGGCGGTGGTGATCTCGTCCTCGGCGGATTTCAGCAGCGTGTCGAAGACGAGGGACGCAACGCCCGACGCCGCCTCGCCCTTGGAAAGGATCGGGTTGAACGTATCGTAGGTGCCGGTTTCGGAAAGCTTCAGCTCGCCGCCCTTGGGCGCGTCGGGATTGACGTAGTCGAAATGGGCAAAGCCGTCCGGGTGCTTCAATTCGCCGATGGTGGAAAGGCCGCTGCGCCAGACCGGCTCGCTGGTTTCCTGCGCCTTCGCACCGGCCGCAAGCGCCAGCGACAGGGCCAGCGCCGTGGTGAACACCATTTTCCCGAAGGCTGCCTGCATTCCGATTCCCTTTCATATCCTCTGCCGAAGCATGGGCGAGAGAATAGGCAAAATCCGGGCAAATGACAGGCCCGCCATGAAAGCGGCGGTTTTTGCCACGCCTATTGCGGCCGGAGATTCACTTTAGCGAAAGGATGATCCTTTAACCTTTCGCAACCATTGCGACTTCGAGACCGGATAATGCCAGCCCATTCCATGCTTTCCCGCCTGACCACCTGCCTCCTCGCCGCCGGCCTTGCGCTGACCGCGCTCGCCACGCCGCTCGCGGCCGAGGAGCGGCCGGCCAAGGAACTCTTCGGTTCCAAGCGCCTGCCGGCGAAGATGGCGACCAATCCCTATGGCTCCTACGCCAAGGGCTGCATTGCCGGTGCGGTGGCGATCCCGACGGACGGCCCGGCCTGGCAGGCGATGCGCCTGTCGCGCAACCGGCGCTGGGGCCACCCCAACATGATCGCGCTGCTGGAGCAATTCTCGCAGGATGCACGGCAGCTCGGCTGGCCGGGCCTCCTGCTCGGGGATATCTCGCAGCCGCGCGGCGGGCCGATGCTCTCGGGCCATGCCTCCCATCAGGTGGGCCTCGACGCCGATATCTGGTTCACGCCCATGCCGGACCATCGCATGTCCGCCGAGGAGCGGGAAAAGCTGCCCTTCACCTCCATGCTCGACAAGAGCAAGTTCCTGACGGTCGATTCGCGCCGCTGGACCGCCACTCATGCCCGCCTCGTCATGAAGGCGGCGAGCTATCCGCAGGTGGACCGCGTCTTCGTCAATCCGGCGATCAAGAAGAAGCTCTGCGAAACCTGGCAGGGCGACCGCTCGCTGCTCGGCAAGGTGCGGCCGATCTACGGCCATGACGAGCACTTCCATATCCGCATCAAGTGCCCGGAAGGCGCGGCGGGCTGCAAGCCGCAGGCGCGGGTGCCGGCCGGCGACGGCTGCGATAAATCGCTCGCCTGGTGGTTCACCAAGGAGCCCTGGGAAAAGCCCAAGCCGAAGAAGGACGCCAAGCCCCTAAAACCCTGGTACGTGAAGATGTCGGACCTGCCGAAAGCCTGCGGCACGGTTCTCGCCAGCGCCTCGCCCTCTTCCGAGATGGAAGTGACCTATCAGGGCAATGGCGGCACCTCGACCGCGCTCGCCTTTTCGAACGGCGGGGCGGATGCGGGCGGCGCCAGCATCGAATCGGTGATCGCCGCCGACACGGCGCTGCCGGCCATCGTGCCGATCCCCATTCCGCGCCCCTTCCAGTAACCGATCCGGCGGCGGGGCTTTCCAAGGTCCCGCCGCTTTTGTATAAGGCGTTCAAATCGATTTAAATTCCCCGTCGAGGAACGCCCATGTCGCGCCGGAAATGCATTGCGCTCATCGCGCATGACGAGAAGAAGGACGACATGGCGGCCTTTGCCGCGCAGCACGAAAAGGTGCTGTCCCAGGCGAAGATCGTGGCGACCGGCACGACCGGCGGCCGCGTGCTGGAGGCCTGCCCCGGCCTCGACGTGACGCGCCTGAAGAGCGGCCCGCTCGGCGGCGACCAGCAGATCGGCGCGCTCATCGCGACCGGCGAGGTCGATCTCCTCATCTTCTTCGTCGACCCGCTCACCCCCATGCCGCATGACGTGGACGTGAAGGCGTTGATGCGGCTTGCCATCGTCTACGACATTCCGATGGCGCTGAACCGGGCGACGGCCGAACAGCTCCTCGACTTCGCGGCCGATTGACGGCAACCTAGCGGAAGCAGACCACCACACATAGAGAACGGGACAGCTTGATGGCACGGCCGGGCGACAACGACACGAACCTCCCCTTCCCCATCCTCGTCGGCGATATCGGCGGCACCAATGCGCGCTTCGCGCTGCTGATCGACGCCTTCGCCGAGCCAAAGCAGTTCCCCATCGTCCAGACGGCCGATTTCCCGAATATCGACGACGCGCTGCAGCGCTGCATTCTCGACACGACCTCGGTGCAGCCGCGCTCGGCGATTCTGGCGCTCGCCGGCCCCATCGAGGGCGACGAGGTGCCGCTGACCAATTGCCCCTGGGTGGTGCGCCCGCGCGACATGATCGCCAATCTCGGCTTCGAGGATGTGGTGCTGGTCAACGATTTCGAGGCGCAGGCGCTCGCCGTCGCCTCGCTCGGCGACGATGACCGCGAGAAGATCGGCCCCGGCATCGAGCGTCATTCGGCCTCGCGCGCCGTGCTCGGCCCCGGCACCGGCCTCGGCGTGGCCGGCCTCGTCCATGCGCGCCATAGCTGGATTCCTGTTCCCGGCGAAGGCGGACATGTCGATGTCGGCCCGCGCAGCGAGCGCGACTACCAGATCTGGCCGTTCCTCGAACCCATCGAGGGCCGCATCTCCGCCGAGCAGCTTCTGTGCGGGCGCGGCATCATGAACATCTACCACGCCATCGCCGCCGCCGACGGCGTCGACGCGACGCTTGCAACGCCCGCCGACGTGACCGCCAAGGCGCTGGCGCAGGACGACCGCATGGCCATCGAGACCGTCTCGCTGTTCTCGACCTATCTCGGCCGCGTCGCCGGCGACATGGCGATGATCTTCATGGCCAAGGGCGGCGTGTTCCTGGCCGGCGGCATCTCGCAGAAAATCCTTCCGGCGCTGCGCGGGCCGGAATTCCGCGCGGCCTTCGAGGACAAGGCCCCGCACAGCGCGCTCCTCGCCTCCATCCCGACCTATGTCGTCACTCACCCCGTCGCCGCGCTTGCCGGCCTTGCCGCCTTCGCCCGCATGCCGGACCGCTTCGGTGTTGCAACCGAGGGACGCCACTGGAAAAGGTGACGGCCTCGGTGACGCTTCGCCGCCGCGCGGACTCGCCAAAGGCGGACCGACCCCCTATAGAGCGGCCAACGGGCCGGTTTGCGCCGGCCGCCGTCGAGATCGTGCAGGGAAGTCAAGCCATTGGCCGATAAGAGTCGCAACGAGCGCCATTCCGTCAGCGCCGACACCGTCGCCACCGTGCTCAAGCGTGTCATCGCCGAAAACGGCCGCGAGCATGTGCGCGGCTACGCCATGGCCATCGGCTGCCTCGTGGTCGTGGCGCTGACGACCGCCTTTACCGCCTGGATCATGGAATCGGTGGTCAACGAGGCCTTCGCCAACAAACGCGCCGACCTCGTCATGATCATCTGCGGCGCGATCTTCGCCGCCTTCGTGCTGCGCGGCATCGCAACCTATTACGAAGCCGTCATCCTCTCCAAGATCGGCAACAACATCGTGGCGCGCTACCAGCGCCGGCTCTATTCGCACCTGATGGCGCTCAGCGTCAGCTACTACAACGAATCGCGCTCGGCCTATCTCGCCGCCCAGATCAGCCAGAACGTCACCGGCATCCGCGACGTGCTGAACATGACGGTGACGTCCCTTGCCCGCGACGTGCTGACCCTCGTCGCGCTGATCGGCGTGATGATCTCCAAGGACTGGTTGCTGACGCTGCTCGTCTTCGTCGTCGCGCCGCCGCTGCTGCTGGGCCTGCGCTACGTTTCCAAGCGCCTGCGCAACGCGACGCGCGAGGCAGTGGAGCTGAACAGCCACGTTCTCGGCGCCATGCAGGAGACGATCCAGGGCATCACCATCGTCAAGGCCTTCACCATGGAGACCGAGCTGA
This sequence comes from Shinella zoogloeoides, assembly GCF_020883495.1. NCBI lineage: Bacteria > Pseudomonadati > Pseudomonadota > Alphaproteobacteria > Hyphomicrobiales > Rhizobiaceae > Shinella > Shinella zoogloeoides. The sequence continues at coordinate 3,760,828 of NZ_CP086610.1, read as the reverse complement.
AGACCAAGGTGGAAGCCATCATCGGCGAGGCCGAAAGCCGCTCCAACCGCATCGCGCGGCTGACCGAGCGCACGGCGCCGATGACCGAGACCTTCGCGGGCTTCGCCATTTCCGGCGTTCTCGCCTATGCCGCCTATCGCTCGATCTATGCCGGCGTGATGCCGGGCGCCTTCTTCGCCTTCGTCGCCGCGCTGCTGATGGCCTACGATCCGGCCCGCCGCCTCGCCCGCCTGCAGGTCTCGCTGGAGCGCGCCGCCGTCAATGCGCGCATGATCTACGAGATCCTCGACCTCAAGCCGCGCCAGGCCGACCTTGCCGACGCCAAACCGCTCACCATTACCGATGCGACGATCCGCTTCGACAATGTGCGCTTCGGCTATTCGGAGAGCGAGACCATCCTCAAGGGCGTCTCCTTCACCGCCGAGGGCGGCAGGACGACGGCGCTTGTCGGCCCGTCCGGCGCGGGCAAATCCACCGTGATCAGCCTCATCCCGCGCTTCTACGATCCGGCGGAAGGCGCGATCCTGATCGACGGGCAGGACATCGCCCATGTGACCAAGCAGTCGCTCCGCAACGGCATCGCCTACGTTTCCCAGCAGCCCTATCTCTTCGAGGGCACGATCCGCGACAATATCCGCTACGGCCGGCCGGACGCGACGGACACTGAAATCGAGGAAGCGGCGCGCCACGCCTATGCACACGACTTCATCCTCGCCCAGCCGCTCGGCTACGACACGCCCGTCGGCGAAAACGGCGTGACGCTTTCGGGCGGCCAGCGCCAGCGGCTGTCGATTGCCCGCGCCCTGGTGCGCAATGCGCCGATCCTCCTGCTCGACGAGGCGACCTCCGCGCTCGACACCGAGTCGGAACAGGCCGTGCAGAAGGCGCTGGACGAGGCGATGAGCGGGCGCACCGTCGTCGTCATCGCCCATCGCCTGTCGACCGTCGTGCGCGCCGACAAGATCATCGTGATGCAGGACGGCATGGTCGCCGAGGAGGGCACGCATGCGGCGCTTGCGGCCCGCGAAAACGGCCTTTACGCTCGCCTCAACAACCTTCAAGCACCCGTCGGCAATACGGGCACGTAATTACGGGACAGGACGCAAGACATGAGCGGCAACGCAATGAAGCTGGTCGTCGTGGGCGCTGCGGGCCGCATGGGCCAGACGCTCATCCGCACCATCCACGCCATCGAGGGCGCGGAGGTCTTTGCCGCCATCGAGCGTGAGGGGTCGCCCTTCGTCGGCCGCGATGCGGGGGAACTCGCCGGCCTCGGCCCCATCGGCGTTCCCGTCACCGACAAGCCGCTGGAAGCCTTCGTGGCGGCCGAAGGCGTGCTCGATTTCACCGCCCCGACCGCGACCGTCGAATTTTCCGGCCTCGCCGCGCAGGCGCGCATCGTGCATGTCGTCGGCACCACCGGCTGCTCGGCCGCCGACGACGAGAAGATCAGGGCCGCCGCCCGCCATGCCCGCATCGTCAAGTCCGGCAATATGAGCCTCGGCATCAACCTGCTCGGCGTTCTGACCGAGACGGCCGCCCGCGCGCTCGACGCCGCCGACTGGGATATCGAGGTGCTGGAAATGCACCACAAGCACAAGGTCGACGCTCCCTCCGGCACTGCGCTGCTGCTCGGCAACGCCGCCGCGAAGGGCCGCGGCATTGCGCTGGCGGACAATTCCGTGCGCGTGCGCGACGGCCATACCGGCCCGCGCCCCACCGGCACGATCGGCTTCGCCACGCTGCGCGGCGGTTCCGTCATCGGCGAACATTCGGTGCTGCTTGCCGGCGAGGGCGAGACGGTGACGCTGTCGCACAGCGCGACGGACCGCTCGATCTTCGCCCGCGGCGCGGTCAAGGCAGCGCTCTGGGCGCGCGACAGGAAGCCCGGCCTCTATTCCATGCTCGACGTGCTCGGGCTCAACTAAATCAGCGTCAGGAGACAGACCATATGAGCGGAACCCTCGTCCTCGTTCGCCACGGCCAGAGCGAATGGAACCTGAAAAACCTCTTCACCGGCTGGCGCGATCCCGACCTGACCGAACTCGGCGTCGAGGAAGCCAGGACCGGCGGCAAGGCGCTGGCCGAAACCGGCATCACGTTCGACATCGCCTTCACCTCCGACCTCACCCGCGCGCAGAAGACGCTGAAGCTCATCCTCGACGAGATCGGCCAGCCCGGCCTCGAGACGATCCGCGACCAGGCCCTCAACGAGCGCGACTACGGCGACCTCTCCGGCCTCAACAAGGACGATGCGCGCGCCAAGTGGGGCGAGGAGCAGGTCCATATCTGGCGCCGCTCCTACGACATTCCGCCGCCGGGCGGCGAAAGCCTGCGCGACACCGGCGCACGCGTCTGGCCCTACTATCTCACGGACATCCTGCCCCGCGTGCTGCGCGGCGAAAAGGTGCTGGTCGCCGCGCACGGCAACTCGCTGCGCTCGCTCGTCATGGTGCTGGACAAGCTGACGAAGGATGAGATCCTGAAGCTCAACCTCGCGACCGGCGTGCCGATGGTCTACACGCTCAACGCCGATTCGACGGTGAAGTCGAAGGACGTTCTCGGGGACATGTCGGGCGCGCATTGAGCGCTTCGCCCACCACCTCCAACGGAAAAGGCCGGCTTTCGCCGGCCTTTTTGCATTTCAGGCCTTGCCCGATTCCCAGCCCAGCATGGCGCGCTTGCGCGTGAGGCCCCAGTGATAGCCGGTCAGCGCGCCGCTCTTGCCCAGCGCCCGGTGGCAGGGAACCACGAAGGAAATGGGGTTGCGGCCGACCGCCGCGCCGACGGCGCGCGAGGCGGTCGGCTGGCCGAGGCCCTCGGCGATGGAGGAATAGGTGACGGCGCAGCCCATGGGGATGCGCAGCAGCGCCTGCCAGACGCGGACCTGGAAATCCGAGCCGATCAGCACCACGCGCAGCGGCTCCTTGGGGTCCCAGCGCTTGGGGTCGAAGACACGCGCCGCGTAAGGGGCCGTCGCATCGCTGTCCTCGACATAATGGGCATTCGGCCAGCGCGAAGACATGTCCTCGAAGGCGTCCATGCCGCCCGGCTCGTCGGTGAAGGCGAGGCCGGCAAGGCCGCGGTCGGTGATCATGACCAGCGCCCGGCCGAAGGGCGAGGGGTGGAAGCCGTAACGGATCGTCAGGCCCGCGCCGCGCGCCTTCCACTCGCCGGGCGACATGGCCTCATGCGTGACGAAGAGATCATGCAGCCGGCCGGGACCGGAAAGGCCCACCTCGAAGCTCGTTTCGAGCAGCGGCAGCTCTTCCTGGCGCAGAAGGCGCTTGGCATGGTCGAGCGTGACGGCCTGCAGGAAGGCCTTGGGCGAAAGACCGGCCCAGCGGGTGAAGGTCTTCTGCAACTGCGTCGGCGACTGGCCGAGCCGGCCGGCAATGTCTTCAAGCCCCGGCTGGTCGCGGTAGTCCTCGGTGATCATCTCGATGACCCGGCGGACGGTCGCATAGTCGTCGCCCTCGGGCGTGATGTCGGTTTGCAAAGTCGCGGCAATATTCATCGCTTTTCTCCTGTGCCGCCAGAAAAGCACGCCCCCGGCGTGGCCGCCACCCGTTTCCTGCGGGGCCTTTCAATAACCGCGTTTCACCCGCGCCAGCGCGCCGGAAAAGGCCGAGGCGAAGCGCTCGCGGTCGTCGAGCGGCAGAAAAGCGCCGATATCGGTCTCTCGGCCGTTGCCCCTCAGATGCATCGCGGTGATGCCGATCTTCGGCTTGCGCGAGACGAGGAAGCGCGCCCAAAACGGGTTGAAGACGAACTCCGTTTCCTTGCCGGACGGGGTGATCTTGCGGATCGAGATATTGGTGCGCGATAGCGAGACGATCTCCTTCGCCTTTGCCGCCCGGTTGTTCAGCCAGAAAGCGCCGAAGAGGATGAGGAAATCCGCGCCGAAGAACATGACCACCGGCCAGGCGCCGGAAATCATGAAGACGGCCATATGGGCGAAACTGAGCGCGCCCGCGATGAGGAAGAAGACGCGGTGCCCGTTCCGCCCCAGCGAGCGATAGGGATGCAGCTCGGCGGAGAAGACCGGCCGGTCGTTCATCGTGATGTCGGCGTTGCCTTGGGTCATGACGCTTGATTATAAGCAAGCCGCGCGGGACTGTGTAGCGGTTTTGCGGCCCGCATCGGAGGCATCATGGACAGCGTGAAGACCCGGAAGAAAACGCCCTCGGCGCCGCCGCGCCGCAAGGCGCCCGCGCGGGTGAAAAGCCTCTATTCGCAGGACGAGCTGAAGGAGATGTTCCGGCGCTTCTCCATCCAGCGGCCGGAACCCAAGGGCGAGCTGGAGCATGTGAACCCGTTCACGCTCGTCGTCGCCGTGGCGCTTTCCGCGCAGGCGACGGATGCCGGCGTCAACAAGGCGACGCGCGCGCTCTTCAAGATCGCCGACACGCCGGAGAAGATGCTTGATCTCGGCGAGGAGAAGGTCCGCGAATACATCAAGACCATCGGCCTCTACCGCAACAAGGCCAAGAACGTCATCGCGCTCAGCCGGATGCTGGTCGAGCGCTTCGGCAGCGAAGTGCCACGCACCCGCGAGGAACTGGTGATGCTGCCCGGCGTCGGCCGCAAGACGGCCAATGTCGTGCTCTCCATGGCCTTCGGGCATGCGACGATGGCGGTCGACACGCATATCTTCCGCATCGCCAACCGGCTGCTCCTCGCCCCCGGCAAGACGCCGGACGAGGTGGAGGACAAGCTGATGCGCATCGTCCCCGACGAATATCTCTACCACGCCCACCACTGGCTGATCCTGCATGGGCGGTACTGTTGCAAGGCGCGCAAGCCGGAATGCGAGCACTGCGTCATCGCCGATCTCTGCAAGTCGCCGGAAAAGACCTGCGACGTGCCCGCCCCGCTGGTCGAGCTGCCGGCGCAGATGTTCGGCCCTACGCCCTGAGCCCATCCAGCAGGGCGGCGATCGCCCCCTCATAGGCCTTGCGGTCGCCGCCGGCCTCGATGGCGATGGCCGCGCGGTCGAAGGCGGCGGAGAGAAGGCCGGTGAGCGCCACGAGTTTCCCCGCCTCGACATCCGGCCCCAGCAAGGCGGACAGCCCCGTTTCGAGCGTGCTTTCGGCATTGTCCCGTTCGATTGCCCCTGCCCCCTCGAAGCCGAGCACGGCGGGGGCTTCGAGAAGCAGAAGGCGCGTGCGGCCGGGTGCCGCCATGGCGTCGAAATAGGCCGACGCGCCGAGAAGCAGCGCCTCGCGCGGCGTGCCGGCCGGCACCGACACGGCCTCGATGCGCTCCGCCACGGCTTGCGCCTCGCGCTCCAGAACGGCGCGGAAGAGCGCCTTCTTGTCCTCGAAATGGTGGTAGAGCGCGCCCCGCGTCACCCCGGCTTCCCCCACGATGTCGGGCGTCGCCGTCTCCGCATAACCCTTTTCCACAAAAAGCCGCCGGGCAGCCTCAATCAAAGCGAGGCGCGTCGCCTCGGTGCGTTCCTTGTTGCTGCGCGCCATCTCGCCTCTTTACATACAAACTGTATGTATGTTAATTCATAGAAACATGCAGATTGTATGTTTTCTCCAAAGGCAATTCCAGCAAAAATGCGCAGCGGTTTTGCGCCCGGAATTGTGCCAAGCCGAAAGGGAAAGAGATGAAAACGACCAGCTACTATCCTGTCATCATGACCGACGACGTCGCCGGCACCGCCGCCTTCTACACGGCGCATTTCCGCTTCGAGGCGCTCTTCACCAGCGATTGGTACATCCATCTCCAGTCCCGCGAGGATGAGAAGGTGACGCGCGCCGTACTCGACCGCAATCACGAGACCATTCCGGCCGTCGGCCGGGGCAAGACAGCCTCCGGCCTGCTCCTGAATTTCGAGGTCGAGGATGTCGATGCCGTCCATGACGCCGTGCGCGCCGCCGGCCTGCCGATCCTCCTTGCCATTCGCAACGAGGATTTCGGCCAGCGCCATTTCATCACCGCCGATCCGAATGGCGTGATGATCGACGTGATCAAGCCGATCCCGCCGAGCGCCGACTATGCGGCCCTCTACGATGCGTCAGTTCTGCCGCAGTGAGAAGCCGGGATCCCTGCGGCTCAGCGCCTTGTGGAGATGCACCATGAGGCCGGCCGCAAAGAGCGGCGTCATCAGGTTGACGATGGGGATCGCCAGAAACGCGGCGATGACGAAGCCGGCAAGGAGGACCGTGGAGGCGTGCTTGGCACGGAACAACCGCGCCTCGGCGGGCGGGCGGTAACGCATGGCGGCGAATTCGAAGAATTCCCGGCCGAGCAGGTAGCCGTTGACGAGGAAGAAGGCGACGAGGTTCACGCCGGGAATGAACAGCAGGAACAGGGCGATGAGGTTGCCGAGGATGACCACGCCGAGGAATTTCAGCGACCCCGCGATGGCTTGGCCGAGCGGCAGCGCCGTGCCTACCGCCTCGCCGGGATAGTCGCGCGTCTCGATGACCTCTGCGACATCGTCGAGGAAGAAACCGGCGATGATGGCCGTGACCGGCGCGAGCAGCAAAGCGAGGCCGAGCGCAAGGCCGAGGCTTGCGACGATGCCGAAGACGAAGGTGAGCCAGCCAGCCCAATCCGGCAGGTTCGGCATCATCGCCCCCTCGATCCATGGCCAGGCGAAGGCGATGAAGGTTTCGCGCAGCCCGAACCAGATCACGACAAGGGCCAGGAGCGTCAGCCCCAGAACCTTCCAGAAGACGCTGCGCGTCTCGGGCGCGAAGAGATTGGCGAGCGAAAGCCGGACGGCGTGGACGATCATCGAAAACTCCTGTTCGATCCCGCATGTAGGATGTGGAAAAGCCCCGGGCAAGACGGGCGGCCGCGCCCTCCGTTAAGACCTCGTTAAAGGACCGCTCCTAGACTCCCGCGCACCCGCACGGAGCCGTGCGCGACACATCAGGAAACCGTCATGCGTCATGCCCGGATCAGCAGGCTCCTGCCCGCCCTCTTCGTCCTCGTGGCCGTTCCGGCCGGATTGCAGGGCCTCTTCGGCGGCGCGGCCTTCCCCGCGGACTGGGCCTTGCCCGCCGCCGCAGCGGGCCTTGCACTGGCCGCCGCCATCCTTGCCGGACGCCGCGTCGCAACGCCGCTCGATGAGCTTGCCGTAGCCGTACGGCGCCTCGCCGCCGGCGACACGGCGGTCGATATTCCCCATGCCGACCGAGGCGACGAGATCGGCGCCCTGGCGCTTGCCGTGGCGGCGCTGCGCGACGATGCGGCCGAACGCCAGAACCGCGACCGCCGGAACGAGGACGACCGCCGCCGGACCGATGGCGAGCGGCAGGCGCGCGAGGCCGAACATATCCGCGAGAGCGGCCGTATGCAGGAAGCCGTCGCCGGCCTTGCCGACGCGCTCGGCAGGCTTGCCGGCGGCGACATGACCTGCCGCATCGAAAAGCCCTTTTCCGGCGATCTCGACCGCCTGCGCGAGGATTTCAACGCCGCCGTGGCACGCCTTGGCGAAGCGCTGCGCGACGTCGGCGAGAATGCGCGCGCCATCGACGCCGGCGCCAGCCAGATCCGCACGGCCGCCGACGACCTGTCGCGCCGCACCGTGCAGCAGGCCGCCTCCATCGAGGAGACCGCCGCCGCGCTGAAAGAGATCACCACCACCGTGAAGCGCTCCACCCTGCGGGCGGAAGAGGCAGGCTCGCTTGTCGCCCGCACCCGTACGGGTGCGGAGAAATCCGGCGAGATCGTGCGCCGCGCCGTCGCAGCGATGCAGGAAATCGAGAAATCCTCCAGCGCGATCAACAGCATCATCGGCGTCATCGACGACATCGCCTTCCAGACGAACCTTCTGGCGCTCAATGCCGGCGTGGAAGCCGCCCGCGCGGGCGAGGCCGGCAAGGGCTTCGCGGTCGTGGCGCAGGAGGTGTGGGAACTGGCGCAGCGCTCGGCCAAGGCCGCCCGGGAGATCAAGTCGCTGATCACCACTTCGGGCGAACAGGTGCGCACCGGCGTCGCTCTGGTCGGCGATACGGGCCGCTCGCTCCAGACCATCGTCACGGAGGTCGAGGAGATCAACGGCCATGTGCAGGCGATCGTCGGGGCCGCCCGCGAACAGTCGACCGGCCTTCAGGCGATCAACACCACCGTCCATGCCATGGACCAGGGCACGCAGAAGAACGCCGCCATGGTGGCGGAAACGACCGCCGCCAGCCATGGCCTCGCCTCCGACGCGCAGGCGTTGAACGCGCTGCTCGGTCGCTTCGACATCGGCGGCACCACCGCCGCCGGCCGCACCGTGCGCGCGCCGCATCTCCAGGTGGTTCCGTCCACACCGCCGCCGCCCGCGCCGGAGCAGAAGGTCGCCCGCAAATCGCCCGGTCAGTGGAACATCAGGGCCGTCACGGACAAATCCCGCCCCGTCACCTCCCCCGCCCTTGTGCTCAGCGACAAGCTCGCCGGCGCGCTCGGGGTGCGGCAGGACAAGGGAGACGATGGAGACTGGGAAGAGTTCTGAGGCCAGTCTTTAAAGACTAGGGCCAATCGACCTTCGGCTCAGGCTGAGCCGAAGGTCGATTGGCCCTAGCCGTCTTCCGGCGGATAGGCATGTGCCTGTCCGCGAAAATCGCGCAGGCGGAAACAGCCGTCGTCCGCCTCCTCCACCGCCAGCGAATCCGCCCGCACCTTGCCGTGCCCACCGGGGATATCGAGAATATAGGCCGGCTGGCAGAGGCCGGAGACCCGGCCGCGCAGGCTTTCGACCAGCGCCCGGCCCTCGGCGAGCGACAGGCGGAAAAGCGCCGTGCCGGGGGCAAGGTCCGGGTGGTGCAGGTAATAGGGTTTCACGCGGTTCTCGACGAAGGCGCGCATCAGGGCGGCCAGCACCCCGGCATCGTCGTTGACGCCCTTCAGAAGCACCGTCTGGCTGACCATCACGATGCCGACATCGACGATGCGGGCGATGGCGGCGCGGGCCTCCACCGTGAATTCGCGCGGATGGTTGGCGTGGAGCGCCACATAGGTCGTCTTGCCGGAGGCCTTCAGCGCCTCGATGAGCGCGGCGTCGATGCGGTCGGGATCGACGACGGGAACGCGGGTGTGGAAGCGCACGATCTTCACATGATCGATGGCGGCAAGCCGCTCCATGATCGCCTGAAGGCGGCGCGGGGAGAGCACGAGCGGATCGCCGCCCGTCAGGATGACCTCCCAGATTTCCGGCCGTTCCGCGATATAGGCGATGGCCACGTCCAGCGCCTTGGCCGAGAGCGTGCCCAGCCCTTCCGGCCCGACCATTTCGCGGCGGAAGCAGAAGCGGCAATAGACCGGGCAAACATGCACGGCCTTGAGCAGCACCCGGTCCGGGTAGCGATGGACGATGCCCTCGACGGGACTGTGCGCGAGATCGCCGATGGGATCGGCGCGCTCTTCCGACAAAGTGACGAGTTCGGCAGCATCGGGGATGAACTGGCGGGCAATGGGATCGCGCGGATCGTCCGTGTCGATCAGCGCGGCAAGCGCGGGCGTGACGGCGACGGCGTAGCGCTCGGCGACGGCGGCCGCATCCGCCCGCTTCGCTTCGGGCAGAAGACCGGCGGCTGCAAGCTCGGCGACCGTGGTCAGGCTGCGGGCGGCGGTCACGGCTGGGTCTCCGCGACGGGGGCCCAGAGCACCTGGTCGATACGCGATGCGCCTGTCGCCAGCATGACCAGCCGGTCGAAGCCGAGCGCGATGCCGCTCGCTTCCGGCATCATAGCGAGCGCGGCGAGGAAATCCTCATCGAGCGGGTAGGTCTCGCCGTAGACACGGGCCTTTTCCGCCATTTCCATTTCGAAGCGGCGGCGCTGTTCGGCGGCGTCCGTCAGTTCGCCGAAGGCATTGGCGAGCTCCACGCCGCAAGCGTAAAGCTCGAAGCGCTCGGCGACACGCGGATCGTGCGGCGCGGGGCGTGCCAGCGCAGCCTCGGCGGTCGGGTATTCGCACAGGATCGTGGCGCGGCCGAAGCCAAGTCCGGGTTCGACCTTTTCCACCAGCACGCGGCTGAAGAGGTCGGCCCAGGTGTCGTCTTCCGCGACACGCAGGCCTGCCGTCCGCATGGCGGTCGCAAGGGCCGCGCGGTCCGTCGAACCATCGGGGCGGATCGTTGCGAGAAGATCGATGCCGGCATGGCGCGTGAAGGCATCCGCCACCGTCAGCCGTTCGGGTGATAGCGCGGGATCGCAGGTCGCGCCGCGATAGGTAAGCTGGGAAGCGCCGGCCACTTCGGCCGCCAAAGCAAGCATCTCGCCGCAATCGGCCATCAGCACGTCATAGGTCTCGCCGGCGCGATACCATTCCAGCATGGTGAATTCAGGATGATGCAGCGGGCCGCGCTCGCGGTTGCGATAGACATGGGCGAAACAGGCGATACGGCGCTCACCCGCCGCCAGCAGCTTCTTGCAGGCGAATTCCGGCGAGGTGTGCAGATAGAGCGGCGTCTTCGTGCCCGCATGGCCGATGGCGGCAGTCTCGAAGGCATGCAGATGCGCCTCGTTGCCGGGCGAGACCTGCAAGGTCGCCGTGTCCACCTCGATGAAGTCGCGCGCGGCAAACCAGCCGCGCAGCGCCGCCTGGATGCGGTTTCGCGCCATCAGGAAGGGCCGGCGATCGGCATGGACGTCGGGCGTCCACCAGGGCGAGGGCTTCAGGCTTGTGGCGCTCATGGAACAGGTTTCTTCGGCGATGCCGGCGGCAAGACTGGTCTTTTGCCGGAATATAGGGTAGTTGCGGCCCCGAAAACGTATTTTCAGCGTTCGCGGAAACGTCTTGTGGCGGTCCTCTACGACGCGAACCATCCAGTTACAAGGAAGACTTATGGTAAAGATCATCGCCTCTTCCGTCCGCAAGGGCAATGTCCTCGAGGTCGAAGGCAAGCTCTATGTCGTGCTGACGGCGCAGAACTTCCACCCGGGCAAGGGCACGCCGGTCACGCAGGTCGACATGCGCCGCATCTCCGACGGCGTGAAGGTTTCCGAGCGCTACCGCACGACCGAGCAGGTCGAGCGCGCCTTCGTGGAAGACCGCGAGCACAACTTCCTTTATGACGATGCCGACGGCTTCCACTTCATGAACCCGGAAAGCTACGACCAGCTCACCATGTCCAGCGAAGACATCGGCGACCTCAAGGCCTACCTCCAGGAAGGCATGACGGTCATCCTGTCGGTCCACGAAGGCGTCGCCATCGCCATCGACCTGCCGCGTCACGTGACCCTCGAGATCACCGAGACCGAGCCGGTCGTGAAGGGCCAGACGGCGTCTTCCTCCTACAAGCCGGCGATCCTTTCGAACGGCGTGCGCACGCTGGTGCCGCCGCATATCACGGCCGGCACGCGCGTCGTCATCGCGACGGAAGACGGTTCCTACGTGGAACGCGCCAAGGACTGATCGGCCCTGCGCCGATGCATCGAGCCGCCCGCCGGAAACGGCGCGGCGGCTTTTTTCTTTCAACTTCCGCAAAATCCATTATGAGCAAATCCCGGCTCTTACAAAACCGAGACGGGAATCCATGACCAAATTCGACGTGCTGACGGTCGGCAACGCCATCGTCGACATCATCGCGCGCTGCGATGAGGCCTTCATCACCGATAACGGCATCATCAAGGGCGCGATGAACCTCATCGACGCCGAGCGGGCGGAACTGCTCTATTCCCGCATGGGCCCCGCGCTCGAAGCCTCCGGCGGCAGCGCCGGCAACACCGCCGCGGGCGTCGCTAGCTTCGGCGGCAAGGCCGCCTATTTCGGCAAGGTGGCGAACGACCAGCTCGGCGACATCTTCATCCACGACATCCGCGCCCAGGGCGTGCATTTCGAGACGAAGCCGCTCAAGGGTACCCCGCCGACCGCCCGCTCGATGATCTTCGTGACGCCAGACGGCGAGCGCTCGATGAACACCTATCTCGGCGCCTGCGTGGAGCTTGGCCCCGAGGACGTGGAAGAACAGGTCGTGGCGGAAGCCAAGGTCACCTATTTCGAAGGCTATCTCTGGGATCCGCCGCGCGCCAAGGATGCGATCCGCGAATGCGCCCGCATCGCCCATGCCCATGGCCGCGAAGTCTCGATGACGCTGTCGGACAGTTTCTGCGTGCATCGCTACCGCGGCGAATTCCTCGACCTCATGCGCTCCGGCACGATCGACATCGTCTTCGCCAACAAGGCCGAGGCGCTGGCGCTCTACGAGACGGAGGATTTCGAGGAGGCGCTGAGGCGCATTGCCGAGGACTGCCGGATGGCGGCGGTGACGATGAGTGAAGAGGGCTCCGTCATCCTGACGAAGGGCGAGCGCACAAAGGTGGACGCGATCAGCGTTCCGCGCGTGGTGGATACGACGGGGGCGGGCGATCTCTACGCCGCCGGCTTCCTCTACGGCTACACCGCCGGGCGGTCGCTGGCCGATTGCGGCCGGCTGGGCAGCCTTGCCGCAGGATTGGTCATCCAGCAGATCGGCCCGCGTCCGCTGCTGTCGCTGGCGGAAGAAGGCCGCAAGGCCGGCCTTATTTGAAGGCTTCGCCGGGATAGGCGCCCCAGATCTCGTTCTGCGAGACCCAGCCGGCCGTGCCGTCCACTTCGGCGCGGCACCAGTCGCCATTGCATTCGCCGACCTTGACGACGACGCCGGGCTGGATCTTGGCGACCAACGTGGCATTGGGCAGCGCCTCGCGGCGCATGTTGACGAAGATGCCGTCGCCCTTGCCGCGCATCCACGGCGCGGTCACGGCGGTGCGCTCACCGGAAAGCAGCGCCTGGTTGACCCAGCCTTCCGTGCCGTCCGCATCGCGGATGCGGCGCCAGTTATCGTATTCCTGGATGATCTCGACCGGCACGCCGGATTTCATGTAGCGCCAGGAAACGGCGTAGTCGACGCTGGGGCCGACGCGCAGGTTCACGCTCTTGGCCTTGAGGCTGACGAAGCGGGGCAGCGGCAGGCCGCTCGGCCCCTTGCCCGCCTGGGCATGGGCGAACTGGATGCCCGCGACGGAAACGAGGATGCCCGCAAGGGCGGCGAGGCTGAAACGCACGACAAGGTTACGCATGGGTGATCCGCACAATTTTTTGAAGGGACATCGGGCTGCCGGACCGGTACTGGCAGGCAAATCGCGGGAACGGCCCCTTGGGCGGATTGTCTTCGCGACCGGGTCTGGTAGAAAATGCCCCTGATGAAGCAATCCTTGCCCAACTTGGTTAAGGACCCGTCAACAGGACGCCGGAACACCCCATGACGCAGAAGAAAAAACCGAAGGTCTACATCACCCGCCGCCTGCCAGAGGTGGTGGAGACCCGGATGCGCGAACTGTTCGACGCCGAACTCAACATCGACGACACGCCGCGCAGCCAGCCCGAACTCGTCGCCGCCGTGAAGAGCGCGGACGTTCTGGTGCCGACGCTGACGGACCGGATCGACGCCGCGCTGATCGAGCAGGCCGGGCCGCAGCTCAAGCTGATCGCCTGCTTCTCCAACGGCGTCGACAATGTCGATGTGGAAGCGGCCGCGCGAAAGGGCATCACCGTCACCAACACGCCGAACGTGCTGACGGAAGATACGGCCGACATGACGATGGCGCTGATTCTCGCCGCGCCGCGCCGCCTTGCGGAAGGCGCGCGCATTCTGACGGACCGCCGGGGCGAATGGTCCGGCTGGTCGCCGACCTGGATGCTCGGCCGGCGCATCTGGGGCAAGCGCCTCGGCATCGTCGGCATGGGCCGCATCGGCACCGCCGTCGCCAAGCGCGCCCGGGCCTTCGGCCTGTCCATCCACTACCACAACCGCAACCGCGTGCATCCGGACACCGAAGACGCACTGGAAGCGACTTACTGGGACAGCCTCGACCAGATGCTCGCCCGCGTGGATATCGTCTCGGTCAACTGCCCCTCGACACCCGCCACCTTCCACCTGCTCTCGGCCCGCCGGCTCGAGCTGATGCAGCCGACGAGCTATATCGTCAACACGGCGCGCGGCGGCATCATTGACGAGACGGCGCTGATCAAGTGCCTGAGGGAAGGCAGGATCGCCGGCGCCGGCCTCGACGTCTTCGAGAACGAGCCGTCGGTCAATCCGAAGCTGCTGAAGCTTGCCGCCGACGGCAAGGTCGTGCTGCTGCCGCATATGAGCTCGGCCACCATCGAGGGCCGCGTCGACATGGGCGAGAAGGTGGTGATCAACATCCGCACCTTCTTCGACGGTCATCGCCCGCCGGACCGGGTGCTGCCGAGCCGGGTTTAGGGTCTCGTCAGAGGCATCCTCTCTGCTCTGACGGGCAGGGAGGCGGCGGCAAGCGCCTGCGCAATCAGGAGGCGCTCTTGCGGCGCTTGTATTTCAGCGTCTCAAACCGCGCCGCCAATCCATCATAAAGCAGCAGCCGCCCGACCAGCGGCTCCCCCGCCCCCGTTACCAGCTTGATCGCCTCCATCGCCATCAGCGTGCCGATGACGCCCGTCAGCGCGCCCACGATGCCGGCTTCCGCGCAGGCGGGCACGACGCCGGGCGGCGGGGCAGCGGGGAAGAGGTCGCGATAGGCGGGATTGAGCACGCCGTCCGGTCCGGCCTCATAGGGCTTCAGCACCGTCACCGAACCGTCGAAGCGGCCGACCGCACCGGTGACGAGCGGAATGCGCGCGGCTTCCGCCGCATCCGCCGAGGCGTAGCGGGTGTCGAAATTGTCCGAGCCGTCGATGAGGAGGTCGTAGCCGGAGAGGAGGCGCGCGGCACTGGCCGGCGTCAGCCGCTCGGCGATGCCGGTGAAGCGGACATGCGGGTTGAGGCGGGACACCGCCGCCTCGGCACTGGCGATCTTCGTTGTGCCGAGGCCGGCCGTATCGTGGATCACCTGGCGCTGGAGGTTGGAGAGCGAGACCGTGTCGTCGTCGAGCACGCCGATATGACCGATGCCGGCGGCGGCGAGATACTGGATGACCGGCGCGCCAAGGCCGCCGGCCCCGACGATCAGGACATGGGCCGCCTTGAGCTTCTGCTGGCCCGCGCCGCCGATTTCGGCAAGCACGATATGGCGGCGGTAACGGTCGATTTCTTGCGAAGTCAGCGGATCGGTCATGGCAGGATGCCTCCGTTCGAGACGGTGAGGAACTGGGCGCGCTCGCCGAGCGCATCGAACATGGCGCGGTCGGTGCCCGTCATGAAAGCCTGCCCGCCGAGCGAATCGACCCGGTCGAACAGCGCGGCGCGCCGGCCCTCGTCGAGATGGGCGGCAATCTCGTCGAGCAGCAGCACGGGCGCATGGCCGGTCATGCCCGCGACCAGCCCGGCATGGGCGAGGATAAGGCCGACGAGCAGCGCCTTCTGCTCGCCCGTCGAGCAGCGCTCGGCCTCCATGTCCTTCTCGCGGTGGCGGATGAGAAGATCGGCGCGGTGCGGGCCATCGAGCGTGCGGCCGGCGGCGGCGTCGCGGTAGCGGCCGTCCCGCAGCATGCCGAGATAGATATCCTCGATCTCATAGGCCGGACGATGCCATTCCCCGTCGAGGAAACCGGAAAGCCGCATGGTGGCCGAGGGGAACGGCCCGTCGTCGCGGGCCGCCTCGACGAGACCGGAAAGAAGGCCGACGAGTTCGTGGCGGGCATGGGCCATGGCGATGCCGAGTTCGGCCATCTGCTTTTCCAGCGCCGTCAGCCAGACGGGATCGGCCCGGTGCTCGGAAAGCAGGCGGTTACGGCCGCGCATCGCCTTTTCAAAATCCGCCGCGCGGCGGCCGTGCTCGGGGTCGAGCGACAGGACCAGCCGGTCGAGGAAGCGGCGGCGGTCGGCGGAGGGGCCGGTGAACAGCCCGTCCATGGCGGGCGTCAGCCAGACGACGCGCAAGTGATCGAGAAGCTCGTCCACGGTGCGGGCGGGCGTGCCGTTGAGCCGGAGTTTTCGTGACTGGCCATCCTCGCCGCCTTCCGTGCCGGTACCGATATCCACCTCGCCCGACATGCCTTCGAGCGTCGCGAAGACGGAGAAGCCGCCCTCGCTGCCGGCGCGCGGCACGTCGCCATAGGCGGCGCGGCGCAGGCCCCGGCCGGGCGAGAGGAAGGAGACCGCTTCCATGAGATTGGTCTTGCCGGCCCCGTTCTGCCCCGTCAGCACGACATGCCGGCCGTCGAGCGGCAGGGACAGGCCCGCATAGTTGCGGAAATCCGTGAGCTTGAGGCGGGAAAGGGAAACCTTGTGCGGCATGGCGTGAGAGCTAGAGCATTTTTCGCTTCAGTGGAATCACCTCGCGGCACATTCCCGGGTGAGCAACAGAAAGATGGGATGCCGGCGCGCGGGACACAAGCGCGTGAGCGCGGTTGCCTGTGCCGCCGGCAGCGGGTAATTCAAGGGCCCGCCTTGCCTTGCATCCTCCCCTCCCAAGCCAGCAGGTTCTCCCTTGTCCGCAAGCCCCGTCTTCGATCGCAGCTTCTCCGCCTTCCTGTTCGACATGGACGGCACGCTCCTCAACTCGATCCTCGCCACCGAGCGCGTCTGGACGCGCTGGGCGCTGAAACACGGCCTCGACGTCGCGACCTTCCTGCCGACCATGCACGGCAAGCGCGGCATCGACACGATCACCCTGCTCGGCCTGCCGGGTGTCGATCCGGCCGTCGAGGTCAAGGAAGTGGAACAGGGCGAGATGGACGATGTCGACGGCATCGCGCCCATTGCCGGCGCACTTGCCTTTCTTGCCGCGCTGCCCGCCGACCGCTGGGGCATCGTCACCTCCGCGCCCGCAAGGCTCGCCCGGCGCCGCCTTGCCGCCGCCGGCATTGCGCTGCCGAAGGTCATCGTGACGGCGGAGGACGTGACGAAGGGCAAGCCCGCCCCGGACGGCTACCGGCTCGGGGCCGCGCGCCTCGGCTTCGAGCCGACCGACTGCCTCGTCTTCGAGGACGTGCCGGCCGGCATCCTTGCCGGCGAGGGCGCGGGCGCGCATGTGGCCGTGATCACGGCGACGCACCACCATCCCATCGAGACCGGCCATCCGAAACTGGAAAGCTACGAGGGCGTCGCCCCGGAGGTGGACGGCGACGGCAGGCTGCGGCTCGTGCGGACCGCGGGCTGAGCGATCAGCCCGCCGGCCTCGGCACGATGCCGGCCAGAACCGTATCGATCACGGCGTCGACCTCCTCGTCGGAAATATCCAGCCGCTCCGTCAGCAGGCGGCCCCAGGCGAAGCTGGAGAGCATTTCCGTGACCAGTTCGGGGCGCACGTCGGCGCGCACCTCGCCGCGCTCCTGCGCCTTCTCGACGAGCCGGCGGCTCTGGAGGCGGCGCTCGGCCATGTAGGCGGACAAGGCGGCAAAGGCCTCCGGCTCGCCCTGGGCCTTCGCCACCACGCAGCGGAAGATCGCGCCGCTCGTGCCCTGCCAAGTCGCCAGTAGGCCCTTGAGATAGGCGCGCAGGTCGTCGCGAACGTTCCCCTTGTCGGGAAAATTGAAATCGACCTTCTTGCGGCAATGGTAGACATCGAGCAGCAGGGCGGCCTGCGAGGGCCACCAGCGGTAGATCGTCGGCTTGCCGGCCCGCGCGCGCCGCGCCACCGCCTCGATGGAGAAACCCGAAAGGCCGTTTTCCAGCAGCACCGCCTCCGCCGCCTGAAGGATCGCCTCCTGGCTGGCCGGATTGCGCGTGGCGCCGATCGAGCGGCGGGCGGGCTTCGTTTCTGCCTCGGTCATGGTCCTGTCCTTTTTCTTTCCCGTAGCACGAAACCTACTTGAACGGAACGTTTCGTTTCTATATAAACGAAACGTTCCGTTCCATAAAGGCTCCTCCCATGACCACGCCCTCCTCCCCCGTCCGTACGCTTTCCAAGCCGCATCTGGCGCTTGCCATGCTCGTGCCCGTCTATCCGCTGATCACCACGATCCTCTACATCGTGCTGCCGCTGACGGAAGGCTGGACGATCTGGCAGCGCACCGCCGTCATTACCCCGATCATGGTTTCCGCCATGGTCTTCGTCGTCTCCCCCTTCGTGCAGAAGCGCTTCGCCCGCTTCATCCTGCGCGCGAAATGAAAAAAGCCGGGGTCTTCCGACCCCGGCTTTTCCATGTCCGATGCCGCTCGCTCAGGCGGCCGGCTGGCGGGTCTTGCGCAGGTAGGGCAGGACCGTGTCGAAGGAGCCGAAGCGCGTGATCGCGTCTTCGTTGGAAACGGCGGCGGTGATGATGACGTCGTCGCCCTGCTGCCAGTTGGCCGGGGTTGCGACCTGATGCTTGCTGGTGAGCTGGATCGAGTCGATGGCGCGCAGGATTTCCGAGAAATTGCGGCCGGTCGTCATCGGATAGGTGAGGATCAGCTTGATCTTCTTGTCCGGGCCGATGACGAAGACCGAGCGCACCGTGGCGTTGTCGGCGGGCGTGCGGCCTTCCGAGCTGTCGCCGGCGGCGGCCGGCAGCATGTCATAGAGCTTCGCAACCTTGAGGTCCTTGTCGCCGATCAGCGGATATTCGACGTCGAAGCCGGTGGCGGTGCGGATATCGGCCTTCCACTTGGTATGGCTGTCGACCGGATCGACGGAGATGCCGATGATCTTGACGCCGCGCTTGCGGAACTCGCCCTCGATGCCGGCCATTGCGCCAAGCTCGGTGGTGCAGACCGGGGTGAAGTTCTTCGGGTGCGAGAAGAGAACGGCCCAGCCGTCGCCGATCCATTCATGGAAACCGATCTGGCCGGCGGTGGTGTCGGCGGTGAAGTCCGGCGCGATATCGTTGATACGAAGGCTCATGGGGTCGTCCTTTCTTCCATGCGGGGAGCGCGGGCCAGGCCCCGCGAAAATCTATCCGGGCGGTAGATAGAACGAAAAAACCGGCTTGCCTATAGCGGCGGGCCGCCGCTCGGGGCCGCCGCAGAGCGCAACTTTGCGCCGAACACGCGCGCCGCAAGAAGGCTTTCGGCGTCTCGTCCACCCCGCGCCAAACCGTTCCCCGAAGAGGCCGCACCGGGAAAAGTCGATTTTATTTTCGAATTCCGCCGTCAGGCATCGATTTCGGCGCGCCCGCTCGTCAGGTCGACGATCATCCGGCCAACCTCCTCCGCCTTTTCCGCCGGCACGCGGAAGACAAGGCGCGCGCCGGTGTCGTGATAGGTCTCGTCGTCCATCACAAGCCCCGCGAAGGATCCGAGCCGCGCCTTGACCAGCGCCAGATCGGAGAAGCCGAGCGACACGCCGAGCGTGACGCGCTCGACATATTCCGTCTTGGCGGCGGCGCGCAGGCACAGGGCCGCCGTGCCGCCATAGGCGCGGATCAGCCCGCCGCTGCCGAGCAGGATGCCGCCGAACCAGCGCGTGACGACGACCAGCGTGCGATCGAGCGCCTGCCCGTCGATGGCCTGCAGGATGGGTTTTCCCGCCGTGCCGCTCGGCTCGCCGTCATCGCTGAAACGATAGGCCTGGCCGATGCGGTAGGCCCAGCAATTGTGGCTGGCGGAAAGATCGGAAACCTCCGCCAGATATTGCTTCACCTCGGCCTCGCTCTCGACCGGGCAGGCGATCGCAAGGAAGCAGCTCTTGCGGACGTCCTGCTCGAAGCGTTCGATGCGATCCAGCGTGTACAAGGCCATTTCCCGGGCGGTTTTGGTTGCGGTCGAACCCGTCTCCTAGCCCTTCGGCATCCACGGTTTCAAGCACCGAGTAGACCACTAATTCTATAGACTATTGACAGTCGCCACGATTTTGCCATGATGTCCTCAGGATCGTACAACGACGGAGACGGTGGCATGATGTATCTCGGTGGCGTGACGCTCGGTTACTTCAACCTCTACCCGGTCGGCTTCCAGCCGAAGACCGAAGCAGCCGGCAGCGATGAAAAGGCCGCCCCGGCGACGGAAGACAGGCTCCCGCTCGAAGGCAGCCGCCTTTCGGCCTCCCGCCGCCCGGTGCAGTGGCCGGTTCACGTCTTCTTCTGAAATTTTCGCCCCTCAGAACGAGACGACGGCCTCCGCGCCGAGGCCGCGGACTGTGCCGGCCGGCCTTGCCGCCGGATCGATGCCCGTGCGGGGCACAAGCCGCACACTCGTCACGCCGCCCGGCGCAAGGTGGAACCAGCTATCGGACGGCAGGAAACCCTCGGCCTCGATTGCCACGGACTGCACGAAGCGATCCGCCGAAACATCCAGCAGCCACCCTTCCCCATCCTGCCGCAGCACCGCTGAAAGCACGGCGGAATGGATCGCCTTCGTCCGGCCCTGCGGGAAATGGAAGGCCTCGGCAAGCACTATCCCCTCCGCATCGAGCAGCCGGCCGACGGTCACGTCATGGGAAGGCGGGCCGAAGCGGAAGGCATAGGCCGTGTCGAAGAACGCGCCGAAGAGATCGGTCGCCGGCAGCGACCCGGCCGAATGGGGCGCAAGGACCAGTTCCCTGCGGCCGGAGACGACCGGCTGGCGGCCGTGGCGCAGGCAGGTGAGTTCCACCGTCACGCGCCGCTCTTGCGCGCTGTCGTTGACGGCGTGGATATCCAGCCCGTTCGTGCCCTCGTCGGACAGCATGAGCTGCACCGGGCGGAAGGCGCGGCGCAGCGCGTGCCAGGCGGATTTCGGCAGGCCCGTCGCATCGACCACACCCCAGCCGGCGCCGGGCAACAGGTCCTGGAAGGTCCAGACCAGCGCGCCGTTGCAGGTGGATTGCGACCGCCGCCACTCCGCGAAGGTCGCCTCCATCACCTCGCCGACCGCAGCGCGGGAAAGATCGAGATAGCGGGGCGGGTCCTCGCGGCGCAGGCGCGCCGGGTCCTCGCCGTAGAGGAGGGCGAGATAGTGGTCGCGCACATCCTCGAAATCCCAGGAGGCGCCACGGTCGCGCGGCACGCGGGCCTTCCAGCGCGGATCGTGTACGGCCGGCACCGGCAGGTGCGCGTCGAGGGTCTGCTGTTCCGGCACATTGGCGAAGGCGAGGCTTTCGGCGGCAAAGCGCACCTGCGCGCGGCGCGCATCCTCCAGCGGCCGGCAATAGGCCCCGACGCCGTAATAGTGCGTCACGCCGGCATTGGGCGAAAAGGGCATCGCCCCGCCGCTCGGCGAATTCTCCACATAGGACGCGTCCGGCCGGTGCGCGGCGGCGATTTCCGGTAGGACCTCGCGGGTGAGCGGGCCGGCCCGGGCTGCCTCCGGCAGGCCGAGCATCGCCGCCTGCTGGTCGATCTCGCTGCCGCCGCACAGGATCGCCAGCGATGGCGAGGCGGCGGTCGCGTCGAGGAACTGCACGGCTTCCCGGCGTACATTCTCCACGAAAGCAGGATCGGTAGCCGGATAATCGAAATTGGCGAACTGGAAATCCTGCCACACCATCAGCCCGAGCTCATCGCAAAGCGCGAAGAAATCCGGCGTCTCATAGGCCATGGTGCCGCCGATGCGCAGCATGTTCATATTGGCGTCCGCCGCCAGCCGCAGCAGCGGCTCATAACGCTCGCGGCTGCCGGGAAGCTCGACGATATCGGCGCTGGTCCAGACCGCGCCGCGGCAGAAGACCGAAACGCCATTGACGGACAGCGCAAAATCCCGGCCATCCGCGCCACGGTCGACCGCGATGCGGCGGAAGCCGGTGCGGCCGATCCTGCGGCGCTCGCCCTTCAGGATCGCGAAGACATCGTGCAGGGCGGGCTTGCCATGCGTTCGTGGCCACCATGCCTCGACATTCGGGATGGTGAGGCGCGCGCTGAACCGGCCCTTCCCTTCGGCAACGGAAGCGACGATCACGCCCGCACATTCCACGGCCGGCGCTTCGCCCTCGAAATCGAAGCGGACGTCGAGACGGCCCGCGCCATCCTCCTCCAGCCGGGCGGAGATGCGGATATCGGCAGGACATGCCGGCTCGGGCCGCGAGAGACGGATGGGCCGCCAGGGGCCGGCGGCATGAACCTCCGGGCACCAGCCCGGCATGCGGCCGAGCAGCGTGGTGCGCACAAGGCGCAGGCCCTGCGGCGTGATCATCTGCGGCCGCCAGCGGGCGCGCGGGCCGCGCTTTTCCAGATGCGGTTTCAACGCACGGAAGCAGAGAGCGAGCCGGTCGCCGCCGGTGAGCGTGATGGGCAGGTCGTGGCGGACGAACATGCTGTCGGAGGAAAGCAGCAGCGCGCCGTTCCACCAGACCTCGGCGATTGTCGCCAGCCCCTCGAAATGCAACACGGCCTCGCCCGGCCCCTCGCCGGCAAGGTCCAGCATATACCAGGCGTCGAGATGATCGAGCGGTTCGGGCGTCGTCCGGTCGAAGCGGCCGGCGCGCTCCAGCGCCCCGGCGACCGTGCCGGGCACGGGGGCGTCGACAGCATCGGAAAAGGCCGCAAGCCCTGCCGGCCCGGAAACGGCGCCGGCCGGTGTCAGGATCATCCGCCAGCCGTCCGAGAGCGCTTTTCCGGTGGAAGACACTCGCACCCCCTTCAGCCTAGGCGCGCGGCGAGCGTCGCCATCAGCCTGTCCCAGGCCTCGGCGGCCGGATCGAGCGCTGTGGCGAGCGGATCGAACTTGCGGCGCGTCACCGCGCGAGCAAGCTGGAACTGCACCGACTTCGCCGTCTCGGAAATTTTTCGCGCGGCGTCGGCGGCTTCTGTGAGGCTGCCGTCCGGCGTGAGCCAGTCGAGATGGCTGCCGGCAAGCTCGAAATTGGCCCCGAGCTGGCGCAGCGTGTTGAAGGCGTATTTGTGGAAGAAGCCGAAGGGGCGGTCCGCCACGGCCTCGACCTGCTTCGGGAAGACCCCGGCAAAAGCCGCCACCGGGTTTTCGGCCGGCCGGCGGGCGAAGTGGAAGGCGGCAAGGCGCTTGGCCTCGCGGCGCAGATGCGCCTCGTCCGGCACATGCGCCGGGAACTTGGCGAATTCCGTATAGGGCAAGAAGGGCAGGTCTTCGGGGCCGTCGTTCAGGTGGAACAGGCCGTCGAAATCCTCGCCCTCCAGCCGGAAGAAGCCGGCATTGTGGAAATAGTCGAGCCGCCTGTTCGCAAGATCGAGCCGATTGATGGCGACGGTCGTCTTGCCGTGCTCCTGGCGGTAGGCGACGCCGCGCGTATCCGGCATGTAGAAACTGTCCATCTCGAGCAGGCAGAGGCGGCCGCGCGCGATCTGGGTCGCGACGTGGTCCTCCACCCGGTCGAAGATGGCAAGCTCGGTGCAGCGGATGCCGTAGAGCGTTTCGAGGTCTTCCAGCGGCACCTTGAAGAAGGTGAACTGGTCGCCCTCGAAATCCTGCGTCAGCGAGAAGCCGAGCATCGCCTGCGGGGCGACGCCGAAGGCGTTCAGCACCTCGATCCAGAGATCGACATAGCAGTTCGTCTCCGGCCACATGCGCTCCGGGTCATGGAGCGTGTGCGGCCGGTAGCTCTCGGGATCGGCCCCGGCGAAGACGGCGGCCATGTCAGTCCTGGTATCCCAGCACCTTGCGCACATCCGCCGGCCAGGCCGCGATATCGAGGCCGTGGCGGGCGAAGAGCGCGAGCGCGATGCGCTCCAGGCCGAAGCCGACGCAGGCGGTGTGCGCGACATCGCCGTTTTCGAGGTTGAGCCCCCATTTCGCGCCGAAGGCGTCCTGATGGTAGTTGAAGCTCATGCAGGCGGTCGGCTTGGCGGCGGACGTCACGGGGATGAGCAGCTCGAACTTCAGGTTCTGGTCGCGCTGGTTGTTGGCGAGCATGCGGCCGGCGCGGCCGAAGAACGGGTCGTTCGCCACGTCCATCGTCACGTCGAGGCCGACCTTGGCCATCATTTCCAGACCCCGGTCCATCCAGGTCTGGCGGAAAGTCGTCACATGATCCTGCATGCCCATGCAGACATATTCGCGCATGCGGAAGAGCTGCTGGCGCGCCGGGTCGTTGGAGGGTTCATGGCGGAAGCAGTAGGACTGGAGGTCATAGAGACCGCCCTTGGCCGGCAGGCGGCCGCGCCTGGCGATCGTCGGATAGAGCGGATAGCAGGCCGCCGGCGTCAGCACGATCTCCGTCGCCTTCTGGTCCTTCGTCCAGTCGCCGCCGACCTCCATGCATTGCAGCAGGCTCATATGGTCCAGCTCGCCGCCGCAGAAGCTGTGCACCGTGCCGGCAAGCTGCGGGAAGCTCTTCATGTAGCCGGAGGATTCGAAATGCGCACGGTTCATGCCCGGCGGAAAACGCATGGCTTCCGCGCCGTCGTCGGCGCCATAGGCGTCGATCAGCCGCTCGAAGCGGGCGATGACGTCCTCGAAGGCGCCGCTGCGGCCATAAAGGCCCTCGACGCCGGTATCGATGAGAAGGCCCGTGTCGAAGAGCCGGTCGAGAAGGGAAGTCTGCATGTCCATGGTGTCACCCGATCAGGCTGGTGTCCTGCTTGTGAACGAGCAGGAGGTTCGAGGTGTTGCCGAGAATACGGTCGTTGGAAATCATGAGCTGGGCCGAATGCGCGTCGCGCAGGTGCCGGCCGAGGCTGTAGGGCGTGCCGTTCTTGTAGCCCATGATGCCGCAGATCAGCATGGCCTGGTTGATGATGACGAGGATCGTCTCGGAGGAGGCGATCTTCACGTTGTTCATCGCAACCGCAAAGCCCATGGAGGAGAGCCGGTCCGCATCGGCCTTGGCCACCTCGTATTCCCGCAGCCCCGCGATCGTGTTCGACTTGAGGAGCTGGAGGAGGTTCGAGGCTTCCGCAAGGCGCAGCGCGCCGGGCGGCGTGACGCCGGGGCTCTTGCGGGCCGCGGCGCGCACGAAGGCCTGCGCGCGGGAAACCGCGTTGACCGCGATGCCGTACCACACCGCGCTCCAGAGCAGGTGCGAGGTGGCGAGCATCGACTGGGCGGCGATCTCGGCGAAGGGCTTGGGGAAGATCTGCTCCTTCGGCGCCTCGCCCTTGAAGAGCCAGCCGTCCGAACAGGTGCCGCGCATGCCGAGCGTATCCCAGACATGGGTGCGGTCGAGCGTGTACTGGTCCTTCGTGAAGACCGTCATGACCTGGTCGGTCGAGGCGGCGTCGGCATGGGCGCGGGAGGTGATGAGGATCGCATCGGCCTCGGCCCCGTAGGAAATGACCGTCGCGTCCTTGGTCAGGCGGCAGGTGCCGCCCTCGACCTCGATGGCGCAGATACTGTTGCGCAGGTTGCCGCCGATGCCGCCCTCGGTCGTCGCCGAGCCGAGCAGAAGCTGCTCGTCGGCGACACGGCGCATGAAGGCGGCGTGCCAGGCGCTTTCCTGCCCGTGCGTGACGAGGCTGGACAGCTTGATATGGTGCATGGCGAAGATCATGGCCGCGGCCGAGCAGCCCTGGCCGAGCAGCGAACAGACCTCGGCGATCTCGGAAAGGGTGCAGCCCTCGCCGCCGAGGGCGGCGGGAATCTGGATCGACAGCAGCCGCTCGGCGATCATCGCATCGACCGCTTCGCGCGGGAAGCGGCCCTTGACGTCCACGTCGTCGGCATGCGCGGCAGCCACGGCGGAAACGCGCTCGGCGCGTTCCACGAGGCTGGAACCGACCGTGAGTGTCATTCGGCGGCCTCCGCATTGCCGACGAGGCTTGCGACGGCCCGGGCGATGGCGTCGATACTCTGGAAGGACTTGCGGTTGAGCAGGCTGTCGGGGAACTCGACGTCGAAGGCTTCCTCGATGCCGAGCATCACCTGCACGGAGGCAAAGGAGGACAGGCCCGCCGCATAGAGATCGGCATCGTCCGAGAGCGTGTCGACCGGCACCGGGAGACCGCCGTGCTTGCCCAGAATGTCACGAATCTTCTGCTTCATGTTCTTCTCCATCGCTTTCTTTGCAGCCGGAAAGCTGGCCTGTTCATCATTCCCGACAGGCATACGCCCCGCTGTATAAGATCACCTGAAGGGACATGGATAAGATTTCGTGAAGCCGCCGGGAAAACTGGATCGCCCTGAAACGCACCTTTCCGGCCCTTCATGAAGAAAAGCTGAGCGCGCCCGGTTTTCCCGGGGATTGCACGCGGCGGCCGCCGTTCCGTAACGATACGAACCGGGAGCGTTCAGGCTTCGTTATCCATAGGGTGAAAGCGCCGTGGAAAAGCGGCCCGGCGCGTGAAAACGCCTCTAGGGCAGGGCCGGGCAGGCTTCCGGCTTGGCGGCAAGCCCGCCGCCGGCGACAAGCGCGGCCAGTTGCGGCCGGTCGCCATCGGCGGTCGGCTGGATGTTGAGCGGTTCGTCCGCCGGCCACCAGTCGCCCGCCGCCCAGTAGGTCCAGCCGGTCCAGACCGTGTTCTCCCTGCCGACGAGCGCCGTCATGCGGGCAAGTCCGTCAAGGCAGGCCGGATCGGCGGAGCCGCCGAATTCGCCGAGGAAGCCGCGCTGGCCGTTGCGCTTCAGCCAGTCCGTGAACCGCTCCAGCGCCTTCACCGCATCGTCAGCGCGCTCGCAGGTCTTGGCCGTGCCGGAAAAGTCCGCGTCGAGATACTGGTGCACCTCGTAAACGTAGTTGTTCGCCGGGTCCACGATGCCGAGCATGACGGCGGCGTTGGAGCCGCCCTCGCGCTCCTCCTCCCAGCTATGCGCACCCGACCAGAGCGTGCCCGGCACGAGGACGAGGTTTTTCGCGCCCGCCTTGCGGATGGCGGCGATGGCGGCATTGGCGGAGGCGAGCCATTGTGCCGCCGGCACGTCATGCGGCTCGTTCATCAGGCCGAACTGCACGCCGGCATCGCCCTTGTATTCCTCGGCGAGCCGCCGCCAGAAATCGGCGAAGGCGCTGTCCGGCACGCCGCCCTCGGCCCCGAGCTGCTTCTTGTCGTAATAGGCGTAGTTGTGCGGATCGAGGATGACGGTCATGCCGGCCTGGCGCAGCGCCGCAACCGTCTCGGCAAGCCGCACGCGCTCGGCCTTGTCGAAGCCGCGGTTCAGCCGCGGCTGAAGCCGTTCCCACTTGAAGGGAAGGCGCACGGCATTGAAGCCCTTGCCGGCGAAATAGCCGATCGTCTCGACCGAGGGATAGGTATAGTCCTTGCCGTAGACGCCGCGCCCCTCGCCGAATTCGGCCCCGGCGAGGTTGACGCCCTTCAGGCAGGCCGCGCCGGCCTCAAGAGGAAACGCAATCGCCGCCACGGCCGCCGCCAGCCGGAAAAGCCCCGTCGTCCCGGATAGGAACCGCATGTCTTGCCTCCGTTCCGGTTCGCCCGCTCAATGCGCCTCGTCCCAATTGGTCGCCGCGCGCGCATCCACCTTCAGCGGAACCTTCATCGACAGCGCCGGCATGGAGGCGTTCTCCATGACGTCGACGATGACGGGAATGGCCTTGTCGACCTCGCCGTCCTCGACCTCGAAGATCAGTTCGTCATGCACCTGCAGCAGCATGCGGGCGGAAAGGCCGGCAGCGGCAAGCGCCGGCTCCATCTTCACCATGGCGCGGCGGATGATGTCGGCCGCAGACCCCTGGATCGGCGCGTTGATCGAGGCGCGCTCGTTGAAGGCGCGCACCGAGGGGTTGGAGGACTTGATCTCCGGATAGTGTGCGCGGCGGCCGAAGATGGTCTCGACATAGCCGTGCTCGCGGGCGAAGGCCTTGGTCGAATCCATATAGTCCTTGATGCCCGGGAAACGCTCGAAATACTTCTTGATGTAATCGCCCGCTTCCGAGCGCTCGATGGAGAGCTGGTTGGCGAGGCCGAAGGCCGAGATGCCGTAGATGATGCCGAAATTGATCGCCTTGGCGCGGCGGCGGATTTCGGACGGCATGCCCTCGACCGGCACGCCGAACATTTCGGAGGCCGTCATGGCGTGGATGTCGATGCCGTCGGCGAAGGCCTGCTTGAGCTGCGGGATGTCAGCCACATGGGCGAGCACGCGCAGCTCGATCTGGCTGTAGTCGGCCGAGACCAGCTTGTGGCCGGGCGTCGAGATGAAGGCCGTGCGAATCTTGCGGCCTTCGGCCGTGCGCACGGGGATGTTCTGCAGGTTCGGGTCCGAGGAGGACAGGCGGCCGGTCGTCGTCGAGGCGAGCGCATAGGATGTGTGCACGCGCTTGGTATCGGGATGCACGAAGCCGGGCAGCGCGTCGGTATAGGTGGATTTCAGCTTGGTGAGCTGGCGCCAGTCGACGATCTTGCGCGGCAGCGGAATGCCCTGCGCGGCAAGGTCTTCCAATACCTGCGCGGAGGTGGACCACTGGCCGGTCTTCGTCTTGGACGCGCCGGGAAGGCCCATCTTGCCGAAAAGAATGTCGCCGAGCTGCTTGGGCGAGCCGATGTTGAAGCGCTCGCCGGCAAGCTCATAGATCTCTTCCTCGAAACCGGCCGCGCCCTGCGCCAGTTCGCCGGAAAGGCGCGAGAGCACCTGCCGGTCGATGGTGATGCCGCGCTCTTCCATGCGGGCGAGCACGGGCACCAGCGGGCGCTCCAGCCGCTCATAGACCGTCGTCATGCGCTCGGCGGCAAGGCGCGGCTTCAGCACATGCCAGAGGCGCAGCGTCACGTCGGCATCCTCCGCCGCATAGGCGGTGGCGCGGGCGATATCGACCATGTCGAAGGTCTGTGCGCCCTTGCCGGAGCCGGCGACGTCCTTGTAGGCGATCGGCTTGTGGCCGAGCCAGCGCTCGGAGAGCGTGTCCATGCCGTGTGTCGTCACGCCCGCATCCAGCGCATAGGACATCAGCATCGTATCGTCGAAGCCCTGAACCGTGATGCCGTGGCGGCGCATGACGAGGTAGTCGTATTTGAGGTTCTGCGCGACCTTGAGGACGGACGGGTCTTCCAGCAGCGCCTTCAGCCGCTCCAGAGCGGCGCGGATCGGAATCTGCCCCTCGGCCAGCCCGCCGCCGAGAAGATCGCCGACGCCGGTCTTGTGGTTCAGCGGCACGTAGCAGGCGCGAATCGCGGTTCCCGTCGGGTCCCTGGCATTGTCGGCGATGGCGAGCGAGAAGCCGCAAAGCTCGGCCTGCATCGCGTCGAGCGAGGTCGTTTCGGTGTCGAAGGCGACGAGGCCGGTTTCGCGCGCGGCGGCGATCCAGCGGTCGAGCGCGGCGAGATCGCGCACCGTCTCATAGGTGGAGTGATCGATGGGCGCTGCGGAAAAACGCTCCGCGCGGGCCTTGGCGAGCGCCGCGGGCGTCGCCTCGCCGGGCGCTGTGGCCGGAAGCGTTGTCGTCTCGGCTGCTGCCGCCTTGCCCTCGGCAGCAGGAGCCGCTGCGGCGGCCTCACCCTTGTCGAGGTCGGGGCCGCGCGCCTCGGTGCCCCATTCGACGGGAACGTCGGCGGCGTCGATGGCGCCGGCATCGCAGTCGCAGGCTTCGGCGACACGGCGCGTCAGCGTTGTGAATTCCATTGCCTTGAGGAAGGCGATGAGCCTCGGGCCGTCCTGCGGATGCAGGATCAGCTCGTCAAGCGGCACGTCGAGGGGCGTATCCGTCTTCAGCGTGACGAGCTGGCGCGAAAGCAGCACGAGGTCCCGGTTGGCGACGATGTTTTCGCGGCGCTTGACCTGCTTGATCTCCTCGGCGCGGGCAAGCAGCGTATCGAGGTCGCCATATTCATCGAGAAGCTGGGCGGCGGTCTTCGGGCCGATGCCGGGCACGCCCGGCACGTTGTCCGTGCTGTCGCCCGTCAGCGACTGGAGATCGATCATCTTCTCCGGCGGCACGCCCCATTTCTCGATGACCTCGGGAATGGAGATCTGCTTGTCCTTCATGCCGTCATACATCGAGACGTTCTCAGTCACGAGCTGCATAAGGTCCTTGTCGGAGGAGACGATGGTGACGTCCGCGCCATCGGCTTCGGCAAGGCGCGCATAGGTGGCGATCAGGTCGTCGGCCTCGAAACCTTCCTTCTCGATGCAGGGCAGGTTGAAGGCGCGCGTGGCGTGGCGGATCAGGCCGAATTGCGGGATCAGGTCTTCCGGCGGCGCAGTGCGGTTGGCCTTGTACTGGTCGTAGAGCGCATTGCGGAAGGTCTTCGAGGAATAGTCGAAAATGACGGCGAAATGGGTCGGCGTCACACCCACGTCGGTATTGCGCGCATCCTTCAGCAGCTTCCACAGCATGTTGCAGAAACCCGAGACGGCATTGACCGGCAGCCCGTCCGACTTGCGGTTGAGCGGCGGGATGGCATGGAAGGCGCGGAAGATGAAACCCGAGCCGTCAACGAGGAAGAGATGATCACCTTTTTTCATGGGGGGAATGGATAGCGCGGGCGGCTTTCCGCGTCCATCTTTCATTGCGCTTCCAGCCCCCTTTCGAAGGATCGGAAAGCCTCACAGGAACGTTACCAATTTGTAATTTTCCGGGGGCCTCGAATCCCTTGAAAAGCCACATTCGGACCCACAAATATTCCTCATCGGCACCTGATCAAGCCGCTGTCTGGCATCCCGGCCTGTCCCCCGCCGCGCCAGACGAGGACAAAGGCCTTATCCCCCTCTCCGGGCCTTTGTCCATAATTCGGGAGAAGCCGCCGCGACAAGCCTCCTGTCGACGGCGGCTTCTTTCATTTGGGGCTTGCATAGCCTGCGATCCACCCCTTGCAACCGCCGCCGATAGCGCATTGTCTTCGGCCGCGAACCAGCTTAGCTTCCGCTCATGGACTTTGACCGGAAGGAGTCGGCTGCCTACCTCGCCAATCTCCTGGCGAAAGCGGCGTCCCGCGCACTCCAGGCGCGGGCGGACGGGTCAGGCTTTGCGCCCGGCCAGTTCCCGGTCCTGCTCGAATTGTGGAGCGGCGACGGCCTGACCCAGCGCGAGCTTCTCGACCGTCTCGATATCGAGCAGGCGACCATGGCCAACACGCTTTCGCGCATGGAGCGGGACGGTCTCGTTTCCCGCCGCCGCCACCCCAAGGACAAGCGCGCGCAGCTCGTCTTCCTCACCGCAAGGGGCAAGGCGCTGCAGGAAACGGCGCTCGCGGCGGCCTCGGCCACGGAGGATGCGCTGTTCCAGGGGTTCCGCCGCTTCGAGCGGGAACTGCTTCTCGAATATATGCGCATGGTGCTGGCCAATCTCGGGCGCGATCCGCGCGTCTGACCATCGCAAGACCGTCATACGATTTGCCCTCCCCGACACGATCGGTCTAATGTCGCCGCGCAATTCGCAAGGGATTCGACCATGACCAATATTCTGCCCGTCCTCGACCGCGCCAGCGCCGGCATTCCCGCCAGCCTCGAACGCCTGTTCGAACTCGTCCGCATCAAGTCCATCTCCACCGACCCGGCCTTCAAGCCGGAATGCCGCCGCGCGGCCGAGTGGCTGGTCGCGGAGCTGCGCTCGCTCGGCTTCGACGCCACGGTGCGCGACACGCCCGGTCATCCCATGGTCGTCGCCCATCACGACGGCGCAAAGCCCGACGCGCCGCATGTGCTGTTCTACGGCCACTACGACGTCCAGCCCGTCGATCCACTGAACCTGTGGGACAACGATCCCTTCGAGCCGGCCGTGCGCGAAGTCGAGGGCGGCCGGCGCATCATCACCGGCCGCGGCACCTCCGACGACAAGGGCCAGCTCCTGACCTTCGTGGAAGCCTGCCGCGCCTACAAGGAAACCGCCGGCGCCCTGCCCTGCCGCGTTACCATCCTCTTCGAGGGCGAGGAAGAATCCGGCTCGCCCTCGCTGAAACCCTTCCTCGAGGCCAATGCGGCGGAACTGACGGCCGATTTCGCGCTCGTCTGCGACACCAGCATGTGGGACGCCGATACGCCGGCCATCTCGGCGGGCCTGCGCGGCCTCGTCGGCGAGGAGGTCATCGTCAAGGCGGCCGACCGGGACCTGCATTCGGGCCATTTCGGCGGCGCGGCGGCAAACCCGATCCACATCCTCTCGGGCATCCTTGCCGGCCTGCACGACGAGACCGGCCGCGTGACGCTCGACGACTTCTACGAGGGCGTCGAGGAGACCCCATCGCAGATCAAGGCCGCCTGGGACAAGCTCGGCACCTCGGCGGAACAGTTCCTCGGCAAGATCGGCCTTTCGATCCCCTCGGGCGAGAAGGGCCGCTCCGTGCTGGAACTGACCTGGGCGCGCCCGACGGCGGAAGTGAACGGCATCACCGGCGGCTATACCGGCGAAGGCTTCAAGACGGTAATCGCGGCGGAAGCTTCGGCCAAGGTCTCCTTCCGCCTCGTCGGCAAGCAGGATCCGGCCAAGATCCGCGATGCCTTCCGCGCCTATGTGCGCTCGAAGGTTCCGGCCGACTGCTCGGTTTCCTTCCACGCCCATGGCGGCTCGCCGGCAATCCAGCTTCCCTACGATTCCGCGCTGCTCGAAAAGGCGAAGTCGGCCCTTTCCGACGAATGGCCGAAGCCCGCCGTCGTCATCGGCATGGGCGGCTCCATCCCCATCGTTGGGGATTTCCAGAAGATGCTGGGCATGGAATCCCTGCTCGTCGGCTTCGCGCTGTCGGACGACCGCATCCATTCGCCGAACGAGAAATACGAGCTGCGCTCCTTCGAGAAGGGCATCCGCTCCTGGGTGCGCATCCTTGCGGCGCTCGCGGCGCACTGACGCAGATGTGATGACGAAATTGGCCGGCATTAACGATAGGGAATGGAAATGCCGGCCAACTGAACAACGACAAGGGCCGCGCGCCGCAAGGCGATGACAGGCCCGGACGATGGGAAAAGGGCAAGGATGGCGTCGGGACCGATTGCAAGGGGGCTTTGCCGCCCGGGCGGCGATATGCCGGAGACCGGGGGCAAGGCGGAATGAAGCGGCTCAGGAAATTCTTCTGGCCGCTCGTCAGCACCGCCGCGATCGCCCTGTCGGTCTATATCCTCTACCGGGACCTCAGGGGCCTGTCGCTCGACGAATTCATGGCGAGCATCCACGCCATTCCAGCCTCCGGCTGGATACTCGCCTGCCTCGCCACGCTTCTCGCCTATGCCGCGCTCGCCGCCTACGACCATCTGGCGCTGGAGCACCTCGGCCACCGCATCTCGCTGTGGTTCATCACCATCACCTCCTTCACCACCTATGCGCTGTCGCACAATATCGGCGCCTCGGTGTTCTCCGGGGCGCTGGTGCGCTACCGCGCCTATACGTCGAAGGGATTGAGCGGGTCCGAGGTGGGGATGCTCGTCGCCTTCTGCTCCTTCACCTTCGCGCTCGGCACCGTCATGCTGTTCGGCCTCGTGCTGGTGTTGGAGCCGGAAATCGTCGGCCGCTTCGCCAAGTTCCTGCCGATCGAGGCGGCCTTTTCGACAGGCATCTTCCTGCTCGCCCTCGTCGCGCTCTACGTGGTGGGCAGCCTCGTCGGCTTCCGGCCGGTCGATACGCGCTGGCTGAAGCTGGAATATCCCAAGCCCTCGCTCGTCTTTCGCCAGCTTATCATCGCGCCCATCGAGCTGATCGGGGCGGCGGCGATCATCTATTTCGCGCTGCCGGCGGCGGGCAATCCCGGCTTCTTCGTCGTTCTCGGTATCTTCCTCGCCTCCTTCTCGGTCGCGCTGCTCTCCCATGCGCCGGGCGGCATCGGCGTTTTGGAACTCGTCTTCATCGCCGGCCTGCCGGACATGGATCCGGCCGCCGTCCTCGCGGCGCTCGCCGTCTTCCGGCTGTTCTATCTCATCGTTCCCTTCATCATGGCGCTGGTGGTCATTCTGGTCTACGAGCGCTCCCGCTTCCTCGCCCGCCGCAGCAATGGCGAGGATTGACGGGGCGGATATTTTTGGTTCACCTCCGGTTCATCCGGGGGCATTCATGCTATGGTGCGTGCCATCGCAATTCGACAATGGCAACTGAGGGAGATCCATATGAAGGCAATGATCAAGAGCGGCTTTTCCGCTTTCATCGGCATGGCCATGTTCGCCACGACATTCGTTCCGGCGCCGGTTGTCGCCATGCCGCTGGTCAAGGCCGATATCGCCCAGACCAGCGATGTCCTGCAGGTGCAGAACCGCAACCGCAATCGCCACCATAGCCGCAACCGCCATCATAATCGCCATGGCTGGCACAACGGCCATCGCGGCTCCCGCTATCATCGCCGCGGCTATCGCCGCCACTCGGACGGCTGGTGGTATCCCATGGCGGCCTTCGGCGCGGGCGCGATCATCGGCGGCGCTATCGCCAACAACAACAATAACAACCGGCCGCGCGACGCGGGCATCAACCCGCGCCATGTCCAGTGGTGCTATGCGCGCTTCCGCTCCTATCGATCCTGGGACAACACGTTCCAGCCCAATCAGGGGCCGCGCCGCCAGTGCCTCTCGCCCTACTTCTGAGGCGACTTTCCGGGCGGCCTTCGGGCCGCCCGATCCCCTTAAAGTGGCGGACGCCGTTCACCGCTTCTTAACCACCCCTTAAATCGCCGCATTTAGAGTCCACCGGACGCCAACGTTCCGAGGGCATATCCGACCGCTTATGGCAGGCAACCGCAAATCCCAGCGCATCGAACCGTCCTTCCAGGGATCGGCAGGCCGCGACGACGACGATGATTTCCACGTCGGCGCAGGCGACCGCGTGGCGGGCGGCGGCCGCAAGGGCGGGCGCGGCAAGCCGGCCAAGGCCGAGCGGCAGCGGCGCGCATCGTCCCGGCGGCGCGACTCTTCCGGCGGCGTCTTCGGCCTCTTCCGCCGGCTCTTCTACTGGTGCATCGTGCTCGGCATCTGGGGCGCCATCGGCGTCGGCGGGCTGGTGCTCTATTACGGCGCGCGCATGCCGAGCGCCACGAGCTGGTCGATCCCGGACCGGCCGCCGAACGTCAAGATCCTCGCCGTCAGCGGCGACATCATCGCCAACCGGGGCCTGACCGGCGGCGAGGCGCTGTCGCTGGAGAACATGTCGCCCTATATTCCGCAGGCCGTGATCGCCATCGAGGACCGGCGCTTCTATTCGCATTTCGGCGTCGACCCGCTCGGCCTTGCCCGCGCGATGCTGACCAATGTCACGACCGGCCGCATGGTTCAGGGCGGCTCGACGCTGACCCAGCAGCTTGCCAAGAACATGTTCCTCTCGCCCGAGCGCACGCTGGAGCGCAAGGTGCAGGAAGTGCTGCTCGCCTTCTGGCTGGAGCACAAATATTCCAAGGACCAGATCCTTGCGATGTATCTCAACCGCGTCTTCTTCGGCTCCAATTCCTACGGCGTGGAAGCCGCCTCGCGGCGCTACTTCAACAAGTCGGCGCGGGATGTGAATCTCGGCGAGGCCGCCCTTCTCGCCGGCCTCCTGAAAGCACCCTCGCGCCTGTCGCCCGCCCGCGACCCGGAGGCGGCGGAAGCGCGCGCCCAGGTCGTTCTCGGCGCCATGCGCGAGGAAGGCTACGTCACCGACAACGAGATCAAGAGCGCGATGTCGCAGACCCCGGCGCGGGCCAAGAGCTACTGGTCCGGCGCGCAATACTACGCCGCCGACATGGTGATGGCGCAGCTTCCCGGCATGATCGGCGACATCAAGGAAGACCTCGTCATCGACACGACGATCGACTTGGACCTCGAAAAGAAGGCCGACGAGACGCTCTCGGCAATGCTCGACAAGGACGGCGCGAAATCGAACGCCTCGCAGGCCGCCCTCGTCTCCATCGACGGCACGGGCGCGATCCGCGCGCTGGTCGGCGGGCGCGACTATGCCGAAAGCCAGTTCGACCGCGCCTCCAAGGCCAAGCGCCAGCCGGGTTCCGCCTTCAAGCCCTTCGTCTATGCGGCGGCGCTCGAAGCCGGCCGCTCGCCGCTTTCCGTGCGCAACGACGCGCCGGTGAAGATCGGCAACTGGACGCCGGAAAACTACGACCAGAAATATCGCGGCGAGGTGACGCTCGCCTCGGCGCTCGCCAATTCGCTGAACACCATCGCCGCGCAGCTCGTCATGGAGGTCGGCCCGGGCGAGGTGATCAAGCTCGCGCGCCGGCTCGGCATCGAATCGGACCTGCAATCAAACGCCTCCATCGCGCTCGGCACGTCGGAAGTGACGCTGGTGGAACTGACCTCCGCTTACGCCCCCTTCATGAACGGCGGCTACAAGGCGACGCCGCACATCATCCGGCGCATCTCGACGGCAGAGGGCAAGGTGCTCTACGAGAACACCTACGACAACCCGCCCCG
Organism: Shinella zoogloeoides; assembly: GCF_020883495.1. Taxonomy (NCBI): domain Bacteria; kingdom Pseudomonadati; phylum Pseudomonadota; class Alphaproteobacteria; order Hyphomicrobiales; family Rhizobiaceae; genus Shinella; species Shinella zoogloeoides. The sequence continues at coordinate 3,724,974 of NZ_CP086610.1, read as the reverse complement.
CGTGCTGGAGCCGAACATCGTCTCCATGATGAACGGCATGATGATGCGCGTCATCACCGAGGGCACCGGCAAGAATGCCCGCATTCCCGGCTGGCCGGCCGCCGGCAAGAGCGGCACGACGCAATCCTTCCGCGACGCACTCTTCGTCGGCTATACCAGCAACCTGACGACGGGCGTCTGGTTCGGCAACGACGACGGCAAGTCGATGAAGAAGGTGACGGGCGGGGGACTTCCGGCGAAAGCCTGGGGCGAATTCATGACCGCCGCCCATGCGGGCCTCTCGCCCTCCCCGCTCTTCGGCACGGCGAACGGCGACCCGCTGCAGGACCCGGCCCGCGCCGCGCCGGAAGAAGGCGGCGACCAGCTCTTCGACATCATTTCCCGCACGCTCGACACCGACCAGCGGCCCGCCGGCAACGGCGAAGCGGTAGCGACCGACCAAACGGGCGCGGTCCCCCTCGACGACGGCCTGATCCCGCCGACCGATGTCGGCGGCGAGCGCCAGACCGGCACACGCCGCACGACCCTCTTCGACTTCCTCACCGGGGGGTGATGCCGAACGTCCTTTGCGCCGTCGATACATGGTGCCATCATTGGTAACGAGTGACAGCACTGGCGCACCGTCTCTATCCCCAAGCAATGGTGACGTGTTCGGGCTCGTCGGGGTGATCCATCCAGATCCTGATACGAGTCCTCTCCGCAGCTACGGTCGCAATGGCATACTGAGGCTCATTCGCATCGAACAGGATAAGCTCTCTGTTCGGCGTATTGAGGATGCCGTCGAAATCGGGTTTCCCTGCTTCGGTAATCTCGGACGCCGGGCCGAACGTCACATGCGTGTCTCCGTCGTAATAGTAGAGTGCCGGAATTAAGATGCAGTTTTTTGAGGAAAGGACGCCTCTTCGATCCATATGGGTTGGAATGGGCACATCTCGGCGGCCTGCAGCATAGAAACTTACATATTCCGGCGCGATCGACAGGCGTTGAACAGTCATGATGTCAGTATCTCCCTTTTGACAACAAGCCGCCTTGTGATTGGCTACACGACCAGCAATGCGGATAAATCCGGCTTGGCTTTCCTACCGACTTTGGCACCTGATGATCGCCGATGAAATGGCCTCTTCTGGTTCCTGGCACCTTTGTACCGCACCAATGGCACCCATAGACGCGGCCGATTCGATCAATTTCCATCTGTTCCACCCGGTTAGGCCGCCTGTAGATTTCCGGTGCAACGACCCACTCCCCTGCAGCAGTCCGTTCTCGCTCAGTTGGACGATTGTGTGCGTGACTGGAGGCAGCGGGGATGAAATAGCGCCTGGAAAGCCGGGGGGTGCCATTGAATATGCTGGATGTTTCCTGCACCCATTGCCATTGGAACGCCGCTGCTCATCCCAGCGCGGCGGATGGTGGCTCGCCGTTTCCGTACTTCTGCCCACCCTCTTCCCGCAACGCCGCGAGGAACCACGGACAGTCCCTTGAAACCCGCGCGCGATTGCGGTTGATTGCGGGGAACGCAGACGGCGTACAAAATCCTCCCGGACACGCTGATTTCGCGAGCTTTGCGGCTCGTCCATGTCTTGCAGTCGTCTGGAGTGGTCCTTATATACCCCGCAAAGCTCCGGTTCAGGCCGGGGTTTTCGACAAGACCATACCATTAGGGGCTGCCAAAAGAATGCCTGAATGGGTTCCGGCAGTTCGCTTGAAGGAGAGAATGACATGGCTAAAGTAATCGGTATCGACCTTGGAACGACCAATTCCTGCGTCGCCGTCATGGATGGCAAGGACGCGAAGGTCATTGAAAACGCCGAAGGCGCGCGCACGACGCCTTCCATGGTCGCCTTCACCGAAGACGGTGAGCGGCTGACCGGCCAGCCGGCCAAGCGCCAGGCGGTCACCAACCCGGAAAACACCCTGTTCGCCGTCAAGCGCCTCATCGGCCGCCGCTACGACGACAAGCTCGTCGAGAAGGACAAGGGTCTCGTTCCCTACAAGATCGTCAAGGGCGACAACGGCGATGCCTGGGTCGACGCCCGCGGTAAGGGCTATTCTCCCTCGCAGATCTCCGCGATGATCCTGCAGAAGATGAAGGAAACCGCCGAATCCTATCTCGGCGAGACCATCACGCAGGCCGTCATCACGGTTCCGGCCTACTTCAACGACGCGCAGCGCCAGGCGACCAAGGACGCCGGCAGGATCGCGGGTCTTGAAGTGCTCCGCATCATCAACGAGCCGACGGCTGCCGCGCTCGCCTACGGCCTCGACAAGAAGGACGGCAAGACCATCGCCGTCTACGACCTTGGCGGCGGCACGTTCGACATCTCGGTCCTGGAAATCGGCGACGGCGTCTTCGAAGTGAAGTCGACGAACGGCGACACCTTCCTCGGCGGTGAAGACTTCGACATGCGTCTCGTCGAATATCTCGCAGCCGAGTTCAAGAAGGACCAGGGCATCGACCTGAAGAACGACAAGCTCGCCTTGCAGCGCCTCAAGGAAGCTGCCGAAAAGGCCAAGATCGAGCTTTCGTCCTCGCAGCAGACCGAAATCAACCTGCCGTTCATCACGGCGGACGCTTCCGGTCCGAAGCACCTGACGATGAAGCTGACCCGCGCCAAGTTCGAAGCGCTCGTCGACGACCTCATCCAGCGCACCGTCGCCCCGTGCAAGGCAGCCCTCAAGGATGCCGGCGTCACGGCGGCCGAGATCGACGAAGTCGTTCTCGTCGGCGGCATGAGCCGCATGCCGAAGGTGCAGGAAGTCGTCAAGCAGCTCTTCGGCAAGGAGCCGCATAAGGGCGTGAACCCGGATGAAGTGGTCGCCATGGGCGCCGCCATCCAGGCCGGCGTTCTGCAGGGCGACGTCAAGGACGTTCTCCTCCTCGACGTGACCCCGCTGTCTCTCGGCATCGAAACGCTGGGCGGCGTCTTCACCCGTCTGATCGAGCGCAACACGACGATCCCGACGAAGAAGAGCCAGACCTTCTCGACCGCCGAAGACAACCAGTCGGCCGTGACCATCCGCGTTTCGCAGGGCGAGCGTGAAATGGCCGCGGACAACAAGCTGCTCGGCCAGTTCGACCTCGTCGGCATTCCTCCGGCACCGCGCGGCATGCCGCAGATCGAAGTCACTTTCGACATCGACGCCAACGGCATCGTGCAGGTTTCGGCCAAGGACAAGGGCACCGGCAAGGAGCACCAGATCCGCATCCAGGCGTCCGGCGGCCTTTCCGACGCCGACATCGAGAAGATGGTCAAGGATGCCGAAGCCAATGCCGAGGCCGACAAGAAGCGTCGTGAGGGCGTAGAGGCGAAGAACCAGGCCGAAAGCCTGATCCATTCGTCGGAAAAGTCCGTCAAGGAATACGGCGACAAGGTCACGGAAGCCGACCGCAAGGCCATCGAGGACGCGATTGCCGACCTCAAGACCGCTGTCGAAGCCTCCGAGCCGGACGCCGAGGACATCAAGGCCAAGACCAACACGCTCATGGAAGTCTCCATGAAGCTCGGCCAGGCGATCTACGAGGCCCAGCAGGCCGAAGAGAACGCCTCGGGCGATGCCGGCGACAACGTGGTCGATGCCGACTACGAGGAAGTCAAGGACGACAAGAAGTCGGCCTAAGCCTCCAGCCAAACCGGCCGCGCAAGCGCGGCCGGTGCAACGGATAGCGAAAAGGCGGAAGTCAGCGCGAAGGGAAACAAGGCACCATGATCACTCCCGTTTATCGCGGCGACGACGTCATGGCCTTCCCTTCGCCCGGCTTCCGCCTTTCGCATGCGTGCGGCCAAGGCAAGCTTCCCGATACACACAACAAGACCGTTCCCGCGAAACGGACGTGAACCCGAATGGCAAAAGCTGATTTTTACGAGACGCTGGGTGTCTCCAAGACCGCCGACGAGAAGGAGCTGAAGAGCGCCTTCCGCAAGATGGCGATGAAGTATCACCCCGACAAGAATCCGGGCGATGCCTCTTCCGAACAGAAGTTCAAGGACGTCAACGAGGCCTATGAGACGCTCAAGGACCCGCAGAAGCGCGCGGCCTATGACCGTTACGGCCACGCCGCCTTCGAGCAGGGCGGCATGGGTGGCGGCGGCTTCGGCGGCGGCGGTTTCCAGGGCGGCGGCTTCTCCGACATCTTCGAGGACATTTTCGGCGAGATGATGGGCGGCGGGCGCCAGCGGCGGTCCTCCGGCGGGCGCGAGCGCGGCGGTGACCTTCGCTACAACATGGAAATCTCGCTGGAAGAGGCTTACGCCGGCAAGACCGCGCAGATTCGCGTGCCGACGTCGATCACCTGCGACGTCTGCACCGGCACGGGCGCAAAGCCCGGCACCAGCCCGAAGACCTGCGCCACCTGTCAGGGCTCCGGCCGTGTGCGCGCCGCACAGGGCTTCTTCTCGGTCGAACGTACCTGCCCGACCTGCCACGGCCGCGGCCAGACGATCACCGATCCCTGCACCAAGTGCCACGGCAACGGCCGCGTCACGGAAGAGCGCTCGCTGTCGGTCAACATCCCGGCCGGCATCGAGGACGGCACGCGCATTCGCCTTTCCGGCGAGGGTGAAGCGGGCGTTCGCGGCGGACCGGCGGGCGACCTCTATATCTTCCTGTCGGTGAAGCCGCACGAATTCTTCCAGCGCGACGGGGCGGACCTTTATTGCGCCGTGCCGATCTCGATGACGACGGCGGCACTCGGCGGCACCTTCGACGTGGCGACGCTCGACGGCACCAAGTCGCGCGTCTCGGTGCCCGAGGGCACGCAGGCGGGAAAACAGTTCCGCCTGAAGGGCAAGGGCATGCCGGTGCTGCGCTCCAGCCAGGTCGGCGATCTCTACATCCAGATCCAGATCGAGACGCCGCAGAAGCTGACCAAGCGCCAGCGCGAGCTGCTGAAGGAATTCGAGGAGATTTCCTCGAAGGAGAACAACCCGGAATCGGCGGGCTTCTTCGCCCGGATGAAGGAATTCTTCGAAGGCTGATCGCCTGGAGGACCAAACGAAAAGCCCCGGCAATGCCGGGGCTTTCTGTTTTGGGCTACTGGATGAGGATCGCCCTGAAATCGTTGACATTCGTGCCGGTCGGGCCGGGCACGAAGAGGTCGCCAAGGGCGTCGAAGGCGGTCCAGCTATCGTTGCGCGACAGGAATTCGGCGGCGTCCTTGCCCTTGTCGGCGAGGCGCGCGACGGTGGTGCCGTCGGCGAAGGCGCCGGCATTGTCCTCCGAGCCGTCGATGCCGTCCGTATCGGCGGCAAGCGCCGAAAGGCCGGCAAGGCCATCCGTGGCGCAGGCGAAGGAGAGCAGGAATTCGCCGTTGCGGCCGCCCTTGCCCTTGCCCTTGATCGTGACGGTGGTCTCACCGCCCGAAAGGATGACGACGGGCTTTTCGAATGGCCGGTTGCGGCGCACGACTTCCGCCGCGATGGCGGCGTGGACGCGGCCGACTTCGGAGGCCTCGCCTTCGATGGCATCCGACAGGATGACGGCCTCGACGCCGGCCTTCTTCGCGGCAGCGGCAGCAGCTTCCAGCGAGACGGCGGCGGAAGCGACCAGCTTCACCTCGTTGCGGGCATAACGCGGATCGGACGGCAGCGGCGGCTCGTCCTTACCGTCGCGGATATGGCGCATGACGGCTTCCGGCAGGTCGAGGCGGTAGCGCTCGATGAGGCGCAGCGCGTCGGCGCGGGTCGTCTCGTCGGCGATGGTCGGGCCGGAGGCGACGAGGGCGGGATTGTCGCCGGGAATATCGGAAACGACCAGCGAGACCACACGGGCCGGATGGGCGAGCGCGGCGAGCCGGCCGCCCTTGATGCGCGAGACCTGCTTGCGCACGGCGTTCATGGCGCTGATCGGCGCGCCGGAGGCGAGCAGCGCCTTGTTGACGGCAATCTCGTCGGCCAGCGTCAGGTCGCCGGCGGGCGCGGGCAGAAGGGCCGAGCCGCCGCCGCAGACGAGGGCGACGACGAGGTCGTCTTCGTTAAGGCCCCGTACGGCGGCCATCAGGCGGCCGGAGGCGAGAAGGCCGCTATCGTCAGGCACCGGATGGGCCGCTTCCAGAACCTCGATGCGCTCGCAGGGGACGGCATAACCGTAGCGCGTGACGATGACGCCGGTCAGCGGCGCATCCCACAGGCGCTCGAAGGCGCGGGCCATCTGCGCGGCGCCCTTGCCGGCGCCGATCACCACCGTGCGGCCCTTCGGCTTTTCCGGCAGGTTGGCGGCCAGCACCTTTTCCGGGTCGGCAGCGGAAACCGCGACGGAAAAGAGGTTTTCGAGAAAGGCGCGCGGATCGGCGATGGTCGGCATAGGGTTCCTCCGGTTCATGCGAATGGCTCATATAAACACAGCCCCCCGCCCGCGCGCCAGAACCGCCTCCAGTCGGTAACGGCGCAGCGGGGCGAGGGGCTGTATCTCCTCCTCCAGAAGGGGTGACCGGGCGGGGCTCCCCTCCCCGCCCGGTCAGGCCGTCATGCGACGGCGTGGTTCGCCATGCGCTCCAGCGCCGTGACGAGACCTGAGTGATCGAGGCCTGCATCGCCATGGGCGGCGCACTGGTTGAAGAGTTCCTGCGTCGAGGCGGTGTTGGGCAGCGAAACGCCCAGCGCCTTGGCGCCCTGGAGAGCCAGGTTGAGGTCCTTCTGGTGCAGCGAGATGCGGAAGCCCGGATCGAAGGTGCGCTTGACCATGCGCTCGCCGTGCACTTCGAGAATGCGCGAGGAGGCAAAGCCGCCCATCAGCGCCGCGCGCACGCGGGCCGGATCGGCGCCGGCCTTGGATGCGAAGACGAGCGCTTCGGCAACGGCTTCGATGGTGAGGGCAACGATGATCTGGTTGGCGACCTTGGTCACCTGGCCGTCGCCGCAATCGCCGACGAGCGTGATGTTCTTGCCCATGAGCTGGAAGAGCGGCAGGGCGCGGTCGAAGCTTTCCTGCGAACCGCCGGCCATGATGGAGAGCGAGGCATTCTTGGCGCCGACTTCACCGCCCGAAACCGGGCCGTCGACATATTCCGCACCGGTCGCACGAACCTTCTTGGCGAATTCCTTGGTGGCGATCGGCGAGATCGAGCTCATGTCGATGACGAGCTTGCCGGCCGAAAGACCGTAGGAGACGCCGTTCTCGCCGAAGAGCACGTCTTCGACTTCCGGGGTGTCGGGCAGCATGAGGATGATCGTGTCGACCGTTTCGGCGAGCGCCTTCGGGCTTTCGACGATCTGCAGGCCGTTATCGACCAGATCCTTGTGCGGCGGAATGAAGAACTTCGAGGTGATGACCGTGTGGCCGGCATTCTGCAGGTGGCGCGCCATGGGGGTGCCCATGATGCCGAGGCCGATGAAACCGATATTTGCCATGATCTTGTCTCCCAATCTTAGAATGTATGGTTTGCTCAGCGACCGACTTCGGCCAGCCAGCCGAGGCCTTCTTCGGTGGTCGTGCGCGGCTTGTATTCGCAGCCGATCCAGCCGTCGTAGCCGAGCGCGTCCAGCGTCTTGAACACGAAGGGATAGGCGATCTCGCCCGTGCCCGGTTCGTTGCGGCCCGGATTGTCGGCAAGCTGCACGTGGACGATCTGTGCCTGGTGCTTCTTGAACGTGCCGATCAGCTCACCCTCGGTGCGCTGCTGATGGTAGAGGTCGTACTGGATATAGAGGTTGTCGGAGCCGACTTCCGCGATGATCGAGGCCGCCTGATCCGGGGTGTTCAGGTAGAAGCCCGGAATGTCGAAATGGTTGATCGGCTCGATCAGCAGCTTGATGCCGTGCTTGCCGAGTTCGGAGGCCGCCAGCTTCAGGTTGGCGACGAAGGTGGCACGCAGCACGCTGTCCGGCACGCCGGCAGGCGCGATGCCCGACAGGCAGTTGATCTGCTTGCAACCGAGCTTCGTTGCGTAATCGATGGCCTTCGCCACGCCTTCGCGGAATTCGTCCACGCGATCCGGCAGGACCGCGATGCCGCGCTCGCCGCCGGCCCAGTTGCCGGCCGGCAGGTTGTGCAGGACCTGCGTCAGGCCGTGCTTGTCGAGTTCGGCGCGGATGGCGTCCTTGTCGAAATCGTAGGGGAAGAGATACTCGACCCCTTCGAAGCCGGCCTTGGCGGCCAGGGCGAAGCGCTCCATGAAGGGCGCTTCGTTGAAGAGCATGGTGAGGTTGGCCGCAAATTTCGGCATGGTTCTCTCTCCTTAGTCCAGCAGGGCGGCGAGCGTCGCCGTCGGTGCGTCTTCGCCGCGCTCGGCCAGTTCCTCGAACTCGACGGCGGCGTTGATGTCTGCGCCCATGGCAATGTTCGTGACGCGCTCGAGGATGAACTCGATGACGACCGGAACCTGGTGTTCCTTCATCAGCTTCTGCGCCGTGTTGAAGGCTTCCTGGAACTCGTTGGCGCTGCGGACGCGGAGCGCCTTGCAGCCGAGGCCTTCGGCGACCGCGACGTGATCGACGCCGTAGCCGGCTTCCGAGTCGGCATTCGCGTTGATGTTGTCGAAGGCGAGCGAAACTTCGAAGTCCATGTTGAAGCCGCGCTGGGCCTGGCGGATGAGGCCGAGATACGAATTGTTCACGACGACATGCAGGTAGGGCAGCTTGTGCTGGGCGCCGACCGCAAGCTCCTCGATCATGAACTGGAAGTCGTAGTCACCCGACAGGGCGACGATCGGACGATCCGGATCGGCGGCGCGCACGCCGAGCGCTGCCGGCAGCGTCCAGCCGAGCGGGCCGGCCTGACCGCAGTTGATCCAGTTGCGCGGCTTGTAGACGTGCAGGAACTGCGCGCCGGCGATCTGGCTGAGGCCGATGGTCGAGACGTAGCAGGTATCGCGGTCGAAGGCCTTGTTCATTTCCTCGTAGACGCGCTGCGGCTTCAGCGGCATCTGGTTGAAATGCGTCTTGCGCAGCATGGTGCGCTTGCGCTCGCGGCATTCATTGGCCCAGTTGGACCAGTCGCGCAGCTTGCCGGCGGCCTTCCATTCCGTCGCGACTTCCAGGAAGACCTGAAGGGCGGCGCCGGCGTCGGAGACGATGCCGAAATCGGGTGTGAAGACGCGGCCGATCTGCGTCGGCTCGATGTCGACGTGGATGAATTTGCGGCCTTCCGTATAGGTCGGGACATTGCCGGTGTGGCGGTTTGCCCAGCGGTTGCCGATGCCGAAGACGAAGTCCGAGGCGAGCAGCGTGGCATTGCCGTAGCGGTGCGAGGTCTGCAGGCCGCACATGCCGGCCATCAGCGGATGGTCGTCCGGGATCGTGCCCCAGCCCATCAGGGTCGGGATGACCGGGACGCCGATGATTTCGGCGAATTCGACGAGCAGGTCCGAGGCATCCGCATTGATGATGCCACCGCCGGCGACGAGCAGCGGGCGCTCGGATTCATTGAGCATGGTGAGCGCCTTCTCGGCCTGGGCGCGGGTCGCGGCCGGCTTGTAGGGCGTCAGCGGTTCGTAGGCGTCGATGTCGAACTCGATCTCGGCGAGCTGGACGTCGATCGGCAGGTCGATAAGGACCGGGCCGGGACGGCCGGAGCGCATCGTGTGGAAGGCCTTCTGGAAGACATAGGGAACGAGGCCCGGTTCCATGACCGTGACGGCCCACTTGGTGACGGGCGCGGCGATCTTCGCGATGTCGACAGCCTGGAAGTCTTCCTTGTCGAGGCGGGCGCGGGGCGCCTGGCCGGTGATGCACAGGATCGGGATCGAGTCGGCGGATGCCGAATAAAGGCCGGTGATCATGTCGGTGCCGGCCGGGCCGGACGTGCCGATGCAAAGGCCGATATTGCCGGAGCGGGCACGGGTATAGCCTTCGGCCATGTGGCTTGCGCCTTCGACATGGCGGGCGAGGACGTGGCGGACCGAGCCGCGCGCCTTCAGCGCCGAATAGAAGGGATTGATCGCTGCGCCCGGTACGCCGAAGGCACAGTCGATGCCTTCCTTTTCCAGAACCAGCACCGCTGCATCGACAGCACGCATTTTAGCCATGGGTTTTCCTCCGTCTCTCAGGGCGGAAGGTACCGCATTCCGTTTTTCACGCAATGGGAAAATGGAAATTCATCCCATCAGATGGAAATAAACATTTTCAACGAATCTGGAACAATCGCCGCAAGCGGGCTATGGCATGATGCGGCGACGAGGAGACAAGGCCATGGCGGAGCATCAGGAAAAGACGAGGGGACGGCCCGGCCGCAAACCGGCGGAGAATGCGGCGCCCTCTTCCGTGCAGGTGCTGGACAGGAGCCTGAAACTCCTCGATCTGGTGGCGCGGGCGGACGGCGCGGCGCTGACGGACCTTGCCGACCAGTCCGGCATGGCGCCCTCGACGGTGCATCGCCTGCTGACCTCGCTCGCCCAGCACTGCATGGTGACCCATGACGGGGAGACCGGAGCCTGGACCATCGGCGTGAAGGCCTTCGAGATCGGTACCGCCTATCTCCGCTTCCGCAAGCTCGGCACGATCAGCCGGCCTTTCCTGAAGCAATTGATGGAGGGCTGCGGCGAGACCGCCAATATCGGCATCGAGGACGACGGCGACGTGGTGTTCATCTCGCAGGTGGAAAGCCATGCGCCGATGCGCGCCTTCTTCCGCCCCGGCCGGCGCGGGCCGATCCACGCCTCCGGCATCGGCAAGGCGATCCTCTCGACCTGGCCGGATGCACGCATCGAGGCGCTGCTTGCCGGCCGCGAGCTTCTGCACTTCACCGACAAGACGCGCGACAGCCTGCCCCTGCTGCTCGGCGATATCGCGAAAATCCGCGCCCGCGGCTTTTCCATCGATGACGAGGAACACACGCTCGGCATGCGCTGCGTGGCCGCTCCGATCTTCGACGAATATGGCGAGGCCGTCGCCGGCATTTCCGTTTCCGGGCCGGCTGTGCGCCTGCCCGATGCCAAGGTGGATGCGCTCGGCCCCGTGGTGCGCGCCGCGGCGGAAGGCGTGACCAAGGCGATGGGCGGGCGGCTCAACGGAAAATGAAACGCCGCCGCATCCGGAGGGATACGGCGGCGTAATGGTGTTGACCGTCAGGCGTGAGGCGGCGGGTTACCCCCGCGCGCCGTGCGCCTTCGGCTTCATCGGCTTGCCGGCGACATAGACTTCCGCCACGCAGCGATCGTCGCCCATGGTCTGGAGGACGAACAGTTCCTCCAGCAGCGATTTCGCCGTGCGCATGCGGTATTCCATGGCGGGCTTGGCGCTGGAATCGAGCACGACGATATCCGCATCCGCCCCGGCATGGAGCGAGCCGATATGCTTTTCGAGGCCGAGCGCGCGGGCATTGCCGAGCGTCATGCGGTAAAAGGAGTTGAACGGCGTCAGCTTCTGGCCGCGCAGGTGCAGCACCTTGTAGGCTTCGTCCATCGTCTCCAGCATGGAGAAGCTGGTGCCCGCGCCCACATCCGTCGCCACCGACCAGCGCGCGCCGGCCTTGTCGAAACGGTCGCGGTCGAAGAGACCGGACCCCAGGAAGAGGTTCGAGGTCGGGCAGAAGACCGCAACGCTGCCGGTCTCGGCGAGAACGCCGACTTCCCGGTCGCTGAGGTGGATGCAGTGACCGAGCAGCATGCGCTCGTTCAGGAGGCCGTAGCGGGCGTAGATGTCCGTATAGTCCTTGGCTTCCGGGTAGAGCGAGGTCGCAAACGCGATCTCGTCGTGGTTTTCCGAAAGATGGGTCTGGACGTAGCAGGTGGGATTTTCCGCGACGAGCGCCTGGCTCATCTCCATCTGCTCCGGCGTCGAGGTAATGGCGAAGCGCGGGCTGATCGCGTAATGCGCGCGGCCGCGGCCGTGCCATTTCTCGATGAGCGCCTTCGTCTCGTCATAGCCCTTCTGCGGCGTGTCGCGCAGCGCGTCGGGCGCGTTGCGGTCCATCATCACCTTGCCGCCGACCATGCGCATGCCGCGCGCCTCGGCCGCCGTGAAATAGGCGTCGACGCTTTCGGGATGCACCGAGCAGTAAGCGACGGCGGTGGTGGTGCCGTTCGACAGAAGCTCGTCGTAGAACCGGTCCGCCACGGCCGCCGCATGGACGGCATCGGCGAATTTCTGTTCCTCGACGAAGATATAGGTGTTCAGCCATTCGAGGAGCTGGGCACCGTAGGAGGCGATGGCCTGAGTCTGCGGGAAGTGCAAATGCGTATCGATAAGGCCCGGCAGAACGAGGTTGGGCCGATGATCGGCCACCTCGACATCCGTGCCGGCGAGCTTGCTGATGGCAGCATAGTCGCCTGTGTCAACCACCTTGCCGTCACGCACGAGGACGGCACCGTCCTCGTGGTAGCGATAGGCGGCCGTGTCGTCGATGCCCTGGGGCTCGGCGATGAAGGTAAGCACCCGTCCGCGGATCAGGAGATCGCTCACTGGGTCTTCTCCCCGCTGACGGCGCTTTCGTACCAGGCGACGAAGAGCTTACGCTCCTCGTCCGAAACCTGGGTGACGTTTGCCGGCGGCATGGCGTGCGAGCGGCCGGCCTGCAGGTAGATCTCGCGGGCATGGGCCGCGATCTGCGCGTCGGTTTCCAGCATCACGCCTTTCGGCGGCGTGACGATGCCTTCCCAGCCCGGCTCCCTGGCGTGGCACATGGCGCAGCGCCCGGCGATGGTGTCGCGCACCTTCGGGAAGGCTTCCGCCGTCACGAAGGGCTGCTGCGTGGCCGAGACCGTGGCGTCGGCGGTTTCACCCGTCAGCACCTTCGGCACCGTGGAAAGCCACATGATGATGACGAAGAGCAGCGCGGTTGCAAGCCAGGTCCAGGTCGGGTTGCCCGTGCCGGCATGGGTCGTGTTGAAGTAGTGGCGGATCGTGACGCCCATCAGGAAGACCAGCGAGGCGATGATCCAGTTGAACTCCGTGCCGAATGCCAGCGGATAGTGGTTCGACAGCATGAGGAATAGAACCGGCAGCGTCAGGTAGTTGTTGTGTGTGGAGCGCTGCTTGGCGATCTTGCCGTATTTCGGATCGGGCGTGCGGCCGGCGATGAGGTCGGCGACGACGATGCGCTGGTTCGGCATGATGATGAAGAACACGTTCGCCGACATGATCGTTGCCGTGAAGGCGCCGAGATGCAGGAAGGCGGCGCGGCCGGTGAAGAGCTGCGTGTAGCCCCAGGCGACGACGACCAGGATGAAGTACAGCGCCACCATCAGCCGCGTGTTGTCGTTGCCGAAGGGCGACTTGCAGATGAGGTCGTACATGATCCAGCCGAAGGCGAGCGAGCCGAGCGAGATGGCGATGGCCACCGGCTTGGAAACGTTCAGCACGTTCGGATCGATGAGGTAGAGGTCCGCGCCCGCGTAATAGACGAGACAGAGCATGCCGAAACCCGAGAGCCAGGTGGCGTAGCTTTCCCATTTGAACCAGACGAGGTGCTCGGGCATCTTGGCCGGCGCCACGAGGTATTTCTGGATGTGGTAGAAGCCACCGCCGTGAACCTGCCATTCCTCGCCATGGGCGCCCGGCGGCAGGTCAGGATGCTTCTTCAGGCCCAGGTCGAGGGCGACAAAGTAAAAGGATGAGCCGATCCAGGCGATGGCCGTGATCACGTGCAGCCAGCGGACTGCGAACATTACCCAATCCCAGGCTATGGCATATTCGTACATAGGGTCCTCCACCCATTTTCCATAAGCTTGTTTGCCATCAAGTTATTTACCCGGAAATCCCGGGGAATCCCCAAGTCTTTCAAAAAAATCTAAAAGATGGCCGCCCACTTTGCTCCGCACGCCAATGTGGTAGAAAGAATCATGTCCTATCTCGATAATGTACGCGTCTTCGTTCGCGTGGTCGAACTCGGTACCCTTTCGGCGGCGGGCCGCGACCAGCGCGTCACGCCCGCGGTCGCCAGCAATCGCATCAAGGAGCTGGAGCGCCATCTCGGCGTGCGGCTGTTCAACCGCACGACGCGCAAGCTTTCCCCAACCGAGCACGGCCGCGTCTTCTACGAGGGCGCGGTGAAGATCATCGAGGCGGTGAACGAGGCGGAAGCGGCGATCGCCGATCTCTCGCGCAACCCCAAGGGGTCGCTGCGCATCACCGCTCCGCTCGGCATCGGCCGGCGCCTCATTGCGTCGGGCATTCCCGAATTCCACGACAAATATCCCGACATCGAGGTGCGCGTGCGCCTGTCGGACCACAATGTCGATATCCTTGCCGAAGGCGTCGACGTCGCCTTCAAGCTCGGCGTGCTCGAGGATTCCAACCTGCGCATGCGCGGCATCCTCAAATGCGAGCGCGTGCTCTGCGCCTCGCCGGACTATCTTTCCCGCCGCGGCACGCCGAAGACGGCGGACGCGCTGATCGCCGACAAGCACGACTGTCTCCTGCTGCGCTATCCCGGCTCCAAGGAATATTACTGGACGCTGGTGACGGCCGAAGGCCCGCGCAAGTTCGAGGTCGGCGGCCCCTATGACAGCGACGACGGCGACGTACTCACCCAATGGGCGCTGGAAGGCCGTGGCATCATCAACAAGCCGCTCTTCGAGGTAAAGGCCCATCTCGCCGAAGGCCGGCTGGTGGAAATCCTGAAAGACAGCCCGCCCGCCACCGTCCAGCTCGCCGCGATCTATCCGCACAAGCGCTTCCAGGACCCGAAGGTCCGCCTGATGATCGATTTCATGGCGGAGCGCTGTCAGCGGCTCATTGGCAAATTGCTGGGCGAGGAGCAGGTCATTGAAATGGAGGTCGAAGCCTAGTATATTTATTGAAAAATATACTAGATTGGAGTACCCAAATGCCCCTCGCCTCCATGACCAGCGGCGATTTCAACCAGAACCCGAGCAAGGCGAAGAAGGCCGCGAATGACGGCCCCCTCGTCATCACGGAGCACGGCGAAGCACGCTATGTGCTGGTTCGCTATAGCGATTTCAAGGATCACTGGCGCGCGTCCAGGAGCCTGTACGACGCCTTGAACCATGCCGATTCGCCGTTCGACGATGCCTTCGAACCGGAACGCGCCAGCTTCGCGGACCGGGACGTGACGCTCTGATGGCCTTCCTGCTGGATACGAATATCGTCTCCGCTTCCCGCCGCCCCGAGCGTCAAGGCCCGGAATTCCAGACATTCCTGCACGCTTTCGATATCGAGAACGCCTATCTCTCGGCCGTGACCCTGATGGAGATCGAATTCGGCATCGCGCGGGAGCGGGGCCGCAATCCGGCCTTTGCCGACGACCTCGCCCTCTGGCTTACCGGCAAAGTGCTGCCGGCCTTTGAGGGCCGCATCCTCTCCTTCGACGCGCAAGCTGCCGCACTTGCCGGCAGGCTTCCCACCCCGGACCGCCGGCCGAGCGCCGATGCGATGATCGCGGCAACCGCACTTGCCCATAATCTGGTTCTCGTCACGCGCAATGTCGCGGATTTCCAGCCCTTCGGCGTGCCGTGCCTCAATCCGTGGACACCCTTGCCGGCAGGTTGATCAACCCCGGCCGGATGCCGCCGTCTCATGCTGCGGCTTCCAGACCAGCGCCGCCGTCATGATTTCGGCGGTGGCGAGCGCCGCGATGACGGTCGGGCGCTTGTCCTTAAGCGCCGTGCCGCCGATGGGGCAGACGAGGTTTTCGAAAAGGTCCGGATTGCCGATCTCGCGCAGCAGCCAGCTCTTGAAGGTGGCGCGTTTCGTCTTGGAGCCGATCATGCCGACATAGGCGGCGTCCGGGCGCTTGAGCGCCTCGGCGGCGATGAGGAAATCGAGCGCGTGGTCGTGGGTCAGGATGACGAAGCTGCTGCCGGCCGGCGCATCGCGCACCACGGCTTCCGGCATGGCGGTGAGGCAGGTTTCGATGCCCGGCACCGTGGAGGCGGTCAGCTCGTCCTCGCGGGTATCGACGAGGACGACGCGCAGCGGGGCGAGTGACAGAGCCAGGGCGAGCGCATCGCCGACATGGCCGGCGCCGAAGACATAGACATGCGGACGTGAGGCCATTTCCTTGTCGCTGCGGGCGATGAGGTCGCTTGCCAGCGCCGGGGTGACCGCCGCGAAGGACAGGCCCACGTGGCCGCCGCAGCACTGGCCGATCTCCGGGCCGAGCGGCACGCTCATCGGCTCGGCGGCAGCGCCGGAGCGTAGCGCCCGGCGCGCGTGGTCGATCGCCATATATTCGAGTTGCCCGCCGCCGATGGTCGCGAAGATCGCCCGTTCGGAGACCAGCATCCAGGCATCGGTATCGCGCGGCGTGGACCCCGCCGCGCCCGTTACCTCGACAAGGATGACCGCCCGCTCGCGGCGAAGGAAATCCCTGATATCTTCGCGCGCGGCGGGCATTGTCTCACCCCTTCTTTGCGGCTTTCAGCCGCTCGATGGCCATCAGCACGCATTCGGGCGTCGCCGGGGCGTCGAGGCGCGGGCAGATCTTGTGATCCGCCACGCTGGCGATGGCGTCCGAAAGGGCGTGCAGCACGGCAAGGCCGAGCGGCAGCGGCGGTTCGCCGACCGCCTTGGAGCGGTGGATCGTCGGCTCGTAGGCTTCCGACCAGTCGGTGAGCGCCACGTTGAAGATCTTCGGCCGGTCCGAGGCGAGCGGGATCTTGTAGGTGGAGGGCGCGTGGGTGCGCAGCCGCCCCTTGCCGTCCCACCACAGTTCCTCCGTCGTCAGCCAGCCCATGCCCTGGATGAAGCCGCCCTCGATCTGGCCGATATCGATGATCTTGTTCAGCGAACGGCCGGTATCGTGCAGAATGTCGGTGCGCTCGACGACATATTCGCCGGTGAGCGTATCGACGGAGACTTCCGAGCAGGCCGCGCCATAGGCGAAGTAGTAGAAGGCGTGGCCGCGGCCCTTGGAACGGTCCCAGTGGATTTTCGGCGTCTTGTAGAAGCCGGCCGCCGAGAGCTGCACACGCGACATGTAGGCCTGCCGCACCAGCTCGTTGAACGATATCTCGGCATTGCCGATGCGCACGCGGTTGGGCAGGAACACAACCTGATCGCGCGGCACCTGATGGCTTTCCGCCGCGAAATCGATGAGCCGGTCCTTGATCTGGCGGGCGGCGTCCTGCGCGGCCATGCCGTTGAGGTCGGCGCCAGAGGAGGCGGCGGTCGGCGAGGTGTTCGGCACCTTGGCGGTCGTCGTCGCGGTGATCTTCACGCGGTCGAGGTCGATCTGGAACTCTTCCGCCACCACCTGCGCCACCTTCAGGTGCAGGCCCTGGCCCATTTCCGTACCGCCGTGGTTCATGTGCACGGAGCCGTCCGTGTAGACATGCACCAGCGCGCCGGCCTGGTTGGATTCCGTCTTGGTGAAGGAGATGCCGAACTTCACCGGCGTCAGCGCAAGGCCGCGCTTGACGACACGGCTCTTGGCGTTGAATTCGGCGATGGCCTTGCGGCGGCCGGCATAATCAGCGCTTTCCTCCAGCTCGGCGACGACACGCTGGATGATGCAGTCCTCGACCTTCTGGTGGTAGGGGGTGAGGTTGCGCTCACCCTCCACGCCCATCTCGTCGTAGAAATTCAGCTTGCGGATTTCGAGCGGGTCCTTGCCGACGGCAAACGCCACCTCGTCGATGACGCGCTCGGCCCCCACCATGCCCTGCGGGCCGCCGAAGCCGCGGAAGGCGGTGTTCGACACGGTGTTGGTGTAGAGCGGCGCCGACTTGGCGTGCACATGCGGGAAGAAGTAGCTGTTGTCGCAATGGAAGAGGGCACGGTCGCCCACCGGGCCGGAAAGGTCCGCCGAGAAACCGGCCCGGAGAGCGAACGTGTAATCGACGGCGTGGATGCGGCCTTCCTCGTCGAAGCCGACCTCGTAGTCGATGGCGAAATCGTGCCGCTTGCCGGTGGCGACCATGTCCTCGTCACGGTCGAGCCGGACCTTGACGGCGCGGTTCAGTTTCTTGGCGGCGATGGCCGCGATGGCGGCGCACTGGTTCGCCTGCGTTTCCTTGCCGCCGAAGCCGCCGCCCATGCGGCGCACCTCGACCGTCACCGCATGGCTCGGCACGCCGAGCGCATGGGCGATCATATGCTGCGTCTCGCTCGGCCCCTGGGTCGAGCAGTAGACCATGACCTCGTCGTCCTCGCCGGGAACGGCGAAGGAAATCTGGCCTTCGAGGTAGAAATGGTCCTGACCGCCGAGCCGCATGCGGCCCTTCACGCGGCGCGGCGCGTTCTTCAGCGCGGTCGCCGGATCGCCGCGCTTCAGCGTCAGCGGGGTGACGACCTGACGGTGGGTCTCGACGTCGAGGTCCCAGATGTCGATATCGGCCGGCAGCTCCTCGTATTCGATCTTCGCGAGGCGCGCGGCGCGGCGGGCCTCCTCGCGGGTTTCCGCGATGACGCAGAAGATCGGCTGGCCGTGGAATTCGACCTTGCCGGCGGCGAAGACCGGGTCGTCGTTCATGCCCGAGGGCGAGACGTCGTTGACGCCGGGCACATCCTCGTATGTCAGCACGTCGACGACGCCGGGAGCGGCGCGCACCGCCGAAAGGTCGACGGATTTCAGGACGCCGTGCGCGACGGTGGAGAGGCCGAGACCGGCATGCAGCGTGCCCGCCGGCTCGGCGATGTCGTCGATATAGATGGCGGTGCCCGCGACGTGCTTGTGCGCGGAATCGTGACGAACGCTCGAATGGACGCCGCCGTCGATCTTTTCAGCCTTGAGATCGGGAGTGTGGTGCTTGTTCATGGCTCACGCAGCCTCGTATCTGGACACCTGTGCGGGCGTCTCGCTGGATGTGGTTTCCATGTAGAACCGCAGGAGAAGGTTCTTCGCGACCAGCGCACGGTATTCGGCCGTGGCGCGCATGTCGGTCAGCGGGGCGTAGTCTTCCGCGTATTTCTCCATCGCCGCCTCGACGGTCGCCTCGGTCCACGGCTGGCCGACAAGGGCCTTTTCCACGGCGAAGGCGCGCTTCGGCGTCGCCGCCATGCCGCCATAGGCGATGGTGATGGCCGATACCGTACCGTCCGCGGCGAGCGTCAGACGGAACGCGCCGAGCGTTGCCGTGATGTCCTCGTCGCGGCGCTTGGTGACCTTGTAGACGGCGAACTTTTCCGCTGCCGGCGGCACCGGCACATGCACGGCCTCGACGAATTCGCCCGGCTGGCGGTCCTGCTTGCCATAGGCGATGAAGAAGTCCTGCAGGGAGATGGTGCGCCGCTCAGCGCCCTTGCGCAAGGTCAGCCTGCTGGCAAGCGCGATCAGCGCCGGGGGCGTATCGCCGATGGGCGAGCCGTTGGCGATGTTGCCGCCGATCGTGCCCATGTTGCGCACCTGCTGGCCGCCGATGCGGTTGATGAGAGGGCCGAGCGCGGGAATATGCTGCGCGAGTGTGGCGAAGGCCTCGGTATAGGTGACGCCTGCGCCAATGGTGACCACGCCGTCCTTGACGGACAGCGACTTCAACTCGTCCAGCCCGGCGATGAAGACGACGGGCGAGATGTCGCGCATGTGCTTCGTCACCCAGAGGCCGACGTCGGTGGAGCCGGCGACGACCGTGGCGGTGGGCGAGGCTTCCAGCACGGCGGCGAAATCGTCGAGATTGGCCGGCACGATGAACCGCTGCTTGCCTTCGCCGATCTCGACGCGGGCGCCATCACGCAGCGCCTTGAGGCGCGCGATCATCGTCGTGCGTTCGACGAGCAGCGGATCCTTGTCCGTGCCGCCATATTCGGAGATGGCGCGGGCGGCGCGCAGGATCGGCTCGTAGCCGGTGCAACGACAGAGATTGCCCTGCAGCGCGACTTCGATCTGCTCGTCGGAGGGGTTCGGCGTCTGCATCCACAGCGCATAGAGCGACATGACGAAGCCCGGCGTGCAGAAACCGCACTGCGAGCCGTGATAGTCGACCATGGCCTGCTGCACGGGATGCAACTTGTCGCCGCTGCCGGCGAGATGCTCGACCGTCACGACATGACAGCCGTCGAGCGAGCCCATGAAGCGGATACAGGCGTTGACGCCTTCATAGACCAGCCCGCCCTGCGGGGTAAGGCGGCCGACCAGCACCGTGCAGGCGCCGCAGTCGCCCTCGGCGCAGCCTTCCTTGGTGCCCTTGAGCGAGCGGGAAAGGCGCAGCCAGTCGAGCAGCGTATGGTCGGGCGCGACGTCGCGCAGGGTGACGTCCTGACCGTTGAGGATGAAGCGCAGTTCGGAGCGGATCTTGGCGGCCGCCATGGGCTTAGCTCCCGCGATAGGTGGAATAGCTGTACGGCGAGACGAGAAGCGGCACATGGTAATGCGCGCCTTCGTCGGCAAGGCCGAAGCGGATGGGGATGATGTCGAGGAACATCGGGGCGTCGCCCGAGCGGCCGAGATAGTCGCCGGCGTGGAAGCGCAGCTCGTAGGTGCCGGCCTTCATGTCGTCGCCCGAAAGAAGCGGCGCGTCGCAGCGGCCGTCGTCGTTCGTCGCGACCGTCTTGATGAGATGGAACGCGTCGCCTTCGACGCGGAAGAGGTCGATGCGCAGGCCTTCCGCCGGCTTGCCCAGTGCGGTGTCCAGAACGTGGGTCGTGAGCCGACCCGCTCCGTGCGAATGAGACGTCATATTTTCCTCCCGAACACAATGCGCCTGCAATCACTATCTGCCAGCCTCTTTCCACTGAAAAGCAGAAAGATCGTTCGAGACTTTCAAATTTTCCTGGGGAATGGCGCGGGCGATTCTTGGGTTAGACATTCGTCATCGAACAACGTTTGGAGGAGCGTTCCATGCGATATTGCCGTGACATGCACGGATACGGTCAGACCCCGCCGGCCGCCAATTGGCCGGGCGAAGCGCGCGTCGCCGTACAATTCGTCCTGAACTACGAGGAAGGCGGCGAGAACTGCGTGCTGCATGGCGACGCGGCCTCGGAAGCCTTCCTGTCGGAGATCGTCGGCGCCGCGCAGTGGCCGGGCCAGCGCCACTGGAACATGGAGTCCATCTATGAATACGGCGCGCGCGCCGGCTTCTGGCGCCTGCACCGGCTGCTGACGGAAAAGAACGTGCCCGTCACGGTTTACGGCGTCGCCACCGCCCTCAAGCGCTCGCCCGCCCAGGTGGCGGCGATGATCGAGGCCGGCTGGGAAATCGCCTCGCACGGCCTCAAATGGGTCGAGCACAAGGATATGTCGCCGGACGACGAGCGCGCGGCCATCGCCGAGGCGATCCGCCTGCACACGCTCGTCACCGGCGAGCGGCCGCGCGGCTGGTATACGGGCCGCTGTTCCGTCAACACGGTCGATCTCGTGGCCGAAGCCGGCGGCTTCGACTACATTTCCGACACCTATGCCGACGACCTGCCCTACTGGTACGAGCACGGCGGCAAGCAGCAACTCATCATCCCCTATACGCTCGACGCCAACGACATGCGTTTCGCCACGCCCCAGGGCTTCAACAGCGGCGACCAGTTCTTCACCTACCTGAAGGATTCGTTCGACGCGCTCTATGCCGAAGGCAAGGCCGGCAGCGCGAAGATGATGAGCATCGGCCTGCACTGCCGCCTGCTCGGCCGCCCCGGCCGCGTCATGGCGCTCGCCCGCTTCATCGACTACGTGCAGAGCCATGAGAAGGTCTGGATCGCCCGGCGTGTCGATATCGCCGAGCACTGGGCGAAGACCCATCCGCCGCAGCCGCTTGCCGAGCGCCCTTCGCAGATGCCGGAAGATGTCTTCGTCGAACGCTTCGGCAGCATCTTCGAGCATTCGCCCTGGGTGGCGCAGCGCGCCTGGGCCGACGAGCTTTCGCCGGCGCACGACACCGCGCTCGGCCTTGCCGCCGCGCTGACCTTCCAGTTCCGCGCCGCAAGCGAAGAGGAACGCCTCGGCGTGCTCGTCGCCCACCCGGACCTTGCCGGCAAGCTGGCGCAGGCCAAGCGCCTGACGGCAAGCTCGACCGAGGAACAGGCATCCGCCGGCCTCGACGCGCTGACGGACGAGGAGCGCACCCGCTTCACCGAGCTCAACGACGCCTATGTGAAGAAGTTCGGCTTCCCCTTCATCATCGCCGTGCGCGACAACACGAAGGCAAGCATTCTTGCCGCCTTCGAGACGCGCATCGCCAATGACCGCACTGCCGAATTCGCCACCGCCTGCAAGCAGGTGGAGCGGATCGGCTTCCTGCGGCTCAAGGCGCTGCTGCCGGCCTGAGCCGGCAAAGGCCGATCTGCCGCCTTCCGCCGGCGCTTGCCTGCGTCCGGCCATGGCGTCAATATAAGTAACGGTTGAAAGACCGGACGGGCGCGACGGGGAACCTCCCCACCCTTGTCGAAGCCCGTCGATGCCCTGGCAGGGCGATCCTGCCCGGGCAGACGTTCGCCGCCAGCCGCATTCTGCGTCGGGCGGCCAGTGCATGAAGACAGCGGGTGCCCTGCGCAATCCGCCTGACCATTCATTCGAAAGGCGGTCTTGGCCGCCAGCCATGTTTCTGGCCATGTGGCCGAGGGAGGAAAACCATGAAGACCATCGAGATCAAACCGCTGACCCGTGAGGCCTTCGCGCCCTTCGGCCAGGTCATCGAGCGCGACGGCGCGCATAATTTCCCGATCAACGCCGGCAAATGCACCCGTTTCCACGACCTTGCCAATATCGAGACGACCGGCGAGAAGGCGCGGCCGATGATCAGCCTGCTGCGCGGCGAACCTTACCCGCTGCCGCTGGAGCTGAACATGGTCGAGCGCCATCCGCTCGGCAGCCAGGCCTTCATTCCGCTCGGCGAAGCCTCCTTCCTCGTCGTCGTCGCCGAAGAGACGGAGAACGGCCCGGCCGAGCCGATCGCCTTCCGCACCGCGCCGGGCCAGGGCGTCAATATCGGCCGCAATGTCTGGCACGGCATCCTGACGCCGCTCGATGCGGTCTCCGATTTCGCCGTGGTCGACCGCGGCGGCGAGGGCGTCAATCTCGAAGAGCACTTCTACAGCGAGAAGTTCCTGATCCGCTGAACCCACCCATCGGGTTCACGGATCCGCCGGCCCGCCTCCACGGGCCGGCATTTTCGTACCCATGGACATGCCCAAACGAAAACGGGCCGCGCTCATCGCGCGGCCCGTTCCTTTTGGATCGATGGTTCCCCGTCTATTCCGCGAAGAAGGCGAAGCGGATGATGAAGAGGGCCGCGACGACCGCCGTTGCCGGGTGGATGTCCTTCCACTTGCCGGTGAAGAGCTTCAACACGACGTAGCTGATGAAGCCGAAGGCAAGACCGTTGGCGATCGAGTAAGTGAAGGGCATGGCGAGCGCGGTCAGCGCGGCCGGGGCCGCTTCCGTCAGGTCTTCCCATTCGACTTCCGTCAGCTCGCGCATCATCAGGCCTGCGACATAGAGCAGGGCCGGTGCCGTCGCATAGCTCGGAACGGAGCCGGCGAGCGGGGAGATGAAGAGGGCGGCGAGGAACAGGATGGCGACGGTGAAGGCGGTGAGGCCCGTACGGCCGCCGGCCTGAACGCCCGAGGCGCTTTCGACATAGGCGGTGGTGCTGCTCGTGCCCATCAGCGAGCCGGCGACGATGGCCGTGCTGTCTGCGAGAAGGGCGCGGCCGAGGCGGCTCTTCTGGCCTTCCTGGATGAGGCCGGCGCGCTTGGCGACGCCGATCAGCGTGCCCGTGGCGTCGAAGACTTCGACGAGCACGAAGACGAGGATGACGTGCAGCAGGCCGCCATGCAGGGCGCCCATGATGTCGAGCTGCAGGAAGGTCGGCAGGATCGACGGCGGCATAGAGACGACGCCGCGGAATTCGCTGACGCCGAGGATCCACGAAAGAACCGTGACGACGAGAATGCCGATGAGGATCGAGCCCTTGACGCGCAGCGCGTCGAGCACGGCGATGACGAAGAAGCCGAGGATCGCCAGAAGCGGGCCGGTCTGCTTGAGGTCGCCGAGGCCGACGAGGGTCGCCGGATTGTCGACGACGATGCCGGCGCTCTTCAGGGCGATGATGCCGAGGAAGAGACCGATACCGGCGGCGATGGCGCTTCGCAGCGAGTGCGGGATGCCCTCGATCAGCCAGCTACGAATGCCCGTCACCGTGAGGAGGACGAAGATCATGCCGGAGATGAAGACCGCGCCGAGCGCCTGCTGCCAGGTGAAGCCGAGGGCGGCAACGACGGTGAAGGCGAAGAAGGCGTTGAGGCCCATGCCGGGCGCCATGCCGATCGGCCAGTTGGCCATGGTCGCCATGACCATGGAGCCGAGTGCGGCAGCCAGACAGGTCGCGACGAACACGGCATCCCGGTCCATGCCCGTCGTGGACAGGATATCCGGGTTGACGAAGATGATATAGGACATGGTGAGGAAGGTCGTGAGACCCGCGATCACCTCGGTGCGCACGGTGGTGCCGTGCTCACTCAGCTTGAAAAGCCGTTCAAACATGTTTTCTCCCCCTGGCGGACGCGGATAGGCGCCGCCGTGCGATAGATGCGGGCCATACTCCTCCAGCGGCCCGTCGCGGATCGTTCCGCGCCTGTGCGCGGCGGCTTCCAAAGGACAGGCCACCGTGATCACAGTTTCGTTATATTGCTTTTTCCGCGCGGCCCGCGCCAGCGGGGGATTTCCCCGGATTTTAGCGAAACTCTTTCACGACTTGCTAGGATCGCCGGCCTGTCATTCGCACACGTCGACCCACGCGCCGCCGACCAGCCCCGCCATGCGCTCCGGCGCGATGCGCACCGCGGCATTTGTCGCGCCGGCGGCCGGAACGACCTCCTCGAACGCGCGCAGCGAGACATCGCAATAGACCGGCAGCGGCGAAGGCAGGCCGAAAGGGCAGACGCCGCCGACCGGATGCGAGGTGGCGGCCACCACCTCCGTGGCGTCCAGCATGCGGGGCTTTGCCGAAAAGCGGTCCTTGAACTTGCGATTGCTGAGCCGCGCCGTGCCGGCGGCGACCAGGAGCACGATCTCCTCGCCGACGCGCAGGCAGATCGTCTTGGCGATCTGCTCGGGGGCGACGCCATGCGCCTCGGCGGCGAGCGTCACGGTGGCCGAGCTTTGCTCGGTGACGAGCACGTCGATATCGGGAGCGTGTTCGGTGAAGAAGGAACGGACGGATTCGAGCGACATGGCATTTCATAGCCAGTCCGGCGGCCCCGATGCAAGAGGCCGCCGGCTCGCGGGGTGCAATGGGTCAGGCGTAGATGCCGCCCGAGGGCGTGGTGCCGGCGGTGGAGCCGGGCAGGAAGGTCGCCGCCTTGCCGAAGGTGTTGATGACGCCATTGGTCTCGGCGAGGTAGCGGCTGCCGGTGGCGCTGCCCGAAACCGTGGGGTTGGACAGCGAGACCGCGCCGCAATTGCGGGCTGCCGCGAACTGGGTGAAGGCCGGCGCGCCCGTCAGCGTGAAGGTGCGCCCTTCGGCAAGCAGCACGCCCGCGCCGATATTCATATGCCGCCGTGCGCCGCCGGTGATGGCGACATTGTCCTCCAGCACGATCTGGCAGGGATTGTCGCAGAAGATATGATCGGCATTCGCGCCGACCGCGCCGTATTCCATCCTGCCGAGGCGCAGGGAGACGCCGTTGCCGACGGAAAGCCCGTGGACGAGATCCGTGGCGATGGCGATGCGGATGCCGGAAACGCGCGCCTGCGCACCGCTGCCGAAGACGAGACCCGAGGAGAGGACGACCGAGGCGGGCGTCGTCTCGTTGCCCTTGATGAACAGCGTCCCGCCACCGGGAAGGGCGCGGGGAACCGTCGCCCCGGCATAGCTGCCATTGGCAAGCTCGATGGTGACGTCATAGCCCGCCGTATCCAGCTTGTGGGCCTCGTTGATCGCCTTCTGCAGCGTCGCGAAGGGTGCGCCCGCCGTCAGGCCGCTGTTGCCGTCATTGCCGCCGGTCGAGACATAATAGGTCCGGCCCGCCGCCAGTTGCGGCCGCATGCCCTGCACGCCCGCCGGAAAGGTGACACGCCCCGTCGCCGGGTCGGCCACCAAGGCGTCGTTGAAGGCGGAGCCGTCCGCGCTGACCTTGATGCGGAAGGCGTCGCTGCCGGCCAGTCCCATCTCGGCGCGGCCGGACCAGTTGGTCTGGAACAGCAGGGAGGCGGTGTCGCCGGCATTGGCCTTGTTGACCTTGATTTGATGCCCAGCGCCCTCGTTGTTGAAGAGCGAGGCGGGCGCGGCGACGGCAAGCCGGTTGGTGGCGTCCGCCGTGGCGTTGATGCCGATCCGGTCGGCGACGGCGATATCGAAGGCCGCCGGTAGCCAGTCGCCGGCCTTGAAGACGAGAAGGCGGTTCTCGTCCGCCACCTGGGCAAGCCAGCCCTCGCGCGGCGCATGGAAGGTCCATGCACCGTCCTGCCAGGCGGCCACCGCCTTCGTCTGGCCGGCCCATTCGCCCGTCGCGCCGGCGGGAACGATATAGCGGTCCCCGGCGACCGGGCTTGCCGGCGGCGTGCCGGTGGACCTGCTCAGGACGGCGAGGTGAAGGAGCGCGTCCAGCGCCTTGAGCGCCTCGTTGTGCGTGACATGCTTCTGCGCCTGCGCGGGCAGGATATAGGGAAGGTTCAGATTATCGGTCGCGTCCATTTCGTCCGGCTCCTGTGCGAATGTCCGCATCAGTATAGGCGGGCCGCGAAAGGCGGGGAAAATCGGGGCACGTTCCGGGGAGCGGGGCGGGGCCTTCGTATTCGCTCCCCACTATACGTAATTCACGCCAGGGAAGGCTTTCGGGGATTTGCCTTCGATCAAGAATACTTGCAATTCCGCAGTAAACAGGACGGGAAAAGAGCCGCATTATCAATTTCCTAACCAATATAAGCAAGCCTTCCCTCACTCCGGCGATGCGGCCGGGCTGAGCACTCATGTGCGACATGGCTTCATGACGGCAGAAATGAATTCGGCGCTCCGGAAGAGACATGTCCACCCCAGGAAATGTCCAACATGAGAATCAAAACACAATTCATTGTCCTCGCCTCGGCAACCGGCGTGGCGATCGCGGGCCTGATCGGCAGCCTCTGGGGCTATGCCGGCGCGGCCGACGATGTCACCGGCGCCTACGACCAAAAGTATAAATCCTACCTGCTCGCCGACAATTTCCGTCAGTCGTCCGACGACCTGACCCGCCTCGTGCGCACCTATGCCGAAACGGGCGACCCCTCGTACAAGGAACAGTACAACGCCGTCGTCGAGATCCGGAACGGCACCCGTGCGCGTCCCGAGGACTATCACCGCATCTACTGGGACTTCGTGGCGGGCGGCGAAGCCAAGCCGCGCCCGGACGGCGCAGCCGTCTCCATGAACGACCTGATGAAGCAGGCCGGCTTCACCGACGAGGAATTCGCCCTGCTCGGCCAGGCGAACGAGCGCTCCGACGCGCTGGTCAAGATCGAGACCGAGGCGATGAACCTCGTGGACGCGGGTGCCCCGGACGCCAGGGAAAAGGCGACCGCCATGGTGAACTCGCCGGAATACCACAAGTTCAAGGCCGACATCATGAAGCCGGTCGACGCCTTCTTCGTAAAGCTTGAAAACCGCACCCAGGGCGCCGTCGATGAGGCGAATGTAAGGGCGTCCTTCTACTGGACGCTGATCGTCATCGCCATGTCGACGCTTGCCCTGATGCTCGCCATCGTCGGCTTCGTCACCTTCAAGCGCATCATCGGCGGCATGGACAAGATCCGCCTCTCGATGGGCGAAGTTGCCGACGGTCATCTCGACAACGAGATCAC
Organism: Shinella zoogloeoides; assembly: GCF_020883495.1. Taxonomy (NCBI): domain Bacteria; kingdom Pseudomonadati; phylum Pseudomonadota; class Alphaproteobacteria; order Hyphomicrobiales; family Rhizobiaceae; genus Shinella; species Shinella zoogloeoides. Next base: position 3,697,437 of record NZ_CP086610.1, on the reverse strand, counting down.
CCTTGCCAGGAACAACGACGAGATCGGCGACATGGGCAAGGCGCTGGAGGTCTTCCGCCAGGGCGCCATCGCCAACCGGCGTCTGGAGCAGGAAGCGGCGGAAAACCGCAAGCGCGCCGAGGCCGAACGCATCGCCCTGCAGGAAAAGGCGGAAGCCGACGCCGCCGAGCGCCTGCGCATCGCCACCTCCGGTCTTGCGGCCGGCCTGAAGCGCCTTGCCGGCGGCGACCTCGCCTTCCAGCTCAACGAGGCCTTCGCGCAGGATTTCGAGGCGCTGCGCCACGACTTCAACCGCTCCGTCTCCCAGCTCGGCACCACGCTCGCGGAAATTTCCGGCTCGATCTCCACGCTCGACACCGGCACCCGCGAAATCGCCTCCGGCACGGACGACCTGTCCAAGCGCACCGAGCAGCAAGCCGCCTCGCTCGAGGAAACGGCGGCGGCGCTCGACGAGATCACCGTCAACGTCGCCAATTCCTCCCGGCGCACGGAGGAGGCCAAGGACGTCGCCGGCCGCGCCAACCGCTCGGCCGCCGAATCCGCCCAGGTCGTCTCCCATGCGGAAGAGGCGATGCGCAAGATCGAGGAAAGCTCGCAGCAGATTTCCAATATCATCGGCGTCATCGACGAAATCGCCTTCCAGACGAACCTCCTCGCCCTCAATGCGGGCGTGGAAGCGGCGCGCGCCGGTGAAGCCGGCAAGGGCTTTGCGGTCGTGGCGCAGGAAGTGCGCGAGCTTGCCCAGCGTTCCGCCCAGGCCGCCAAGGAAATCAAGGGGCTGATCCACAACTCCTCCACCGAGGTCGAGAGCGGCGTGAAGCTGGTGCGCGATGCCGGCACGGCGCTGAAGACCATCAGCGAGTTCATCGTCGAGATCAACGCGCATATGGAATCGATCGCCACCTCCGCCAAGGAGCAGTCGGTCGGGCTTGCCGAGGTCAACACCGCCGTCAACCAGATGGACCAGACGACCCAGCAGAACGCCGCGATGGTGGAGCAGTCGAACGCCGCTTCCAACACGCTCGCCAACGAAGCCGTGCGGCTGCGCGACCTCGTCAGCCAGTTCCGGCTGGAAGGCGCGCCCTCGGCCCCGGCCGCCGGCATGCGCGGCGCACGGGCGAGCGATACCGCCCACGCCTCTCCCGCCCGGGCGCTGAACCGCAAGGTCAGCGCCGCCTTCAGCGGCAATGCGGCGCTCGATACGAAGGGCGAGTGGGAAGAGTTCTGAGAACGCTGCCCCGCTCAAACGAAAAACCCGCCTGCGGCCTCGCAGGCGGGTTCTTTATTTTTCGAGGGGCATGAGACCCAGGGAACCGTCAGTGCGAATCCTTCGGCACGTCGTTGCCGCGCGCGCCGCGCAGGAAGTCGAAGTCGGCGCCGGTATCGGCGCCCGTGACGTGGTCGTGATAGAGCATGCCGTAGCCGCTCGCCGGCCGCTCGACCGGGCTCTTCCATTCGGCGAGGCGACGCTCGATCTCACCCTCCGGCACATCGAGATGAAGACGCCGGTTCGGCACGTCCAGCTCGATGAAATCGCCGTCGCGCACGATGGCGAGCGGGCCGCCGGCGGCCGCTTCCGGGCTGGTGTGCAGCACCACGGTGCCATAGGCCGTGCCGGACATACGGGCGTCCGAGATGCGCACCATGTCGGTGATGCCCTTCTTCAGCACCTTGGGCGGCAGGCCCATATTGCCCACCTCCGCCATGCCGGGATAACCGCGCGGACCACAGTTCTTCAGAACCATGACGCAGGTCTCGTCGATATCGAGATCCGGATCGTTGATCTTGCGCTTGTAGTCGTCGATATCCTCGAAGACCACGGCGCGGCCGCGATGCACCATCAGCGAGGCGGTCGCGGCGGACGGCTTCAGCACCGCGCCCTTCGGCGCAAGGTTGCCCTTGAGCACCGCGATACCGCCCTGCTGCGCCAGCGCCTTTTCCGTCGGCAGGATGACGTCCTCGTTCCAGTTGGTGACGTCCTTGACCTCGTCCCAGATCTTCTCGCCCGAGACGGTCAATGCCTCCTTGTGGAGAAGGCCCGACTCGCCGAGGCGCTTCAGCACGACCGGCAGGCCGCCGGCATAGAAGAACTCTTCCATCAGGTATTTGCCGGACGGCATGAGGTTGACGATGGTCGGCACGTTGCGGCCGAGGCGGTCCCAGTCGTCCAGCGTCAGGTCGATGCCGACGCGGCCGGCAAGCGCCAGCAGATGGACAACCGCATTGGTCGAACCGCCGATGGCGCCATTGGCGCGGATCGCATTCTCGAAGGCTTCGCGCGTCAGGATATCGGAGGGCTTCAGGTCGTCCTTGACCATCTGCACGATGCGCCGGCCGGTGAGCTGCGCCATGACGCGGCGGCGGCTGTCGACGGCGGGGATCGCCGCATTGCCGGAAAGCGCCATGCCGAGCGCCTCGGCCATGGAGGCCATGGTGGAGGCGGTGCCCATCGTGTTGCAGGTGCCGGACGAACGGCTCATCGCCTGCTCGGCGTCGAGGAAGTCCTCCTTGCTCATCGTGCCGGCCTTGATCGCCTCCGACATCTGCCAGAGCGCCGTGCCCGAACCGACGCGCTCGCCGCGGAACCAGCCGTTCAGCATCGGCCCGCCGGTGACGACGATGGAGGGGATATCGGTGGAGGCCGCGCCCATCAGCAGCGAGGGCGTGGTCTTGTCGCAGCCGACCAGCAGCACCGCGCCGTCGATCGGCTGGGCGCGCATCGTCTCCTCCACCGCGAGCGCGGCGAGGTTGCGGTACATCATGGCTGTCGGCCGGTAGGTGTTTTCCGAGGCGGAGAAGACCGGGACTTCCAGCGGGAAGCCGCCCGCCTCCCAGACGCCGGCCTTCACCTTTTCGGCAAGCTCGCGCAGGTGGCCGTTGCAGGGGGTGAGGTCGGACCAGGTGTTGAGAATGCCGATCACCGGGCGCCCGTCGAACAGGTCGTGGGGGTAACCCTGATTCTTCAACCAGCCGCGATGGTAGATGTTGTCGCGCGAGGTGCCGCCGTACCACTCCTGCGAACGCAGTTTGCGCGGCCAGGGGGAGGGTTTGAATGTCATTGTCGTGCCTTGTCTCTGGTGCCTGCGGGCAATGAGGCGCGCGCGTCCGCGAACGCAAATCGCCATCCTCCCCATAACTGACAGGGAAGCGCGGAAGCCCCATAACAGTCAAATCATCAATCGATATCGTTGCATATCAAAGGCGTCATGATACCGCGACATTTATTGCCGCAAATGCAAGAAGCGCCCGAACCGGCCGCCACACGCAAAAATCTGTCCCGCCGCGATCGCCGATTGCTCGCCGGCCGCCGCCAAATCCGCGCTCCAGCGCGGGCGCGCGGCATTGCAGCGTCTTTCCCGCGCGCCCGAGGACATGCGGCTGCCGCTGATATCCGATACGGACCGGCGGAAGATCGCCGCCTATGTCGACCTGTTCCGCAACGGCGATTTCGACGCGATCCGTGCCATGCTCGCCGACGACGTGAAACTCGATCTCGTGAACCGGCTCCAATGGCAGGGCCGAGAGAAGATTACACCCTATTTCACGCGCTACGCCGAAGTGTCGAAATGGCGCTTCGTCCTCGGCGCGGTCGAGGGCCGCCCGGCCATGCTGGTCTTCGACAGCGATGGCCCGATGGACGGCCCGGCGCATTTCGTTCTGGTGGAATGGTCGGACGGCCGGATCGCCGCCATCCGCGACTTCCTGTTCGCGCCCTATGTCCTGGAGGCCATGGACTGGGTGCGCCTGGGCTAGTTTCCGGATCTCCTGTGATACCCGGAGAACATCCTCGCACCGGACACGGCGCGCGCATTTGCCGCGGCGAGGATAACCAAGTTAAAGTTGCAACGATAATGAGAATATTAACCACCGCTGAGGCACAGTCTTCCCAGTGGCGCATGGCCAGTGCCGAAGAGATGGCTACCGCTACGTGACTGAATGATAAACAGTATTTGACTTATTTCAAGAATAGACGGGGCAAGACCGGGTATCGATGACCATATCCGAAGCAGGCGGCGGCAAGAAGCCGTCCTCCCTCCCCGGAAGCCGAACATGCAGCATCAGGTTGCATGTACTCGCCGCATGGATCGCAGCGGCGGCGCCCACCGGGCGTGATGCAAACCCGAGACGACGATGACGCCCGGCAGCGCCAGCGCGCGCCGCACGCTCTTCTTTCCGCATTCCCATACCCATTCAAGAGACCAGCATGAAAAACCTCTCCATCAAGGCCTCGCTCGTCGCACTGATGAGCGCCATCATCGTCGTCGTTGCGGTCTCGTCCGCCATCGCCCTGCAGAGCATTCATTCCATAACGACCTCGGCCGAGAAGGTCGGGAACTTCTGGATCGAACGCCTGCTGGCCTCCCGCGAGGTGAAAAGCGATTTCGCCGATGTGCGCCTCACGCTGGCGCGTCTGGCCATGGTCAACGACGCACCGGAATTCAAGGCGGAGATGCAGGCGCTCTGAGAGCGGCGGTGGAAAAGTCGGCCACGGTAGCGGCGGCATAATGCTGCTGCGGGCGGAGTAAAATCCGGCCACCTATTTCCTTTCTGCAATGATCGCAGGAGGGACAGGGGATCTACACCGTGGAACTTTATTTGAGGGTTCGCCTGGCTGTTTCGGAAGGGATGAAGCAGCGTCAGGCCGCGAAGCATTTCAACATCTCGCGAGAGACCGTGGCCAAGATGTTGGCCTATTCGACACCACCCGGCTATCAGCGTCGATCACCGATCCGGCGTCCGAAGCTGGATGCGTTTGTTTCGACGATCGAGCATTGGCTCGACGAAGATCTGAAGATGCCGCTAAAGCAACGCCATACTGCCAAGCGTGTGTTCGACCGCCTGCGTGATGAGTGCGGTTTCACCGGCGGCTACACGATCATCAAGGACTACATACGCGAGCGGGATCAGCGTCGGCAGGAGGTGTTCGTGCCGTTGTCGCATCCGCCCGGCCATGCGCAGGCCGACTTTGGCGAGGCGACGGTGGTGATCGGCGGCGTCGAGCAAAAGGCGCGTTTCTTCGTGCTGGATCTGCCGCATAGCGACGGCTGCTACGTGCGGGCCTATCCTGCGGCGGTGGCCGAGGCCTGGGTCGACGGCCACATCCATGCATTCGCCTTCTTCGGGGCCGTGCCGCAGTCGATCGTCTATGACAATGACCGTTGCCTGGTGGCCAAGATCCTGCCCGACGGCACACGCAAGCGGGCGGCGTTGTTCAGCGGCTTCCTGTCCCACTACCTGATCCGGGATCGCTATGGCCGTCCGGGAAAGGGCAACGATAAAGGGAATGTCGAGGGACTCGTCGGTTATGCCCGACGTAATTTTATGGTGCCGATCCCGCAGTTTGCGACATGGGATGCGTTCAACGCCTTTCTGGAAGAGCAGTGCCGCAAACGCCAGCGCGACAAGCTGCGCGGTGAGAGTGAGACAATCGGGGAGCGGCTACAGCGTGATCTGGCGGCCATGCGTCCGTTACCGGCGTCTCCCTTCGATGCCTGCGACCAGGCCAGCGCCAGGGTGACAGCCCAGTCGCTGGTGCGCTACAAGACCAACGACTATTCCGTACCGGTCGCCTATGGCCATCAGGACGTCTGGGTCCGGGGCTATGTCAATGAGGTGGTGATCGGCTGCCGCGGCGAGATCATTGCCCGTCATCCGCGATGCTGGGAACGGGAAGACGTCGTCTTCGATCCCGTTCATTATCTGCCGCTGATCGAGCAGAAGATCAATGCGCTGGATCAGGCGGCTCCACTCCAGGGCTGGAACCTGCCGGACGAGTTCGCGACGCTGCGCCGCCTGATGGAAGGCCGCATGGCAAAGCATGGCCGACGGGAATACGTGCAGGTTCTGCGCCTGCTGGAGAGCTTCGACCTTGCGGACCTGCATGCGGCCGTGAAGCAGGCGATACAGCTCGGTGCGATCGGCTTCGATGCGGTCAAGCATCTGATCCTGTGCCGGGTCGAGCGCCGGCCACCGCGGTTGGATCTGTCGATCTATCCCTACCTGCCGCGGGCGACGGTCGAGAAGACCTCAGCGAAAGCGTATATGCGCCTCCTGTCGTCTGATGCGGGAGAGGCGGCATGAGCACCGAAGCACCCGACATCCTGCTCGCCCACTATCTCAAGACCCTGAAGCTGCCGACCTTCCAGCGCGAGCACCAGAAGCTGGCCCGGTTATGCGCCACCGAAGGCGTCGATCATGTCGGATACCTGTTCCGGCTTGCCGAACGGGAGATGATCGAACGGGACCGCCGCAAGGTCGAACGTCGGATCAAGGCGGCTAAATTCCCGATCGTCAAAAGCCTCGACAGCTTCGACTTCACAGCCATCCCCAAGCTGAACAAGATGCAGGTGCTGGAACTGGCCCGCTGTGAATGGATCGAGCGCCGGGAGAACGTCATTGCGCTGGGCCCGAGCGGCACGGGTAAGACGCATGTCGCGCTCGGTCTCGGCCTGGCCGCGTGCCAGAAAGGCCTGTCCGTCGGGTTCACGACAGCGGCCGCCCTGGTCAGCGAGATGATGGAGGCCCGCGACGAACGGCGTCTTCTTCGGTTCCAGAAACAGATGGCCGGCTACAAGCTGCTCATCATCGACGAGCTGGGCTTTGTGCCGCTGTCAAAGACCGGCGCGGAATTGCTGTTCGAGCTGATCTCGCAACGCTACGAGCGCGGGGCCACCCTGATCACCAGCAATCTTCCATTTGACGAATGGACGGAAACCCTGGGGTCCGAACGATTGACCGGCGCTCTGCTCGATCGCGTTACCCACCACGTCAACATCCTCGAGATGAACGGCGACAGCTATCGCCTCGCTCAAAGTCGAGCCCGAAAGGCCGGCTAAAACTACTCTCAAAAAATCGCCGCGCCGGCCTGAGACCCCCGCTCGGGCTACGCCCTCCCGGCCGTCTCAGGCCGGCGCCACAGTGGCCGACTTTTGCTCCGCCCCGTGGCCGGTTTTTACTCCGCCGTTGACACCCCGAGCATTTCTGCATCGGGGGCTTTTGTTTGTTTGGTTGCGGGGGCCTGAGTCCACAGAGACTTGTGTAATCTTCTGAAGGGCGATGAGACATCCTTGTTTGGATTATAGGCGTTCGCGGAGGATTTCGTAAGGTGCCTTTCCATTGAAAGCGCCATGCGGCCTTGCAAGGTTGTAGAACCTCTCCCATTCGCTGAGCTTTTGAACGAGGTCGGTGTCGTCTGTATATGACAAAAGCTGGTAGAACTCTTGATCATCAGTGCGGTGTGACCGTTCGACTTTTCCATTTAGTTGGGGCGACGCTGGCTTGATATAGGCGTGCCGGATGCCCTGGTCTTCGACGTGCCAGTGGAATTTGGCCTGGAACTCGTGCCCATTATCGGTGCGCACTTCGCGAATGCGGAACGGGAATTTGGCGATTACGGTGTCGATGAAGTCTATGGCGTTGGCCTGGGTGTGGCGATCATAGACCTTCAAGGCCCGGATGCGGGTGGCATCGTCGATTGCCGTGTATTGGAAGCGCTTGACGACCTTGCCGTCAACGCCTTCAAATTTCAGGAATTTTACGTCGACCTATATCTGATGCCCCGGCACGCGCTGCTCGTATCTCTGGGTATGGATTTTCCTAACACGCGTACCGCCGGGAAGCCGACTAAGCCCGTTCCGCTTCAGAATTCTATAGATGCAGGCGTCAGAGATGGTGATGGCATGGTACCGGCTCATATACCAGGAAATGCGCATCGGGCCGAGATGATATCTGGTGCGCAGATGCAAGACTTTCTCGATGATTTCTGCAGGCTTCTGGTTAGCGGGATTTTTTGGTGCGGAGGATCGGTTCTCAAGCCCGGCCTCGCCATAGCGCTCGAAAGCCGATTTCCATCGATAGAAACTGGCTCTGCCAATACCGAAATAGCGGCAGGTTTGCGATACGTCACCGTGACGCTCGGCATGTTGAAGAACGCGCAGCTTATGTGAAACTTCCCGTCGGAATGTCATCATCGCGATTATCCTCGTGATCGAAAGTCAAAAACAAGGATGTCTCGAAGGTCCCTACTTTTCTACATTCGCCGCCGATCCGGACCTTGAGCTTGCCGTCCGCGACCCACTGAAAGAGCTGCGCCGCATGCTTGCGAAGCAGGACCGGGGTATGCACGTGATCGAAGAAGACCGCGTAGCCGATCTTGATGCTCCTGGGCAGGCTCATGATATCGAGTGGCCCCGGACCGCCCAGCACCGGGCCATACCAGCAAAAGGTGCCAGAGCGGCGTAGAACGTCGAGCGACCGATAGCGTCCGTCAAGTTGGTGTAATTTCGGGTGTAGGACCGGGCCGTCATGATCAGGCGGCTCTGGGTGTAATCTGAAGTGTAGTTTCCTCTTCGATTGTTGGTGGGTTTAGCTCGGCCATTGCCTCGACCTGCATGTATCGGCTCAGGAGCTGCCATTCGTCGTTGGCTTCGAGCAGAACCGCGCCGATGAGGCGAACGATGCTGTCCTCGTTGGGGAAGATGCCGACGACATCGGCACGGCGCTTGACCTCCTTGTTGAGGCGTTCGAGTGGATTCGTTGAATGTAATTTCGTGCGGTGCTGGGCGGGGAAGGCCATGTAGGCCAGCACGTCGGCTTCGGCATTGTCCATGAAGGTACCGAGCTTGGGCCATCTGGCGCGGAGCTGGTCGGCGACATGCCGCCAGGTCTGCACGGCATTGTCATGGTCGGGCTGGATGAAAGCCTGACGGATCGCGGCGGCGACCATGGTGTGCTGGCCCTTGGGAACGTAGGCCAGCGCATTGCGTGTCGCATGAACACGGCAGCGCTGCCATGTCGCGCTGAGGATACGGGTAATGGCCGCTTTCAGCCCTTCATGGGCATCGGAGATGACCAGCTTGACGCCGGTGAGGCCTCGGCGGACCAGATCACGCAGGAAGCTCGTCCAGAACGGCTCGGCTTCGGAGGGGCCGATGTGCAGGCCGACAATCTCCCTCTTCCCGTCCGTGTTGACCGCCACCGCGATTATCGCCGCCACCGACACGATGCGACCGCCCTCACGCACCTTCAGATAGGTGGCGTCGAGCCAGAGGTATGGCCAGTCACCGGAAAGGGGGCGCTTGAGGAAGGCGTTCACCCGCTCGTCGATATCCTTGCACAGCTTGGAGACGGAGGATTTGGAGATGCCGGTCATGCCCATGGCCTGCACCAGCTCATCGACCTTGCGCGTCGAGACGCCGTTGATCCACGCCTCCTGGATCACGGCCACCAGCGCCTTCTCCACCATCTTCCTCGGCTCCAGAAAGCCGGGAAAGTAGGCTCCCTGTCGCATCTTCGGTATCTTCAGGTTCAGCGTGCCGAGCCGGGTGTCGAGCGAGCGGTCGCGGTAGCCGTTGCGCCATGTCTGGCGGCTGTCGCCACGTTCATAGCGCCCAGCGCCGATCAGGCCATCAACATCGGCTTCCATGATCAGTTGCAGCACGCTTTCGGCAATCGTGCGCAGAAAATCGCTATCGCCACTCTTCGCGGCAAGCTCGGAAAGAGCTAATCTGTCGTCGGTCATCGGGGTTCCTTTCGGCTGGTTGAAGCTTTGCAACTCCACCTTCTCCGACAGGCCCGGTGCCCACCTTGCGCTCAACGAATTCGGCAGCTCATTCTCCACCGCCGTTTCCACCTCAATGCGCCTCCGAAATTACACCACGTGCGCGGACGCTACCGAGCGACCCCTGAAACGTCGTCGGTCCCGATCCGTCATAGACGACATGGACGCCCTCTCCATCGGTCAGGCGCAGCGCCTCTTCGGCAAATCGCCCTTCCGTGTCGACAATGACATGGTCTGCGCCCACTTCCCGGGCGACGGCGACCTTGTCCTCAGATGAAACCCGACCGATCACCCGGCCACCGCGCAACTTGATGATCTGGGTCAGGAGCAGGCCGACACCTCCTGCCGCAGCGTGAACGAAGGCAACATCACCGGGCTGCACCGGATAGAAGTCGGTCGCGAAATGGCTGGCGGTCAGCCCCTGCATCATGATCGAGGCCGCCGTTCGATCGTCGACCGCATCGGGAACCTGCACCAGCGACGTTGCCGGGATCGCGATCCGCTCAGCATAACTGCCGGGCGCATAGACCCAGGCGACACGCTGGCCGGGCTGAACAGCCTCGACGCCTTCGCCGACTGCCAGAACTCGACCGACGCCTTCGACGCCCAGGATCTTGGGATTGGGCATGTCAGTCCAGGCAATCCCCTGACGCACGCCGATATCCATGAAGTTGACCCCGGCAACCGCGATCTCGACCAGCGCCTCGCCCGGCCCGGCGACAGGCTCCGGTCGCTCGATCTGCTCCAGCACCTCGCGGCCACCGGTCGCGGTCATCACTACTGCTCGCATGTCTTTCTCCTATCTTGAATGATCGTTCCGCAATCGGTCAAAAAAGGGGTCAGCGCAGCGCGCGCATGACCATCTCCTGCAGGGCAGCCAGGGTTGATCGGTCGGCGCCGCCACGCCCGGCGACGCGGATCCCGGCGATATTGGCGATCAGGAATTGCGCGAGAGCCTCGGGATCGAGGCTGGCTGCAACATCGCCCTCACGCTGCGCGTCGCGCATGCGGGCGACGATGGCCATGTGCAATGTCCTGCCCAGTGCCGCATGGATATCGACCAGGTCCGGCCGCGAGGCACCGAACTCGCAGGTCGAGCCGACGCCGAGACAGGGCGTGTACGCTGTCTCCACGACATGGCGCAGCATGGCGGCAATCCCGTCGATGGCGCGCGCGCCGCTGCGAAGCGCCTCGAAATGCGCCGCGCATTCGCCCATGCCGTAGCGCCGCACCGCCGCGCAATAGAGCTGCCACTTGTCGCCGAAGGCCGCGTAGAGGCTCTGCCGCCCGATGCCCATGGCGTCCACGAGCATCTGCGCCGAACTGCCCTCATACCCATGCTCGCTGAACACGGCGATCGCACCGTCCAGGGCAGCATCCGTATCGAATTCTCGAGGTCTTGCCATAAGCCATGTACAGCGATTCTGGAACGATCATTCAAGTTTGGCGGCTCGGTTTTGCTTTCAGCACAATTTGCGGGTGGCAGTGGCCGTTAGGTGAGGATCGCCCGATCGTCAGATCTTCAAGGCGCGCAATCGCAGCGAATTGCCAATGACGCTGACGGACGACAGCGCCATCGCCGCCGCAGCGATGATCGGCGACAGCAGCAGTCCAAACGTGGGATAGAGCGCCCCCGCCGCGATCGGCACGCCTGCCGCATTGTAGATCAAAGCGAAGGCGAGGTTCTGGCGGATGTTGGCCATCGTCGCCTGCGACAGGCGTCGCGCGCGGACAATGCCGGTGAGATCGCCCTTGAGCAGCGTTACCCCCGCGCTCTCGATGGCAACGTCGGTCCCTGATCCCATGGCTATGCCGACATCAGCGGCGGCGAGCGCCGGCGCGTCATTTACGCCGTCACCCGCCATGGCCACCACCTTGCCCTGCGCCTTCAGGCGCTCTACCACCGCCGCCTTCTGGTCCGGCAGCACATCGGCCTCGACCTCATCAATGCCGAGCTTTCTGGCGACGGCTTCGGCCGTGGTGCGATTGTCGCCGGTCAGCATGACGATGCGGATGCCTTCGGCATGCAGGGCCTTCAGTGCCTCAGGCGTGGTCGCCTTGATCGGGTCGGCGATGGCGAAGATGCCGCCGATGGCATTGCCTATCCCGATATAGATCGCCGTCGCACCGTCGCGGCGCAACTCATCCGCCTGCCCGGCGAGCGACGCCGTATCGATCCCATGCTCGGCGAGAAAGGCGGTGCTGCCGAGCACCACTTGCCGTCCCTCGATCACGCCGACCGCGCCCTTACCGGTCGGCGAGTCGAAATCGGCGACATCGGGGATGGCGATCTTTCGTTCCTCGGCAGCCGCCACGATCGCGCGCGCAAGCGGATGCTCCGAGGCTTTTTCAACACCTGCCGCCAGCCGCAGGATGATCTCCTCGACAAATCCCGGCGCCGCGACGATCCGGGTCACCGCCGGTTTGCCTTCGGTAAGCGTCCCGGTCTTGTCGATCACCAGAGTATCGATCTTCTCCATCCGCTCGAGCGCCTCCGCGTTCTTGATCAGAACGCCGGCGGCCGCCCCCTTGCCGATACCGACCATGATCGACATCGGCGTCGCAAGCCCGAGCGCGCAGGGGCAGGCAATGATCAGCACGGAAACGGCCGCGATCAGGCCATGCGCCAGACGCGGCTCTAGCCCCCATACACCCCAGGCCGCGAAGGCGAGCAGCGCTACGGCGATGACGACCGGCACGAACCAGCCCGACACCTGATCAGCCATGCGCTGGATCGGCGCACGCGAGCGCTGGGCATCCGCGACCATCTGGACGATGCGAGCCAGCATCGTGTCGCGCCCGACTTTTTCCGCCCGGATGACGAGCGCGCCGGTCTGATTCAGCGTCCCTCCTACGACCGCTTCGCCGACTACGCGCGTCACCGGCATGGATTCGCCGGTCACCATCGATTCATCGATCGATGAGCGCCCCTGCTCGACCACGCCATCCACCGGCACGGTTTCCCCGGGCCGGACCCTGAGCCGCTCGCCGATCGCAATCGCCTCGACCGGCACATCTTCTTCCACACCGTCTGCCCCGATGCGTCGTGCGGTCTTCGGCGCGAGATTGAGAAGCGCGCGGATCGCGCCGGACGTCTGTTCCCGGGCGCGCAACTCCATAACCTGACCAAGCAGCACCAGCACGGTGATGACGGCGGCCGCCTCATAATAGACCGCGACCGCGCCATCAGCGTCACGGAAAGCCTGCGGGAAGAGCTGCGGCGCGAATGTCGCGACGATGCTGTATCCCCAGGCGACGCCGGTCCCCATCGCGATCAGCGTGAACATGTTGAGGCTGCGGTTGACGATCGACGCCCAGCCACGCGCGAAGAACGGCCATCCGGCCCACAGCACCACCGGCGTCGCCAGGGCGAACTGGATCCAGATCGAGATGTGCATCGGCACCAGATGGTGCAGCGCCGGGATCAGGTGGCCGCCCATCTCCAGCAGGAACACGGGCAAGGCGAGCGCGAGGCCGATCCAGAAGCGCCGGGTCATATCGGCAAGTTCGGGACTGGGTCCGGCATCCGCCGCCGCGATCAGCGGCTCCAGCGCCATGCCGCAGATCGGACAACTGCCCGGCGCGTCCCGGCGGATTTCCGGATGCATCGGGCAGGTCCAGATCGTGCCCTCCGTTACGGCTGCCGTTAACGCCGCAACGGGGTGATGCTCATGGCGATCAAGTCTATGGGTGTGGCTAGGGTGGGAATGATCGCCATGGGTAGCAGCACCCTCATGGTGCGGCTCGGCATGCGCTACCCGTGCTGCATAATGCACGGGGTCGGCGTCGAACTTCGCCTTACAGCCGGCCGAGCAGAAGGCGTAACGCTCGCCTTCATACTCAGCCTTGTGAGCGGTCCTGGCGGGATCGACCACCATGCCACAGACCGGATCATGGTCGACGTGACCGGACGGCGTTTCGCCGTCCGGCTCATGATGGTGATGATGGCCGTGCGCCCCAGTCACCTCGGCGGCGCGTTCGCTCTTCTGATCGTCGTCGGCCATTCATCACCTTTCACACGCCGCGCGTGCCTTCCGGTCTTTGTTCACTCCTCGATCAGATGGAACTCTTCGAGCAGCTTGGCGATCTCCGTGCCTTCGAGCTTCTTCATCAGCAGCTTGCGCAGGAAGGCCGGTCCGGGAAGATCGATGCCCTTGCCGTCCCGCAGCGGACCGATCGCAGCAAGAAGTGTACGAATATCATAGGTCGAGTTGAAGACCTCCGGCACGCCGCGCTCGACATTCATCAGCGTGTAGACGGCCTCCATCGGGGTTCTCACCGAATATTCCGTGGTGAAGATGCAGTCCCGCTGCTTCGATTCCGCGAACTGGCCGATGAAGGCGAAGTTGACCGCGCCCTCCGGCACCACGTCCGGCCGGTCACCCGCCTGGCGCGGCATGAAGAAGGCGGTAATATAGGGCATCATCGTGGGAACGGTGCTGGCGCCGGATGCCGCGAGTTCGGGAATGTCCTCGACCGGCACGCCGAGGTGATAGAGCCATTCCTGGGTGATCTCCTCACCGGTGCATTCCTGCATCGGCTTCTTCACGAAGTCGCCGGGGCAATCGACAAAGAGCGCGTAGAACCAGGCGATCATCTGATCTTTGGGCTGCTTCTTGAAATGCGGCTGGCGATGAACCGTCCAGCTCAGCAGCCACGCCGAGTCCTTCACCGTGACGATACCGGCGGAGACGATCTTGCCGGTAAAGGGGTTCCGCTTGGTGATCTTCTCGACATAGGCCGGAATGCGGGCGTCGAGGGCAGTGATGGAGGCGGAGGCCCATTTCGTCTCCGGGATATGGGCGCCGAACACGTCGGGGCGGCCGAAGGCCGGATCCTTCGCGGCGATGCGGCGCCACAGGTCCCAGGCCGGCGCCGGTCCTTCATTGAGCTTCGCCGGCGTCCTGTGGTCGCCATTGTCGGAATTCTCGGTCAGCGAGCCGATCGTGATGAAGACGAGATCGTCTGGCCCGAGATCGACGCCGCCTTCGACGCCGCGCTCTTTCCAGTGAATGCGGGTCGCTTGCTTGCGGCCGGGCTGGATGTCGAAATCGACATCGGTGACCTCGACGCCGTAGCGGAACGTGACGCCGTGATCGGTCAGCCACTTCACCAGCGGCAGGACCATCGATTCATACTGGTTATAGCGGTTGAACTTGAGCGAGGAGAAGTCGGCGAGACTGCCGATATGATGGATGAAGCGGTGCAGGTAGAGCTTCATCTCCAGCGCGGAATGCCATTCCTCGAAGGCGAACATGGTGCGCCAGTAGAGCCAGAAATTGCTTTTGAGGAAGTCTTCGCCGAAGACCTCGTTGATACGCTTGTTCTCCATCTCCTCGCGCGTCGCGAGGAAGACCGAGAGCAGGTCCTTCTGGGCCTTGTCGTTTAGCGTCAACAGCGCTTTGTCGGGCACGTCCTGGCCCTGGTTCTGCGTCGTGCGCTGGAGCGAAAAGTTGGGATCGTCCTTGTTGAGCCGGTAGAACTCGTCGAGCACGCTGGCGTCCTCGATCTCCAGCGAGGGGATCGAGCGATAAAGGTCCCACAGGCACTCGAAATGTTCTTCCATTTCGCGGCCGCCGCGAATGACGAAGCCCTTTTCGGGCACGTCCAGACCATCGAGCGCGCCACCAGGGATTTCCAGCTCTTCAAGGATGGTGATGCGGTCGCCGGAAACGCCGCCGTCGCGGATCAGGAAGGCCGCGCCGGCAAGCCCCGCCAGCCCCGAACCGACAAACCAGGCCGTCTTCTTGTCGGCGCCCTCGGGCTTGCGGGGACGCACGAAGGCTTCATAGTTTCCGCTGCTATAGTGCATGGCGAACTCCTGTTCTTCTTGTTGGGATCAGTCTGCGGAGGGCTTGTAGCTGTAGAAGCCTTCGCCCGAGGCGATGCCGAGCCTGCCCTTGTCGATGTAGTTTTCCTTCAGCCAGGCGGCGAGCGACTGAGCATGCTCGTCGCCATGCGAGAGGATGTTGTAGGGGGTGTTCAATCCGATGATGTCGTAGATCTGGAACGGCCCCATCGGCGCGCCGGTGGCGATCCGCCAGACCTTGTCGACATCTTCCGGCTCGGCATAGCCGCCGGCCGCCAGATCGGCGGCCGCGTTCAGGAGCGGCACCAAAAGCGAATTGAGGACGTAACCCGCTTTCTCCTTGCGCACCGGGATCGGCACCATGCCGATGGCGGAGGCGAAGGCGATCAGGGCATCGAACACGGCCGGATCGGTGTCGTCCGTGCCCATCACCTCGGCGGTGTTGAACTTCCAGATGCTGTTGGCGAAGTGCAGCGCCAGAAACCGGTCCGGTCGGCCGGTGTAAGCCTTCAGGTCGCTCGGCAGCAGGGTCGAGCTATTGGTGGCGAAGATCGTCCTGTCCGGCGCGAGCCCCGCCAGTTTCTCGTAGAGCGCCTGCTTGATCGAAAGAACCTCCGGAACCGCCTCGATCACGAGGTCCGCGTCCGCGACGGCCGCGCCGAGATCGCTCAGCAGAGCGATCCGCTTGAGCGCCCCGGCCGCCTTGCCGCCAGCCGCGCCCGACACCTCGTTCGTGTAGGTTTCGACGAGCGCCGCCAGCCGTGCGCGCGCCTGTTCGAGCGCTTCCTCGCTGATGTCGTAGGCGACAACATCGAAGCCGCTATAGGCCGTCTGGAAGGCGATCTGGCTCCCGAGGACTCCCGTGCCGAGAACCGCCACTTTCCTGATATCGCTCATCCAATTTCCTTCTGCGCGGTATCGTCACTTAGAAACGGAGCCGCCACCTCCACCGGGACGCGGGCCAGCTTGCCGGTTTCCCGATCGACCAGGGCCCATTGGGTCAGCGAGGCGACGATCGTCCGGCCGTCTTCGGCATGGAATTCGACACATCGTGCATAGCGGGCACCCCGCGGCGCTCGGACGACCCAGGTGATCGCACTGACCTCGTCTCCCGCCCGGACATTGCCGCGATAGTCGACCTCATGGCGCAGCACGACCGCGACGAACCGGTCGCGATCCTGCGGCCGCGCGGCCGTCAGCCAATGCGCCACCGACGCATCCTGAATCCAGGTCACCCAGACCGCATTGTTGACATGGCCGAGTTCGTCGATGTCGGCGTCCCGGGCGCGGAAGCGGATATGGAAGCGCCGATGCTCATCCACCTCGCCGACGAGTGGGTGTCCGTGCTCATCGCAGCCGATGCGTCGACGATCTGACACGATCCCGCTCACGAATACGCCTGCTCCTCATGCGACGAACCCAGTCCTGCCATGGCGCGGAAGAAGCCGACGAGCATCTCGTCGCGCGGCATGGCGCCTTCGACATCGCCCTGCACCGCCAGTCCCATCCAGAGCGCGTAAAGACCGATACCGGTCTGCATCGGCGGCAAGGCCGGACGAAGTGCGAAGCGTTGCGTCAGATCGGCGACGAGCTCACTGAACATCCGATAGCAGGCCGCCTTGCCCTCCCGGTGCCGCTCGGCGAAAGCCGGATCGCGCCGGGCATGGAGCTGCAATTCGATCGAGAGCAGTGACCATTGTGCCTCGTCGGCCAACTTCGCGAGCCGCGCGGCCAGCACCTGCAGCGTCGCCTCGATATCGTCGCCGGAGCAGTGCGCGACCAGGTCGCGAAGCAGTGTGACCTCGTCCTGGATATGGCTTTGCAGGATCTCGACCAGCAGATCATCCTTGCTGGCGAAGTTCGAGTAGAAGGCGCCCTGCGAATGCCCTGCGGCGCTGCAGATGTTGCGAATCGACATGGCAGCGACCCCCTCCTCGATAATCGAGGAATGCGCGGCCGCGATCAGCCGGTCCCGCGTCTGGCGCTGCGTGTCCTTGCGCGTAAGCGGCATGGGTTCGTTCTCCAACCAACGGGCGAGACGTGCGAAACCTTTTCGGAGGTTCCGCGTTCTCAGTGAAACCAGATATCAACTGATATCCTAAATCAACGGCGATTTCGACTCGAAATCGTTCCTGGGCAACGAAATCTCAGTGTGAAGGAGCGCTCTTGGCTCAAACCTACATTGGCTATTCCCCGGACGTGGAGGTTCTCGGCGAGGACGAGGAGCGGCTGACCGCCGAGATCCTCGAGATCATGGCCACCACCAACCGGCGGGCCTTCGAGCGTCATCGCCACGCCGTGCGCGACGCCCATGCCAAAAGCCATGGGTTCCTGAAGGGCGAACTGATCGTTCACGAACTGCCCTCGCATCTGCGCCAGGGCTTGTTCGCCCGACCCGCCAACTATCCGGTGGTGATCCGCCTCTCTTCGGCGCCGGGCGACATCCACTCCGATACCATTCCCGCGCCGCGTGGCATGGCGATCAAGGTGATCGGTGTCGATGGCGAGCGGCTTCTCCCCGA
Source organism: Shinella zoogloeoides (assembly GCF_020883495.1). Lineage (NCBI taxonomy): Bacteria > Pseudomonadati > Pseudomonadota > Alphaproteobacteria > Hyphomicrobiales > Rhizobiaceae > Shinella > Shinella zoogloeoides. Next base: position 3,679,547 of record NZ_CP086610.1, on the reverse strand, counting down.
AGACCAGGGCCACAACCAGGATTTCCTGCTCGTCAACATCCCGACCTTGAGCTTCGGCACGATCGGTAAATATCGCCAGCTCATCAGCCTTCTGGAGAAGAATGCCCAGAACCCGGCCTTTCTCCAGCGAGCGATGGCTGGGGTCGCGCGCGGCGTGGAGGCGGCAGTCGAAGCGGTCGGCGTCGAGCCCGGCGCCACGCTGCGCGGGCTCGCTCGCGACAATAACCATCTGCTGGGCGAAACCTATCATTCGATGGCGGCGATCCGCTTCGGCGACCATATCGCCAAGATCAGTGCCGCGCCGTTCTCCGACAACGTCCGTGCACTGACCGGCAAGGATGTCGGCGCGGTTGAGGATTCCACCATGCGCGATCTGGTGGTTGAACATTTCCGCGAGCAAGGCGCAGAGTATCAGCTCCGTGCTCAGCTCTGTGCCGATCTCGACAGGATGCCGGTCGAGGACGCCGCCGTGCTCTGGCCGGAAGACCTTTCGCCGCACCAGCCGATCGCGACCCTGCGCATCCCGCCACAGGAGGCCTATTCGCCGGCGCGGCGCGTCTACGGCGATGATGTGCTGTCGTTCAATCCCTGGCACGGTATCCGCGATCATCAGCCACTCGGCTCGATCATGCGCGTGCGCATCGCCGCCTATGAACGATCCACCCGCTACCGCCACGAAATGAACGCGCAACCGCGCGTCGAGCCGGCGAGCATCGACGTCATTCCGGACTGACGATCCGATCGTCACACGCAATCACGAAAGGAGGCCAGCCATGGCCGAGACCGAAGAAACCCCGCAGATCGATGAAACCCGCTTGCAGGCCATCCGCCGCCGCATCGAGGAAGTGGTTGGCGATGCGCCACAGCTCGCCAAGCTCGCCCTCGAGCAGATGGTGACGAAGCATAATCCCGACCTCAAGGGCACAGCCGGCTCGGCCGGTCGCGTCGGCGCGCAGTCCGGCAATGTCTCCGAGCTCACCGCCATCGCCAACCTCAAGCCCGGCGGCGCGGATCGGCTGAAACGCATATTCGGGCTGGTGAACGGCAATTTCGACGGGGCGCAGAAGGTCGGCACGCTGCACAACATGCGGTTCGTGTTCTTCGACAACGACACCCGCATCCTGTTCGCCACCGCCTATGACGGCGACTGGGACACCTATATCAACGACTTCGCCACCAAGATCCCCGATCTGATGGACCTGATCTTCGCCTCGGTCGAGGGCTGGCCGGGCATCGCCAGCCCCGAGGTCAAGGACTTCATCGCCGAGCATCAGATCACCGCCGCCGGCTGGTTCGTCGCCAATCCGCAGGTCACCGTCGTCGATGTGCGCCGGCTCCAACGGCTCGAACATGCCGTCAACGAATTCCTGGACAAGGTGGGCTGAGCCATGGCGATCCTTCAGAAACTAAAAGAGCACTTCTCGCGGGATAGCGTCACGCTCGACCTGCAGGACATCCAGGCGCTGATCCTCAGAAGCCGGCCGGAACCCTATGTCGGCGTTCACGCCATGCTCCATTTCGACGAGGCAGCGGGAGCCCGCAATCTTCTCGGCCGGCTGGCACCGCATATCGCTTCGGCCGACAATTGGAGCGAGGATCTCGATTTCTGGATCGGCGCTGCGCTCAGCTTCGAGGGTCTGAAGGCGCTCGGCGTTCCCGACGCCCAGCTCAAGACCTTTCCGCTCCCGTTCCAGCAGGGCATGGCCGCACGCGCGGAGCAGCTTCGCGACTTCGGACCCAACGCGCCGGAAAACTGGGAAGACGTGTTCAAGCCGGGCAACTGCCATCTCGCGCTGACCATCTACGCGGTCGACGATGATGCGCTCGACAAGGCGCTGGCGACGGCGCGCACCGAACTCGACCGGAGCAGCGGCGTCACCTTGCTCGGCGAGCATCGCTTCGGCGCGCCGGACGGCGCGAAAAACCCGTTCGGATTCCGGGATTCGATCTCCCAGCCCGCAGTGGAGGGCAGCGGCGTTGATCCGCTGCCAGGCGAGGAGCGGCCGATCAAGGCCGGCGAATTCATCCTCGGCTATGAGAGCGAGAACGGCCAGCCGCTCGGCATGCCCGAGCCTGCGGTTCTCGGAAGGAACGGCACCTTCGTCGTAATGCGCAAGTATAACAGCCGGGTCGGTTGCTTCAACGCCTTCCTCAAGGCACATGGCGACACGCCGGAGGAACGCGAGCGCCTTGCCGCCAAGATGTTCGGGCGCTGGCGCTCCGGCGCACCCTTGACGCTGGCGCACGATCACGACGATCCCGACCTCGGCGCCGATCCGCAGCGCAACAACGACTTCACCTTCAAGGACGATCCCAAAGGCCGCGTCGTGCCGCTCGGCTGCCATATGCGACGGCTCAATCCCCGCGATTCCGAGTTGACGCTGCTCACCGACGTCAACATCCACCGCATCATTCGCCGTTCCTCGACCTTCGGGCCGGTTTATTCCGAGGATGTGGGGCCTGAGGACGATGCCAACGGCGATCGCGGCCTGTTCTTCATCTTCATCAGCGCGCGTGCCTACGACACGATCGAGTTCATGCAGCAGGAGTGGATCAACCGAGGCAATTTCGTCGACCTTGGCGAAGAGCGCGATCCGATCGTTGGCCTGCATGAGGATGATGGCCGGTTCACGATCCCGCAGGCGCCGGCGCGCAAGCGCATCGACGGTGTGCAGACTTTCAATGTCATGAAGGGCGGCGAATATCTGTTCATGCCAAGCCTGTCCGCGCTCAAATGGCTGGCGGCCGGGAGCTGGGGTTAGGAACCCGCCGGTCAGTCGTTGGCCTTTGTGAAGATGAACGTGCAATTCATCAGGATCGCTGCGTTCGGCCTCACCATGATCTTTGCCAGTCGCGTCTGGCCCGATCGGTAATCCTGACGTCTGCAAAAACTGCCTCTAACGCATGATCGGCGAGGACGCTTCGGTCATCCGGACCGCTTGAGCGCAGGCGTTTCGGATCCCGGGTGGCTTTTGCTCTTCATAAGAGCTTGTCCTTCAGCAGCGTCTCAAGCCAATCGGCAAATACCTGCAGCCGGTGTGAAAGGTGCTGGCGGTGGGGATAGAGTAACGTCATAGGCATCAGCTCGGCTCGATGGCCGGGCATCACCTCGACCAATTCTCCCGCCTCAAGATGCTGTTTCACGTCATAGGCTGGGATCTGGATCATGCCGAGGCCTGCGAGGCAACAGGCGATGTAGGCCTCGGCGCTGTTGACAGTGACCCGCCCGCGCAACGGAACCCGATGCAGCTTCCCTTGCTCCAGCCACTCCCAATCCTCAACACGGCCGCTGGTCGGAGAAGCATAATTGACCGCCCAGTGATCTCCCAGATCTTCAGGAGAGCCTGGCGTGCCATGCCGCGTCACATAGGCTGGGCTGACGACGTTGATCAGTAGCAACTTTCCAATAGGCCGCGCGATCAGGCCTGAGTCGTTGAGCGGCCCCACACGCAGCACACAGTCGATGCTGTCTTCGACCAGGTTCACCGCGCGGTCGGTGACGCCGAGGTCGATGTCGATCTCGGGAAATTTGTCGAGGAAGCCGGGCAGAGCCGGCGCGATGATCAGACGCCCGATCCGCCCCGGGACATCGACCCGCAGCTTGCCCGACGGTTTGGCGGCGGTCTGCCGGAAAAGATTTTCCGTATCCTCGACGTCGGCGATGACCCGCTGGCAGCGCTCATAGAAGGCGATGCCGTCCTGTGTCGGGGAGACCTTGCGGGTCGTGCGGTGTAGCAGCCGCGCCCCAACCCGTCCCTCCAATTCCTGAATGCCGGCCGATACGGAGGACCGCGGAACGCCCAGCGTGTCGGCCGCGCGGGTGAAACTCGCACATTCAACGACACGCACAAACATGCGGAACAGATCGACGCGGTCCAAACAGTCAGAACTCCAATTGTGCTGATTTTCTGACAAGTAATGTCAGAATGATCAGCTTTATTGGCCAATCCTAGCGGATATGGTTGCTCAACAAAAGCGGTCGCCGGTGCGATTGCAGCCCGGCAAAGGAGGCCGTCCATGACCGATCACAGCATCAAAGGCAAAACCGTCATCATCGCCGGAGGGGCGAAGAACCTCGGCGGACTGATCGCCCGCGATCTCGCCGCCCATGGCGCGAAAGCCATTGCGATCCACTACAACAGCGCCGCCAGCAAGGCGGATGCCGATGCGACCGTTGCCGCCGTCAAGGCTGCGGGCGCGGAAGCGGTGGCCTTCCAGGCCGACCTGACCAGCGCCGGGGCCGTCGAGAAACTGTTCGCCGATGCTGTCGCCGCCATCGGCCGTCCGGACATCGCCATCAACACCGTCGGCAAGGTACTGAAGAAGCCCATCGTCGAGATCAGCGAGGCCGAATATGACGGGATGAGCGCCGTCAACTCCAAGACGGCCTTCTTCTTCATCAAGGAAGCCGGCAAGCACCTGAACGACAACGGCAAGCTGGAGACGGTCGTCACCTCTTTGCTCGGCGCCTTCACGCCCTTCTATTCTAGCTATGCCGGCACCAAGGCTCCGGTCGAACACTTTACCCGCGCAGCCTCCAAGGAGTTCGGCGAGCGTGGCATCTCAGTGACGGCAATTGGTCCAGGTCCGATGGATACGCCGTTCTTCTATCCGGCCGAAGGCGCCGATGCCGTCGCCTACCATAAGACCGCCGCAGCTCTGTCGGGATACTCGAAGACCGGCCTCACCGACATTGAGGACATCGTCCCGTATATTCGCTTCATGGTCTCTGACGGCTGGTGGATGACGGGCCAGACGATTCTCGTCAATGGCGGCTACACCACGAAATAGAGTCCTATGTAGTTCTCGATTACCTCCCTGAAGCGCCGTATGGGCAGAGCCATGTCTTGGCGGGGCACCGGACATTCGGCGCGGCGATCTCTTTCAGGGCGACGGGAGGTCAGGAGGCAGCAACGTTGGCTTGGCGGGAGGAGACGAAGCCGCTGAACCCTGCCGTGGCGCCGGCTTTTCGGTGCGGGAGGGCACCATTTTCTCCGTTGTCTGACCGTGCCTCGATCGCTCCAAACGGTCTCTCCAATGGCCTGATCTGGCTGAAGACCGGCTTCGCCTCGATCGCCTATGCCGCAACAGCCGCGTCAAACTTTCTTCCCCTGCCGGCTGCGCCGTCATTCCGCGCGCAACAAGAAAGCCCTCCTTGGCTGTCTAGCCCCATTCTCACCCCCAGCGCGCAACTGCGCCGGGGACCCTGAGCAAGGGGTGCGCCGTCGATCGCCTCCGGCCTGCCGATCGCCATCGAGACCGCATGGTGCGGGCTCGGGAACGGAAAACGGAGATTTACAATGGCGACCATCGGCACCTTTAAGAAGACCGGCTCGAACGAGTTCACCGGCGACATCGTCACCCTCAGCGTCCAGGCCAAGAACGTGCGCATCGTCCCCGACCAGCGCGCCGCCGGCGAGAACGCCCCCAGCCACCGGGTCCTGGTCGGCCGCGCCGAGATCGGCGCCGCCTGGTCCAAGCGCTCCAACGAGGGTCGCGACTATCTGGGCCTCAAGCTCGACGATCCGAGCTTCAACGCCCCGATCTACGCCAACCTCTTCGACGACGAGGGCGAAGATACCTTCTCGCTAATCTGGTCCCGCCCCAACGGCAGGCGCGCCGACTGAGGCTCCCCCGCAAGGCCCCGACCCAAAGGTCGGGGCCTTCATTCAGAACGACCGAATCAGTTTCACTGGATCGCTCCCTAGCGACGGAACCAGCAGCGCCTTTTGGCTCGCAAAATAAGCCAAGAACGACTATTATAGTCGTAGTTCTGGCGTGTAGAAAAGTAGGGACCTTCGAGACATCCTTGTTTTTGACTTTCGATCACGAGGATAATCGCGATGATGACATTCCGACGGGAAGTTTCACATAAGCTGCGCGTTCTTCAACATGCCGAGCGTCACGGTGACGTATCGCAAACCTGCCGCTATTTCGGTATTGGCAGAGCCAGTTTCTATCGATGGAAATCGGCTTTCGAGCGCTATGGCGAGGCCGGGCTTGAGAACCGATCCTCCGCACCAAAAAATCCCGCTAACCAGAAGCCTGCAGAAATCATCGAGAAAGTCTTGCATCTGCGCACCAGATATCATCTCGGCCCGATGCGCATTTCCTGGTATATGAGCCGGTACCATGCCATCACCATCTCTGACGCCTGCATCTATAGAATTCTGAAGCGGAACGGGCTTAGTCGGCTTCCCGGCGGTACGCGTGTTAGGAAAATCCATACCCAGAGATACGAGCAGCGCGTGCCGGGGCATCAGATATAGGTCGACGTAAAATTCCTGAAATTTGAAGGCGTTGACGGCAAGGTCGTCAAGCGCTTCCAATACACGGCAATCGACGATGCCACCCGCATCCGGGCCTTGAAGGTCTATGATCGCCACACCCAGGCCAACGCCATAGACTTCATCGACACCGTAATCGCCAAATTCCCGTTCCGCATTCGCGAAGTGCGCACCGATAATGGGCACGAGTTCCAGGCCAAATTCCACTGGCACGTCGAAGACCAGGGCATCCGGCACGCCTATATCAAGCCAGCGTCGCCCCAACTAAATGGAAAAGTCGAACGGTCACACCGCACTGATGATCAAGAGTTCTACCAGCTTTTGTCATATACAGACGACACCGACCTCGTTCAAAAGCTCAGCGAATGGGAGAGGTTCTACAACCTTGCAAGGCCGCATGGCGCTTTCAATGGAAAGGCACCTTACGAAATCCTCCGCGAACGCCTATAATCCAAACAAGGATGTCTCATCGCCCTTCAGAAGATTACATCGACTTCTATGTTCGACCGACGCCGAACCTGGAAGGAAAAGACGATGCGTGAGACTATTCGCTTTGCATGGGGGATCAGCTCCCTTGGCGACTTTGTGGTCGCCATGTCCGAGAAGGGTACACGACGTTAATCTCCGCCCGCGATTGACAATCTCAATATATCCGATAATCTGGATATATGGATAACAACACAGCAATTGCGGCGCTCGGCGCCTTGGCACAGACCACGCGACTGGAGACCTTCCGCCTTCTTGTCCGGCACGAACCCGACGGCATCCCGGCCGGTGAGCTCGCCCGCCTCATCGACGTACCGCAAAACACCATGTCGGCGCATCTCGCAACGCTTTCGCGGGCAGGCTTGGTGACGAGCGAGCGGCAGAGGCGGTCGATCATCTACCGGGCAAACCTCAACGGCCTGCGTGAGCTGACGCTATTCCTCCTGAAAGACTGCTGTGGCGGATCGACGGAGCTTTGCGCCCCGCTCATCGCCGAGTTGACGCCCTGCTGCGCCCCGGAGGCGAAGCTGTCATGAGCGCGATCAGGTTGGAGCGGATTGAGGGCAACGACGCTGACCTCAAGGCAGCCTTGACGGACGCGCATCTGCCAACTGATGACATCGAGGATCACGGCCGCACCTTCTTCAGGGCGCAGTCATCGGATGGCAGGGCTGTCGGTTTCATCGGTGTCGAGCGCTGCGGCGACGATTTTCTCCTCCGTTCGGTCGTCGTGCTTCCCGATCATCGAGGGCAAGGACTGGGGAGCGCTTTGGTCGAGCGGGCGGTGGCGGGTCTCGACCATGCCGGCGACGTCTTCCTTGCCACGACGAGTGCAGCACCGTTCTTCACGCGCATCGGATTTCTGAAGTCCAGCGGAACAGCGTTCCCGCAGCCGTGCTGGCGACCCGCCAGCTTTCCTCCATCTGCCCATCATCGGCGACCATCATGAGGCTTATCAAGCCGCCGACCTAACCACGGACCACGACCATGACCGATAAGACCTACAACGTGCTGTTCCTCTGCACGGGCAATTCCGCTCGTTCTATTCTCGCCGAATCCATCCTCAACAAGGAGGGCGGCGGACGATTCAAAGCCTTCTCCGCCGGCAGCCAGCCCAAGGGCGAAGTCAATCCGCATGCCCTGAAGGAGCTGGAAGCGTTGGGCTATCCATCGACGGGTTTCTCCTCGAAGAGCTGGGACGTATTCGCGGAACCCGGCGCGCCGCAGATGGATTTCATCTTCACCGTCTGCGACAGCGCCGCCGGTGAAGCCTGCCCGGTCTGGATCGGCCATCCGATGACCGCCCATTGGGGTGTCGAGGACCCTGCCGCCGTCACGGGCTCGGACGTCGAGATCCAGCGTGCCTTCGCTCAAGCCGCGCGTTTCCTCAAGAACCGGATTGCCGCGTTCGTCAGCCTGCCGCTGGCATCCATCGATCACATGGCGCTTGAGACGAAGCTTCGCCAGATCGGTGCGATGGAAGGCGCGACGTCGCCGCAGGGAAAGTCCGCCTGATGTCCACGTTCGAGCGCTATCTGACCATCTGGGTGTTCCTGTGCATCATTGCCGGTGTCGCCCTCGGCCATCTCATGCCCGGTCTCTTTCAGATCATCGGCGCGGCCGAGGTTGCCAAGGTGAACATTCCCGTCGCGATTCTGATCTGGCTGATGATCATTCCGATGCTGCTCAAGATCGATTTCCGGTCTCTGGCGCAGGTCGGCACCTACTGGCGCGGTATCGGCGTGACCTTGTTCATCAACTGGGCTGTCAAGCCGTTCTCCATGGCGCTGCTCGGCTGGCTTTTCATCGGCTGGCTATTCCGCCCCTACCTGCCTGCCGACCAGATCGACTCCTACATTGCGGGACTAATCATTCTCGCCGCGGCTCCCTGTACCGCTATGGTGTTCGTCTGGAGCAACCTGACGCGCGGGGAGCCATTGTTCACGCTGTCTCAGGTCGCGTTGAACGATGCCATCATGGTCGTCGCCTTTGCTCCGATCGTCGGCCTGCTGCTCGGCCTCTCCGCCATCACCGTGCCGTGGGATACGCTCGTTCTCTCCGTCGCCCTCTATATCATCCTGCCCGTTATTATCGCACAGTTCATCCGCCGCCGGCTCTCGGCTGACGGAACGACGCGGAGGCTGGCTGGCGTGCTGGCGAAGCTGCAGCCGATCTCACTGGTGGCGCTGCTGGCGACGCTGGTTCTGCTCTTCGCTTTTCAGGGCGAGCAGATCATCGCCCAGCCCGCCGTCATCGGCTTGCTCGCCGTGCCGATCCTGATCCAAGTCTATTTGAACTCCGGGCTCGCTTATCTGCTCAATCGGATGACCGGCGAGCGGCATTGCGTTGCCGGGCCATCGGCTCTGATCGGCGCCAGCAATTTCTTCGAACTCGCGGTTGCCGCCGCCATCAGCCTGTTCGGCTTCCAGTCCGGCGCGGCACTCGCCACCGTCGTCGGCGTTCTCATCGAGGTTCCGGTCATGCTCTCGGTCGTCTGGATCGTGAACCGTTCGAAGGACTGGTACGAGGCCGCCCCCGCTGTTTCCAGAACCACCGCCACCGAAAAGCACTGACCATGGACGCGACCATCTATCACAACCCCGCCTGCGGGACGTCCCGCAACACGCTGGCGCTGATCCGCGCTGCCGGCATCGAACCTGTTGTCATCGAGTATTTGCAGCAGCCGCCGACGCGCGAGCAGCTTGCGACGATGATCGCGGACGCTGGCTTGAACGTTCGGGAAGCTATTCGCGAGAAAGGCACGCCTTATGCCGAACTCGGTCTGGACAACCCAGACCTGACTGACGAGCAGTTGCTCGACGCGATGATCGCAACGCCGATCCTGATCAATCGCCCCTTCGTCGTGACACCGCTCGGCACCCGGCTCGCCCGCCCGTCTGAAGCGGTACTCGACATTCTGCCCGACACCTTCAAGGAGCCGTTCTTCAAGGAGGACGGTGAACAGGTTCTCGATCAGGAAGGAAAGCGCATTGCCTGACACATTTCCCGCATTGCAGGGCGATCACCTGCACTCGACCGATCTCGACGCCCTGCGTCCGGCATTCTCGACGCACAGGCCGCGCATCCTGATCCTCTACGGTTCGTTGCGCGAGATATCCTATAGCCGCCTGCTCGCATTCGAGGCCCGCCGGCTGCTCGAACGGCTCGGATGTGAGGTTCGCATGTTTGACCCAAGGGGTCTGCCGCTGCCTGACGAAGCGCCGGTAAGTCATCCGAAAGTGCAAGAATTGCGCGATCTTTCGCAATGGTCGGAAGGGCAGGTCTGGGTGAGCCCGGAACGCCATGGCGCGATGACCGGCATCATGAAGTCCCAGATCGACTGGATTCCACTCTCGGTAGGATCGGTCCGGCCGACGCAGGGCAAAACCCTCGCCGTCATGCAGGTCTCGGGCGGCAGCCAGTCCTTCAATGCCGTGAACCAGATGCGCATTCTCGGCCGCTGGATGCGGATGGTCACCATCCCGAACCAATCCTCGGTCGCCAAAGCCTATCAGGAGTTCGACGCCGATGGCCGGATGAAGCCCTCGTCCTACTACGACCGGGTGGTGGATGTCTGTGAGGAGCTGGTGAAGTTCACCGTCCTCACGCGCGACGCCTCCGCCTACCTCACCGACCGCTACAGTGAGCGCAAGGAACAGGCGGCCGAGCTTGAGAAGCGTGTATCGTTGCGGTCGATTTGAAGGGCTTCGCTCATGTCGGATGCGCGAACGTCATGCCTCGTGCCACAGCCAGAATGCTGACCGAAGCCTGCGCTTGCAAAACTTGACGTTGGAATCCGTCGATCGGGAGACGCAAGTGCCATCACATACATGCCGGTGTGCCCGCCGACCAACAGCCGTTGCGGTCAATACGGCCCGTTAGCCCCCACCAACGGAACCATCAAAATCCAAGCGCCCATGGTTGCAATCGCTTCTTATCCAGAGCCCGGCACGGTTCATCCGCCAAATACCAGAATGGCGCGGCGCGACAGGGGTAGAACACCTCTTGCCTCCATTGGGACCATCGTGAAGATTACCGTTCCTACGCAGGGTTTGCTCTTTCCATAGAGTTCCAGGGAAACATTCCATGAGCCGACAGACAGATGCGATCCTCACCCTTTGCCGTGCGCTGCCGCCCACCCGTATCGCGATCGTGCATCCGGTAAAGGCCAATGTCATTGCCGCCAGCTTCGAGGCGGTGCAGGAAGATCTGGTAACGCCGGTGCTCATCGGCCCGGCGGCGCGGATAACCGACGCGGCCAGAGAGGCCGGGGTCGATATCGCGGGGTGGGAGATCGTCGATACCGAGCACAGCCATGCGGCGGCGGCCAAGGCGGCGGAACTGGCCGCGAGCGGCCATGTGGGTGCCTTCATGAAGGGTTCGCTGCATACGGACGAGCTTCTGGGCGAGATCGTGAAGGCCGGCGCGGGGCTGCGCACGGAGCGGCGCATCTCGCACTGCTACCTCATGAGCATCGCATCCTATCCGAAACCGTTCATGATCACCGATGCCGCCGTCAACATCCTGCCCGATCTCGCGGTGAAGGCGGATATCGTCCAGAACGCGGTCGATCTCTGGCGCGTGGTGTTCGGCGAGGCGCGCGCGCCGAAGGTCGCCGCTCTCGCGGCGGTGGAAACGGTCAATCCCAAGATGCAGGCGACCCTCGACGCCGCAGCACTCTGCAAGATGGCGGACCGCCGGCAGATCACCGGCTGCCTGATCGACGGGCCGCTTGCCTTCGACAATGCGATCAGCCCGCAGGCAGCACGGGAGAAGGGCATAGAATCGGCCGTCGCCGGCGATGCTGACATCCTTCTCGTTCCCGATATCGAGGCCGGCAACATGCTGGCGAAGCAGCTCACGTTTCTTGGCAGCGCTGAGGCGGCCGGCATCGTGCTGGGCGCCCGCGTCCCCATCGTTCTGACAAGCCGGGCCGACGACCAGCGCACGCGCCTCCTGTCCTGCGCGCTTGCCTGCCTCCTCGCGGATGCCCGCGCCAAGGGCCGCATCAAATGACTGACGTCCTGCTCGTTCTCAATACCGGTTCGTCGAGCCTGAAATTCGAAGTTTTCGGCTATGAGGCACTCGACAAGCTCGCCAAGGGCAAGGTCACCGGCATCGGCACCGAGGCCAGGCTGAGCGCGACGGTCGTGGCAAGCGATGTCCATGTCGACAGGGCGCTTGCAGCGAACGACCACGAGACCGCCATGGCCGCGGTGATCGACCTCATCGACCGATACGACGACGCATGGCGCATGGTGGCGACGGTACACCGGATCGTGCATGGCGGCGCCGATTTCGTCGCGCCTGTCGTCGTCACGCCCGGGATTCTCGATCGGCTTGCGGCGCTGGCGCCCCTCGCGCCATTGCACCAGCCCTACAATCTCGCGGGCATCGCGGCGTCGGACCGCCTGTCGGACGCCCCGGACATCGCCTGTTTCGATACCGCCTTCCACGCCGGCCATGCACCGCTCTTCCAGGTCTTCGCCGTCGATGCGACGCTGCGGGATCGGGGCATCCGCCGCTACGGATTCCACGGCCTGTCCTACGAGTGGATTGCCCGCGTGCTCGCAAGTGAACACCCCGATCTTGCGCGCGGCCGGGTCGTGGTCGGGCATCTCGGCAATGGCGCAAGCCTGTGTGCCCTGAAGGACGGCGCAAGCGTCGACACGACCATGGGCATGACCGCGCTCGACGGTCTGCCGATGGGGAGCCGCACCGGTGCGATCGATCCCGGCGCGGTCACCTACATGCTGCGCAATCTCGGCATGGGCATCGACGATGTGGAACATGCGCTCTACGAGCGCTCCGGCCTGAAGGGCCTGTCCGGCCTCAGCAACGACGTGAAGGCCCTGCTCGAAAGCGCGGATCCGCGCGCCGGCTTCGCCCTCGACTATTTTGCCCTGAAGGTAGCGCAGTTCGCGGCCATGATGGCAGTGTCCATGGGTGGACTCGACGCCGTCGTCTTCACGGGGGGCGTCGGGGAAAATGCGGGACCGGTTCGCGATGCGATCCTCGCCCGGCTGGAATTCCTGCGGCCGTTCCGGACCTTGATCGTCCCGGCGAACGAGGAACGCATGCTTGCGATCCACGGCAAGGCATTGCTGGAGGCAGGACGGGGCGGCTGATCCGGTCCTCGATGGCGAGGCCCCGCGCAACACTTGACCAGGATCAATATATGCCGCGTTATCGGCGCTATGCTTCCGACCGCTTGCCTGGAACGGAAGGAATGTACGCGTGTTTTATCAATCCATTCTCGTCAATCTCGATATCGAGCGGCCGGTCGAGCCGATCACGGAGGCCGCGGTCGATCTGGCGTCTCGCTCGGGTGCTCGGCTCATAGGGCTTTGCGCCGCCGGAACGCTCGCAGAGCGCATGGAGGAGGCTCGCGCCACGTTCCTCCATCTGGCGGCAAACAGGATCGAGGCGGAATGGCGCGGCGAAACGATGGCGCCGACCGAGGCGGTCGTGGCGGCCGCCCGTGTCGCCGATCTGGTGCTGATGGCGGCCGGAGACCGCGCGGACCCGGCGACCGTCGTCCTGCGTGCCGGCCGGCCTCTTCTGGTGGTCGGGAGCGACTGCGACACGATTGCGACACGAAAGATCGTCATCGGCTGGAAGGACACCCGCGAGGCCCGCCGCGCGATTGCGGATGCGCTTCCCCTGCTCTCGGTCGCCTATGACGTCGCCGTCGTCTCCGTTTCCCCGGAGCCCGCGCCGGCCGAGAGGCAGAGCCTCTCCGATATCGTTTCCTATCTCGCCCGGCACAATGTGAAGGCCAGGCCGCAGATGATCAAAAGCGCCGACGAAACGATCGGCTTTCTGCAATTCGTCGACGAAAGCGACGCCGATATCGTCGTCACCGGCGCCTATGGTCATAGCCGCCTGCGGGAATGGGTGTTCGGCGGAATCACGGGCCTGCTTCTCGAAGAGAACACGCGCACCCGCTTTCTTTCCTGTTGATCCGCGGAACGCGACCGGCGCCTACACCGGCGTGTCGGCCGACGACGTGGCCGCAACCGGTGGCGACGTCTCCAACCCATCCTCCGGCGCACGGACGGATGCGGCCCTGTCCACTGGCCGCCGGATCGGATCCGACAACAGCGGAAGCCGTTGAGGACCACGAGCACGGTCCCGCCTTCATGTCCGACCACCGCCAGCGGCAGAGGCAGAGGCAGAGGCAGATCGAAGAACAACCCGCCCGTTACCAGCACCAGCATGGCGCAGATCGCGACGACGAGGTTCTGCCGGATGATCGCGGCGGTCCGGCGCGCCAGATGCTGCGCATCGGCCAGCTTCTTCATGTCTTCCGACAAGAGGGCGACATCGGCGGCCTGAAGGGCGACCTCCGAGCCGGCCGCGCCCATGGCGATGCCGACATCGGCGCGGGCAAGAGCGGCCGCGTCATTGACACCGTCGCCGACGAAGGCCACGGTGCCGCCACCCGCCAGTTCCCCCACATGACGCACCTTGTCTTGCGGCAGCATTTCGGCATGAATCTCGTCGGGAGCAAGGCCGAGCAGCGCGCCGATCCGCAAGGCCACCGGCCGGCGGTCTCCGGTCATCATGACGATGCGGCACACGCCGCCGGCCCGCAGCGCGGCGAGCGCCGGGGCCGAGCTCGCCCTCGCCTCGTCCGCCACGCCGACGGCGCCGAGAACGGTCGGTCCACGTCCCAGATAGACGACGGTCTCGGCGCTGTCGGTCAGTTCCCGAAGCCGGGCGTGGTCGACGGACGCCCCCATGTCCCGAACGAGATGAAGATTGCCGGCCCAGAGGACACCAAGCGCATCCGACCCGACGATCCCTGCGCTTGGGCGCGCGCTGACATCCACGACATGCGCCGGCGCGATGCCACGTGCAGCCGCCTCCCGGCGTATGGCCGCCGCGACATGATGCTCGGAATGGGCTTCGAGCCCGGCGAGCAACGACAGGAAGCCGCATTCGTCCGCGTCCAGCGCGACGATCCGCGTCACGGCCGCCCGGCCGTTGGTGAGGGTGCCGGTCTTGTCGAAGGCGAAGATATCGACGGCGGCCAGTGTTTCGAGCGCGCCGCCGAGAGCGCAGACAGGATCGCTGCAGGCACCGATATGACGATCGCACAGGGGCTGGCCGCGACCAGCAGCGTCGCGGCCCGATAGAGCGCCTGCTCCCAATCGCGCTCCACCCCGTAGAAAACGGCGAAGGCTAGAGCGGCGCCGAGGAGCACCGCGACGATATAGCGCTGTCCGAACCAGGCGCTGAAACGCTCGGAGGGGGCCTTGGCCTCCTGGGCTTCCGTGACCAGCCGGATCATGCGGGCGATCGTGCTGTCGCCGATCGTTCTTGCGACCGCCACTTCCAGAATGCCGTCCAGATTGACGGTGGCCTCGAACACCTGCTGGCCCGGCTCTTTGGAAACGGGCATGGATTCACCGGTGATATTGGCCTCGTCGATACCGCCGCGTCCCTGCAGGATGACGCCATCGGCCGGCACGCGGGCGCCGGGCCGCAGGATCACGACATCCCCGACGACAAGCTCCGCTGCGGGAACCTCCAGCACCGAGCCATCGGCCTGCCAGCGGAACGCCGTTTCGGGACGAAGCGCCATCAGCGCCTCGACGGCGCGGCGCGCACGGCCGAGCGCCTGGTGCTCAAGCGTCGTCGACACGCTTAACAGCGTCAACAGCACCGCGCCATCGACATCGCGCCGGCCACCAGCCCGGCGACACCGGCGACGAGGATTTCCTGCGATGCAGCGGTCGCCGCCGCGACACCGACGATGAGGCTCGACGTCGAGATCAGCCCGTCATTGGCACCCAGCACCGCCGCGCGGAGCCAGCCGATACGTTCGATGAGTTGGCTTTCCCTGTGGACGGCGCGCATGGCATCTCCGATTTCAGCAGATCGGCTGTGGTTACACGACTTCAGGCAATGGATTTAGAATTATTCTAAATGTATGCCATAGAGACGGCAGCACATCAATCTTCGCGGCGCTTTCTTCCCGTCACCATGGCGCGAACGAGGTTTTCCCGGTGCTCGACGCTGGCTAGAACAACGCCGGCGATATGCAGGGCGACCAGCCCGATGGTCGAATAGACAAGGGCCTTATGGACATCCTCCACCCAGCCGACACCCCAATAGGCATCCGTGGTCATCATATAGCCGGTGGTCACGATGCCGGACACCGCCGCGAGCAACAGAACGACCATGGCGCCCCCCGCCGGATTGTGGCCGAGATACCGCTTGGCGCGGAAGGCGAGGCTGTCACGGAGGAACGCGAGAATCGTCGTAGGGGCATAGAGGAAATTGGCGAAGCGGGCGTGATGCGGCCCCAGCAGCCCCCAGACCAGGCGCAAGGCGATCAGCCCGGCGATGGCATAGCCGGAGAGGATATGGGCCTTCTTCCATTCGTCGCCGGTGACGAAGGAGAAAACGAAGAGGCAGACCAGCGACCAGTGAAAGACCCGCACGAGCGGGTCCCACACCTTGACGCTTTCCCCCGCCCCGCTGGTTCGGGAGAGTGGCGCCATCATTCCGCTCCTTCCGAGCCGACCGGCTCGCCGGTCTGCGGATTGAAGATCGTCTCGACCTTGGCGCCCTTGGCATCGATCGCATAGACTTCGTAGCAGCCGTTCTCGACCTTTATCCGCCGGACGTCGAGGCCCATCGCCTTGGCCTTGTCCTTCATGGCATCCTCGGTCATCCATTTGTCCTTCGGCACGTCGCAGCTCTTGCCCTCATCTTCGGCACGGGCCGCACCGGCGGCAAAAAGGCCGAGAAGGGCGGTTGCGAGAAGAATTGTCTTCATGGAATTTCTCCTTGTGGCCGGCCGGAGCACCCTGCCCCGACGCTGGACGCACCATAGGCAGCCGTGGCTGAGCGATGGCTGACGGGAAATGTCAGCAAAATTTCAGCCTCGCCGTGCTAGGCTTCGAACATGCGTGTGCTCTTCATGTCCGTCATCACCCTTTCCCTTGCCGGGCTCCTTTCGGCCGGCGCAATCGCTCATGCAGACGATGAGGGGGACGACGCGGACGGACGCACCCTCGACGCCGTTCAGGAGGCGGTCGAGAAGGGCGCGATCAAACCGTTTTCCGAGTTGCGCGACATCGTCAGCCGGCGTTTCCGGGGCGATATCGTCCGCGTGGAACCACGCCGGAAGCACGGGATCTTCCTCTACAAATTCAAGGTTCTGTCGCCCGAAGGGCAGCTCGTCGAAATAGAGATCGACGCAGCGAGCGGCACGATCCTCGAAGTCGAGAACGAATGATGCGCATCCTGCTCGTTGAAGACGACCGGCTGATCGCCCGCGATCTCATCGCCCATCTGGAGCGGGCGGGCTATGTCGTGGACCATGCCCGCGACGGCGAAGACGGCTGGTATCGCGGCGACAGCGAGGATTTCGCCGCCGCCATCCTCGATCTCGGCCTCCCCTCCATGGATGGCATGACGATCCTGAAACGCTGGCGCAAGGACGGGCGCCGCTTCCCCGTCCTCATCCTGACGGCGCGCGGCAATTGGGAAGAGCGCGTGGAAGGCATCGATGCCGGGGCGGACGACTATCTCGCCAAGCCCTTCCAGATCGCGGAAGTCCTCGCCCGCCTGCGCGCTATCCTGCGCCGCTATGCCGGCGAGCCGAGCCCCGTCCTCAGCGCCGGCGGCCTACACCTGGACCCGCGCGTCAAATCGGTGACGCTTGGGGACCGGCCGGTCGACCTGACGCCGCTCGAATATCGCTGCCTGCACCATCTGCTCCAGAACCGCGAGCGCCATGTCAGCCAGCAGGAACTGACCGAGCAGCTCTACGCCCAGGATTTCGACCGCGACAGCAATTCGGTGGAGGTGCTGATCGGCCGGCTGCGGCGCAAGCTGGGCAAGGCTTTCATCGAGACGCGCCGCGGCTACGGCTACCGGATCGCCGCCGCATGAGATGGCCAACCTCCATTCGCAGCCGCCTCCTGCTGATTTCCGCGTTGACCGTGAGCCTCGCGCTGACACTGACCGTCACCTTGCTGGTCTCGCTCTTCTCCAGCAACATCCGCAACCGCATCGATGCGGAGCTGACCAGCCATATCAACACGCTGGCCGGCGCGCTGTCCTTTGCCGCCGACGGCACGCTCCAGCGCCCGGAAAGCCCGCTCGACCAGCGCTTCGCCACGCCCTATGGCGGGCTTTACTGGCAGATCGTCGACGATGCGCGGGGGCAGACCGTCCGCTCGCTGTCGCTGTTCGACACGGCCCTTGCCCTGCCCATGGACAGGCACGCCGAGGGCGCGGTTCATCGCTACCTGCTGCCCGGCCCGGCCGGAAGTTCATTGATCGTCCTCGAGCGGCTCGTGCAGGTCGCTGCACCGGAGGGGAAACGCGCGCTGCGCATCGCGGTCGCCATCGACGCGCAAACGCTGGAGGAGGCCAGAGCCGCCTTCATCCGCGACATCCTGCCGGCCGTCGCCGGGCTCGGCGTCTTCCTCGTCGTCGCGTCGATCCTGCAGCTCACCCTCGGGCTGCGGCCGCTGGCGGCGCTGAACGAAGGGATCGTGCGCATCCGCGAGCGGCGTGCCAACCAGTTGACCGGCGCCTATCCCAGTGAATTCCAGAGCACCGTGGCGGCAGTCAATGCGCTTCTGGATACGCAGGAAGCGATGATGGGCAAGGCGAGGAAGCGCGCGGCCGACCTCGCCCACGGCCTGCGCACGCCGCTGACGGTGCTCTCGAACGATGTCCTCACTCTGCGCGACAAGGGTGAGGCGGCCATGGCGGACGAACTGGAGCACCTGGCGTCCGTCATGCGTAATCATGTGGAACGGGAACTGGCGCTTGCCCGCATCGCCGCCAGCGCGGACCTGCGCCGCTCGGACGCCGACGTAGCCATGATCGTCGGCGAACTTGTGCGCATCCTCAAGCGCTCCCCTTCCGGCGAGCGGCTGCGGTTCGAGATCGACGGCCCAAACACCGAGACCGTGCCCATGGACCCAGCCGACTTTCGCGAACTCATCGGCAACCTGCTCGAAAATGCCGTCAAATGGGCGACGGCCGAAATTCGCGTGCGCTGGAAGCGCAACGAAGACGGCCTGCGTCTGACGATCTCGGACGACGGTCCGGGCGTGCCGGAGCAAGAACTCGGCAATCTCACCCGCCGCGGCTGGCGTCTTGACATGGCATCCCCCGGCTCTGGCCTCGGTCTCTCCATCGTTCGTGAAATCGTCGATGTCTATCGCATCGGTTTTATGCTGCGGAACAGAAAGGCCGATAGCGGGCTGGAAGCCGAGCTTCTGTTCGCTCATACATGATGCAAACCGTCACGCAGATGGACGCCCCCCATCGACTCTCGCGCTTCGGCGTTGCATCCTGCCCTACAGAAACGACACGCGGTTCGTTCCCCACCGCATCCATAGCAATGTAAAATCGAAATGCTCATCCAAGAAGGCGACAAGAGGACTCCGGCAACAGACCTGATGCTGGCTTCAATTCTGGCGTTCGTCGCAGGCGGCGTGAACAGTGCCGGCTACCTTGGCTACCGCTATTTCTCAGCCAACATGACCGGCAATGTCTCGATGGCCTCCGATTTCCTCGCAGTCTCCCGGTCCGACCTGGCACTGGGATTCCTGACGATCGTCGTGATGTTCATCCTTGGTGCCTTCATCGCCTCGTGTCTCATCGAAGTCGGCAAGCGGCAGCTACGTCGTAACATCTACGCCCTCACATTGATCGTCGAAGCCGCGCTTCTGATGCTTGTCGGGCTTTTCATCACCCTGAGCGCACGCTCCCCGAATGGTGTGCTGGTGGTGGGCCTGTTGAGCCTGACCATGGGATTGCAGAATGCGGCATCGACGCGGATTTCCGGCAGTCGCGTAAGAACGACCCACGTTTCGGGTGTAGCAACCGATATCGGGGTGGGCATCGCCATGCTTCTGGGAAACAATTCCAGCTCCGACAGGCTGGCCATCGTGCTGCGCTTGAAACTCCACCTCGTCACGATTGTCTTCTTCGCACTCGGTGGCGTATTTGGCGTTCTTGGATACCAGCACCTCGGGGGATTATCCTTCTGCGCTTTGGCGATGCCTCTACTCCTGCTAAGCATCAGATATCTCCGGTAATGCAGATGGAGAAATGCTGCCCGCTCTGCCGGACGGCGCGCACTTGCAAATTGAGCAGACTGTCGGCTTTGAAGTGTCACAACTTTAGACTGAAGGACCATAATAAAGGCGCAAATATACCTCTACCCCAGCCGGATACCGGCCAGCACCGACACATCGCCATAGCAACCGTCGACTATCCCAAGAACACAATTCAAATCCGAATCTACTGTTATTCTGGCCCACGATCACCGTATTTGAGCAGCCCCTTCACCGCCTCGCCATCCAAAGCCTGCGCATCGAACAGCGCCGTGGTGAGCGCGTCGAGCTTGTCGCGGTTCTCACTGATGATTTCGACCGCCCTCGCAAATGCCCTTTCCAATCCCGCATGGATGCGGGCTGCGAGATCGGGATTACCGTCGAGCACGGCGGTCGGGTCCTTGTCATCGCGGTAGAGCAGCGGCTGAATCGCACCGAAGCCGAGGGAACGCTCCATGGCGAGCGCCATCTTCGTTGCCCTGGCGAGACCGCTTTCGTCCGAACCAGCGGACCCGGCGGACACCTTGCCGACCACGATCTGCTGGGCGGCGCGCCCCGCCATGAGCATGGCAAGCATGTCCTTACGGTACCCCAGCGTATCAGCATTTGCCTAAACCCGCAATCTTCCAACCTATCGGTCCCACCAATTGTGGGTTGCTATGATCCGGGCCGACTTCATGGTCTGAGTAAAGTCGTAGGAGCTACGGCGGTTAAGAAATTCCTACATTAAGCAACCTGTGATGAAATAAACAGCAGAGAGATCAGAAATTAAACTTGATAAATTTCCATAGGTTAGCGTGCAAATCCGCGCCTCTCACGTTCTGGCGCATTCTCCACATCAACTGTCGCGATATGAAATCTTGGGTTGAATGGAATTTGGAAGCCGATACGGGGTCCCGTTACAACGTCGATTGACAAGAATAGCTGGCCAAAGTCCAGCCACCACCAGGAGGCACGGCCATTTTCCGGTCCTGTCAGTCCGAATTGTGCGATTGCTTCAAACTTTGCCCATAAACCTCAGGAACCCTTCGACAGGTCTCCCGGCCTGCCGAAAAAAGAGGTCCTGTCGCTATCGGCCGGACTCCGCCCGAGGCGTCTCGCAGAAGAAACAGCACGTCTAGGCCAAGGTGCTGGGCAAGCTCGGTCCCGGACGTCGGACCGAGAACCGTCAACGCGGTCGCCCAGGCATCGGCTTCAGCGCAGGTTCGCGCGACGACCGTGACCGAAGCGGGCGACGACAGTAGCGGCGCACCGCGGCGCGGATTCATGGTGTGCGAGAGACGGCGACCGTTCACGACAGTCCAATGCCGGTAATCGCCAGAGGTGGCGACCGCAGCCTCCTGCAAGGCGAGGACGGAGTGCGGCGCTCGACGGGCCGCGTCGGGACCTTCTACGGCAATGTTCCACGGTTCACCATCGGGGCGCAGACCGAGCGCCCTCATCTCGCCGTCAATTCCCACGAGGCCGGAAATTATGCCGAAGCGCCCGAGGATCGCGACCAGCCGGTCGACGCCATATCCCTTGGCAATGCCGTTGAGGTCGATCGTGATCGGCGCGCGCTTGCGCACCGCCGCGCGAACAGGATCGAGCTCGAGCGCCACATGGGCGGGTTGGCGCGATGTCGCGAGTGCCTTCCGGATCAGGGCCCGGTCGGCCGCTTGCGGGCCAAAACCCCAGGCAACGACCGCATCGCCCACGCCGATATCGAAAGCTCCGCCCGACGCACGGCCGATTTCGAGCGCAAGATGCAGAACGTCTGCCAGACGCGCCGGCACATCGATCCAGTCGCCGACGGGACCGGCGTTCAACCTCATCAGAGCGCTGTCGGGCTTCCAGGTGGACATCTGCGCGTCCACCTCGTCCATTTCCGCCTGAAGAGCGTGTCGAACCGGCTCCGGATCGAACCCTGCCTCCGTGTAGAACAGCGCGGACCAGCGCGTTCCCATGGTCGGTCCGTTGAGCGCGTGCCTCATCGGATCAGTAGACGTCTTCGACATAGCGTCCCTCCGCCTTGAGCAGGGCCGGCGTCAACCCTACCGGCGCGAGAATCTCGGCAAGCGCCGCCGAAACGCCGACGGCCATATCCCGCCCACCACAGACCATGATGCGCGCGCCGCTGCGGATCAGGGCTGCGATCTGGGCGGCATCCTCAAGAAGAGCGTGCTGGACATAGCGCGGCATCCGCCCGCGCGAGCAGGCCCCGACGAGCCGGTGAAGGCGCCCTTCGCGATGCCAGCGCGTCAGTTCGTCCTTGTAGAGGAAATCGCTGGCAGGATGACGCATTCCGAAGAACAGGTGGATCGGACGGCGACGCGCATTGGCGCGCACGAAGCCCGCCAGCGGCCCTATCCCTGTTCCAGCTCCGATCAGGATCAACGGTATCCTGCTCCTGCCGGCATGGAAGCCGGGATTGGTTCGGATGAATGCGCGAACGGCACATCCTGGCTCCAGATTGAAGAGCTGCCCGGAACAGAGCCCCGCCGGATGCTTCTTCACGACGATCTCGATGAAGCCATCGCGCCGTCCCGAAGCCAGCGAGTAGAACCGTGGAACGGACGAGCCCTCGGGCAGCACGCCGAGAAGATCGCCTGCCGAATATCGACCGAAGCCACGCCCGGCCAACCGATGCCAGAACCGGACTTTGGGCAGCACGAACCGCAGGATCACTGTCGGAGCTTGCACCTCCGCGCCGTATTCGCGTCGCGAAACGAGGGTCAATGGGGAGGCCGCCAGCAAGGCTGGCCGATGGACAAGCTCCAGCCCGATCCCTATTGCCTCGCCCAGCGATCGTCCCCAACGGGCAAAATCCTGCGGCGACTGCCGGTCGACGGTTTCGTATGGGATGAGCGTGCTCCACCCTCGCGCCTCGGCGGCCCTCGCAACGACCTGGGCAAAAGCGCAGTAGGCCGGGAAGCTGCGGTCACCGAAGCCGAGCACGGCGATCGGAATGGTTGGCTCTACCGGCAGGGTTTGCAGGCGATCGAGAAACCCCCGCGCCGAAGCGGGCGCATCGCCATCGCCATAGGTTGCCGCAAGAATGAGAACGCGCCGGGCATGCCGGTAGCGTTCAGGATCGAATGACGACATCGGCGCGGTGTGAACCGCCTGCCCGAGCTTCGTCAGCGCGGCGTGCAGTGTCGCAGCGAAGCTCCATGTGCTGCCGCTCTCGCTGCCGACAAGCAGGATCGTTTCCGCACGTCCAGCCGTTACATTGCCGTGAATCCGTGGCCGCCCGCGCCGACCCGCCAGCCACAGGATGAGGCCGGTGCCCGCCATCGCCGGCACGCCGAGCGCCATCATGCCGAGCACGAGGCCCAAGGTGGCCGCGCCTCGACCGGTATGCAGCATATAGATAGTCTCCGAGAGACGCTGCCATCCGGTCAGGTCGCTCCAAGCCAGCAGCACGCCGGTGCCCTGATCCAGATAGCCCGTGCCGCGATCCGTCTTCAGCGTGAAGACATCCGTCGCATCGGCCGGATCGGGAAACGCCAGGCTGCGCAGTTCGGTGACCGGTGTCCGTTTCAGCAGATCCATATGCGATGCGGCCATGCCGGTCCGGCCGCTCGCCTCGATGTGGGCGACGGGAGATGTGGCCGCGTCGGGAAGGAGATCGAATGTCGACGCCGTCATCCACAATGCGGTGGCCGAGGACAAGACGAGGCCTGCGACGGCGACGCGCGCGATCTCGACATGCAATCTTCCGGCGAGCGGCCCGCGTATCGGCGCGAACCATCGCCGCCAGCCGCCGGCCCTGCGGGCGACGAGCATAGTGCCGGACACAGCCAAGACCAGCATGGCGGCAGCGCCCACTGCCGCTGCGATACGCCCGCCGTCACCGAGAAAGAGCGACCGGTGCAGACCGGTAAGCCACTGCTCGACGGCATTCGGATCGCTGGAGGCGACACCCAGCCCTGTTGCGGGATCGATGATGGCGGCCTGAGGCGCCCCACCCTCAAACCAGTAGGCGGTGATCTTGCCGGAGGGCGCGCGACGTATCTGTTCTATTTGAGGGTGGATGGCGAGGATACGTCCGGCCAGCGTCCCGACGGAAAGCCCTGCCTCGGCCTGCGGGGCGGACAACCGTTCGGCGGCGGGAAACAGCGAGAGTGCTGCACCGCTAAGGCTCAAGACCAGCAGAAAAAGAGCGGCCAGAAGGCCTGGCCAGCGATGGATGACACGGATCATGTCGTCCACCGCCTAGAAGGAGTAGGCAACGGTCGAGACGTAGCGTCGACCGCGAACGGTCGTCTTCGTGCCCGCAGTGGTCAGGGGAACGGCGACCTCGTTGGGGCTGTCACGCATGTCCTCCACGGCTGCGTCGACATGCAGCGTGTAACCTGCGTCGAAAAGCGCATCGGCAAGGTCGAGCGAGATCTCCAGCGTGCGCCCCGCACCGACGCTAGCGCCGGTAATGCCGTCGATACCGGCGCGGCCGCCAGTGGCGCGATACCAGCCCGATAGATGCTCGTAATATTTGGACTTGCCGCCAGCGACCCAGAGCGTGCCGGCATATTTGCCCTGGGGATCGGTGACGTAGAGCGCGAGATAGGCGCCGTCGCCGCCATAGTTGGTCAGCGTTGTGGTCAATGTCACCGGCCGGGCCATGGCGAGGCCAGGGAACGTGAGGGCGGTTGTCATGGCGAGAGCTGCGAGAAGCGATTTCATGTCGGCTTGCCTTCTGCGAGGAAACGGTGTCCGGGTCGTCGCAGAGCGCCGACCCGTCCTCGTCACTGTGGCGAAGCCGCCTGAGGGCTGCCTGACGGCCATCGGGATTTTCCGTCAGCACTTCGTCAGGAAACATCGGACACGGTCAGGTCCGCAGCAGATGCAGGAGCGACCGGCCTGTCGGCAGGCCAGCCGCGAAAGCTCCGGGGACTGAACAAGACGGCAGCCAGCCACGCTCCGCTCAGGCGCGTGGCTGGCTGCCGCTGCGTTAGCGCGGAGACATCCGCTGCAACGTCCCGTCGCGCAGGACGTACTGGTGCCAGACCGCCATCGCGGCATGCAGTCCGGCAAGGTAGAGGATGATCGTGCCGGCATTCTCATGAATGTCCGCGATCAGGCCCGGTGCGCCCTGCACCCGCTCGGTGATCGCCGGAAGCTGGAAGCCGAAGAAAGAAACGGGAACACCGAGGCGCGACGCCGCGTACCAACCGCTCAACGGCAGGGCAATGAGGAACAGATACAACAGCACATGTCCGGCTTTGACGGCAAGGGCGAGACGGCCATTGGACTGCGGCGCGTCCGGGGTTCCGCCCGCAAGGCGCAGGATCAAGCGCGGAAGCACCAGGACGAGCACGGCCAACCCGAACGAGAAATGCAGCAAGGGCGGGTTTTCGGCCATATGACGGCCTCCCGTCGAGGTCAGCCAGGCCCCGAGGATCAGCAGGGCTGTCAGCCAGTGGATGACGATCATGCTTCTGGAATAACGGGCCGGATCATGAGGCATGGCGGGATCTCCTTGCGACGGTCGCAGCGCTTGAGCGATAGCGAGATGGGATTGCTACTTGATGGTGGTCTTGGGCCGCACGGTCGTCCCGAGCAGGGTGTTGGAGGATGTTCCGCCTACGGTGTCGTTCTGCGAGGCTGGCGGCCGCTGACGCCTCGATCCGTGACGGTCGTCATCGCGATCCCTGTGCCGGAACTTGACGATTTCGAGGGTTTCCGGATCGACCTTGGCCTTGAAAGCCAGGCCATTCCGGTCGGTTCCCCGGATTTCGTAACAGCCGTCATCGATCTTGATCCTGGCAACGGTCCAGCCTTGACTGGCGGCCATTGTTTCGACCGCTTCCCGCGGCTTCCATCGATCCATCGAGACATGGCAATCGTCGTCGTCAGCCTTGGCGATACCGGGACCGGAAAACGCCAGAACGAGGATCGCGGCCAGCAAATGTTTCATCGTTTCATTGTTCCTGATCAACGCGCTTTCGGGGGGAACCATGGCACGCTCTCCTGACGAACGCCTGAAGCAGCGATGGGGCGGTCTTCAGCAAACCGACAGCATCGGACGCTAGGCAGGAGGATGGCGAGACGGGTGACCCTGGGATGAGAGTTCTACTGATCGAAGACGATGCTATCCTCGGAAAGGCCGTGCGCGAGCAGGTTGCCGCCCTCCACTCGGTGGACTGGGTGACACGGCTCGATGCGGCGCGCGAACATCTCCAAAGCGCGGCATACGATCTCATCCTGCTCGATCTGATGCTCCCGGACGGATTGGGCATCGCCTTTCTCAAAAAGCTTCGAGCCGAGGGCAGCGTGACGCCGGTCATCATCCTGACGGCGCTCGACCAGATCTCCGACCGCATCGCGGGCCTCGATGCCGGCGCCGACGACTACATGATCAAGCCGTTCGATCTGTCGGAACTCTCCTCGCGGCTGAATGCGGTGGCGCGGCGATACAGCGGCAACCCGAATCCTCTCATCGAGATCGGCGACCTGCGCATCGATCTCGCCGCCCGGACCGTGATGCACGGCGCGCGCCCTGTTGAGCTTACCGGTCGCGAATGGGCGCTGTTCGAAGCATTTCTGCAGCGGCCCGGCATCGCGATGACCAAGGCGCAGCTCGAAGATCGGCTCTATGCATTCGGCGCAGAGGTCGAGAGCAATACGATCGAGGTTCACGTCAGCAGACTGCGCAAGAAGCTCGGCCACGGCGCGATCGATACGGTGCGGGGCATCGGGTATCGTCTTGGAACGGCAAGATGAAGCGGCCCAGGAGCCTGCAATGGCGGCTCTCGCTATGGCTGGGGCTAGGGCTAACGGTGTTATGGGCACTTGCCGCGGTCGTGACCGCGCAGATGCTGCGCCACGAAATGGACGAGGTGTTCGACAGCGCCCTCGAAGAGACGGCGCAACGCATCCTGCCGCTTGCGGCGATCGAGATCATCGGCCGCGATGCCGACGACACCGAACAGCGCGTTGCCACGCTCCGCCAGCACGACGAGTATTTCACCTATGTCGTGCGCGATGCCGCGGGCAAGGTTCTGCTGCGATCGCACAGCGCCGATCTCGCGGCATTCCCGCCGTTTTCCGGAATGGGCTTTGCCACGACGCCGACGCACCGCCTCTACTCCGACGCGACCCTCCAGCAGAATCTGACCATCACCATCGCGGAGCCCCTGTCGCATCGCCGGATGACCGCCGGGCGACTGTTGCTCGGGCTGAGCCTGCCGCTGGCCGTCATTGTCCCGCTCGGCTTGATCGGCATCTGGGTCATTGTCCGGCTGTCCATGACCCCGGTTCGGACCTTCCGCTCGCAGATCGAGGCGCGCGGCGGCGGTGATTTGACACCCATCGACGCGGAGGACCTGCCCTCGGAGATCGGCCCCGTCGCCAAAGCGGTCAACCACCTCCTGGACCGATTGACGCGTACCTTGCAGGCCGAGCGCAGCCTGGCGGCCAAATCGGCCCATGAGCTGCGGACACCGGTGGCTGCTGCACTGGCGCAGGCGCAGCGCATGATCGCGCAAGCGCCGGACGACGCCACGCGCGAGCGCGCCGAGGATATGCAGACCGCCTTGCGGCGCCTTTCCCGCCTCACCGAGAAACTCATGCAACTGGCGAGAGCCGAGGGCGGACGCCTTCTCGCCGAGGCGCCGGTCGAGATCGGCGCCATCCTGCGGATGGTTGTGAGCGAATTCGACGGGCAGGCCGAGACTGCAGGGCGCATCGACCTGACACTGCCAGACGCGCCGGTATTCGCAAGCATCGACGCCGACGCCTTCGCCATCCTGGCCCGGAACCTGATCGAAAACGCCCTCAAGCATGGCGTGCGGGACGAACCGGTCGCCGTCACCTTGTCGGCAGACGGCTGTCTGCGCGTCACGAACGCCGGCCCGGTCGTGCCTTCCGCAGTGCTTGCGCGGCTGAGCGAGCCCTTCGAGCGCGGTCAGGCTCTGGTGCGGGGGGCCGGCCTGGGGCTCGCCATCGCCCGGACCATTGCTGCCGGAACAAATGGACGGATAGAACTCCAATCTCCCGCAAGCGGCAGGATTGACGGGTTTGAGGCAAGGTTCTTCATAGACAAATGATCATCGACATCGACGCCAGATGCTGAAAGGCAACTCGGGAGACCATGGACACTGACGCCCTGCTCAGCCGCCTTGCGGTATCGCTTTCGATCGGTCTGCTGATCGGCCTGGAGCGTGGATGGCGTACCCGCAACGAGGAAGACCATCTGCGCGCGGCAGGTCTACGAACGTTCGCGCTGACCGGTCTCACCGGCGGCATTACCGGCGCCCTGGCCCGGCAGTTCGACTCTGGCCTCGTGATCGGTCTTGTTTTCCTCGGGTTCACCGCGGCATTCGCCTCCTACCACTGGCTCGAAGCGCGGGCCGAGCGAAATTACAGCGCGACATCCGTCGTCGCCGGCATAGCCACGTTCCTGCTGGGAACGCTTGCCGTCGTCGGCGACCTTGCAGCCGCCATCGCCGGGGCTGTTGCCACGGCTGTGCTGCTTGCCCTGCGCGAGCCGTTGCATCGTTGGGTCGCGTCGCTGAGCTGGAATGAGATCCGGTCGGGCCTGACGCTTCTGGCAATGACCTTTCTCATGCTGCCGATCCTGCCGAACAGGCCGGTCGATCCCTGGGGCACCGTCAATCCATATGAGATCTGGTTGCTGACCATCCTGATCGCCGCGGTCTCCTTCGCCGGCTACGTCGCCGTCCGCGTGTTCGGGGACCGGCTTGGCGTCCTGATGACGGCGATCGCGGGCGGGCTCGCCTCTTCGACAGCGACGACCTTGACGCTGGCAAGGCTTGCCCGCCGGCACCCCGAGTCCAGCACGCTGCTTTCCTGTGGCGTGCTTCTTTCCGGCTTGACCATGATCATCCGCGTTGCAGTCGTGGCAACGGCCTTGAACCCAAGCTTGCTTCCGCATCTCAAATGGCCATTGCTCATCGGCGGTGGCGTGCTCGCCATCGGCGCCGGGCTCCTGCTGCTACAAAGTCGCGGCTCCTCCGAACAGCCGGAACTTACGATCACCAACCCGCTGGAATTGGCGCCTGCCCTGAAAATGGGGACACTCATCACCGTGGTCATGGTGGTGTCGCATCTGCTTCAGCAGTCGTTCGGGAATGCGGGCGTTCTGGTGACCGCCGCCGCTTCGGGCATCGCCGATGTGGATGCGATTTCGATCTCCATGGCCCGCCTGGCGTCGCATTCGATCGAGCCCGGTCTTGCGGCAGATGCGATCCTGATCGCCGTGGCCATGAATACACTTGTCAAAGCCGTGATGGCGGCATGGGTCGGAGGCTCAAGGATCGGCGGGCCCGTCAGCGCCCTTAGCGTGCTCGGCCTTGCGGCCGGCATGGCAGCGTCTCTGTATCTTGGCCGTTCGTGAATTGAGGGGGAGATCGCGGCCGGGCATGCGGCCACACTCGGGCCTTGATGGGTCGGTCTGGTCGGCTGTAAGCGATGGTTTCGGGGAGAGTGGTGTCGCTGATCTCCCCGAAATCGGGTAATGCAAGCGGGGCAGCAAAACCCGGCCTCGCAGTCCCCTCACGCGTTGCGGAGCGATGCCACGATCTTGTCTTTTAACATCAGCCGCTGGCGGCGCAGATCGGCCTCGGCTGCTTCGGAAATGGCGTCGAGACGTGTCTCGGACCGATGAATCTTGTCGTTCACCGCGTCATATTCCGTCAAAACATGCGCAAACTCCGGGCTTTTCGCCTTCAGGGCATGAATGGCGTCCATCTGGTCTGGGAATTCGTCGCCAAGAGTGTGAGGTGTATTCGACAAGGTTCTTTCTCCTTTTCTGCAATTTCGCCCCGGCGTCAGGGCTTTTCGACGCGCGCGACCTGATAGGTGACAAACGCGCCTTCCCGCCCGACCGAGATGTATTCGCCAAGACGGAAGCACTCCTCGCCCAGGCGGAAACCGATCTCGTCGTCCCGATCACCCAGCTCGTAATCGAAATACCACTGCCCGCCGGGCTTGCGCCGCAACAGCCCGATGCGGGCCGTCTTACCGTCCCGAAAATATCGGACGCGACAGGCGTCGCGAGATTTCTTCCATTCCAGCGGATCAAGGAATCCTTCGTGGTTGAGCGGAACCAGAAGATCATAGCCTTCTTCCCGATCTCCCTCCGGATGGTCTTTGCCGCGAGCGAGAACCAACCGCACGTGGTGGAAACTTGAGGGTAGTTCTTGTGCCTTGACCACGATCCGATCCTTCATTTCCCCCCCTGATACACCATTGGCAAAGGAACGTTCTTGATCTGGCGCAAGTGAGACGAGGCATGTGTTATCCGATGCCGGCGACTATCCGGAACGGTCGAGATGGGCCTGCGTCAGGATGACCGCGCCGATCGCCGCAGGCTGAACCGGAAGCTTCTCCCAGTTAAGCTCGCGCAGGTTCTTGAGCCCCTGGAACAGCCCGCAGTCGATAAGGATGCGGTGGCGCGCCGAGCGATGTCAAAGTCAGCATCGGTGTCCCTTTGCGGTTTTTAGGACAGGGAAGGTCCGGCTGCCGCCCAATCAGCACTGGGTCCAATCATGGTGTGGTGGGCGAGGTCGCCCGCGATCCGGACGTGCTGCCCGTTTGATCCTGGAACTCATATTGACGAGAATGGTGAAGATAGCCGTCGGTGGCGCGGATTCGGTCCGACAGGAGGCGTAGGCCATTCAGCACGACCAGAACGGTGCCGCCTTCGTGTCCGATCACCGCGAGCGGAAGCGGCAGGTCGAAGAACAGGCCGCCGGTCACAAGTACCAGCATGGCGCCGATCGCGAGGACGAGATTCTGTCGGATGATGACGGCCGTCCGCCGTGCAAGCCGGTGCGCATCGGCCAGCTTCTTCATGTCTTCCGACAGCAGGGCGACGTCGGCGGCCTGCAGTGCGACGTCCGACCCCGCCGCGCCCATGGCGATGCCGACGTCGGCGCGAGCCAATGCGGCGGCATCGTTGACGCCATCGCCGACGAAAGCGACCTTGCCATCACGCGCGAGGTCGCCGACCTGGAGCACCTTGTCCTGCGGCAGCATCTCGGCATGAACCTCGCCGGGCGCAAGGCCAAGTTCCGTACCGATGCGCAAGGCCACCGGCCTGCGGTCGCCGGTCATCATCACGATGCGGTTGACGCCACCGGCGCGAAGCGCGGCCAGCGCCGGGGCTGAGCTGGCTCTTGCTTCGTCCGCAACACTGACCGCCCCCAGAACGGTCGCACCGCGCCCAAGATAGACCACGGTCTGAGAACTGTCGGCGAGTTCACGGAACGCCGGATCATCGACGGAGGCGCCCATGTCCTCGACGAGGTGAGCGTTGCCGGCCCATATCGGGCCGAAGGAATCGTAGCCGACGATGCCGGCGCTCGGATGCGACGTAACGTCCACGACCGCCACCGGCTCAACGCCATGAACCAGGGCCTCACGACGGATGGCGGCAGCGATGTGATGCTCGGAATGCGCTTCCAGCCCGGCAAGGAGCGAAAGGAAACGGCGATCCTCACCATCCAGGGCGACAATGCGCGTAACCTCTGCACGTCCATTGGTCAGGGTCCCGGTCTTGTCGAACGCGAAGGTATCGACAGCGGCGAGCGTTTCGAGCGCACCGCCCCCCTTGAACAGCACGCCGCCTCGCGCCGCGGCGGAGAGCGCCGACAGGATCGCTGCCGGGACTGAGATGACGATCGCGCAGGGACTGGCGGCGACCAGGAGTGTCGCGGCCTTGTAGAGGGCCTGTTCCCAGTCGCGGCCAAGCCAATAGAAGACCGCAAGGGCCAGAGCGGAGCCCAGCAGGACACCGACCGTATAACGCTGGCCGAACCACGCGCTGAAGCGCTCGGACGGCGCCTTCGCTTCCTGCGCCTCGGTGACGAGCTGGATCATGCGCGCGATCGTGCTGTCGCCGACCGTCCTGGTGACGGTCACGTCAAGGACCCCGTCAAGATTGACGGTCGCCTCGAAAACCTGCTCGCCCGGTTCCTTGGAGACCGGCATCGACTCACCGGTGATATTGGCTTCGTCGATTCCGCCACGGCCATGCAGGATCACACCGTCGGTCGGCACGCGTGCGCCCGGACGCAGCACCACCACATCGCCGACGGCAAGCTCCGCAGCAGGAACCTCCACCGTGGTCCCGTCCTCTCCTTTGCGGAAAGCCGTCTCCGGCCGGAGCGCCATGAGCGCCTCAACAGCCCTGCGCGCGCGTCCCAATGCCTGGTGCTCAAGCGTGGTCGACACGCTGAACAACGTCAGCAACACCGCGCCTTCGAACGGCGCCCCGACGATCGCCGCCGCCACGGCCGCGACGACCATCAGAAGATCGATGTCGAGGATATGATCGCGCCACAACGCCGTCAGGGCGCTCCAGGTGGCGGGAAGCCCTCCGGCCAAATAGACCATCGCCAGACCGGGAGATCTTAGAATGGAAAGGCCTTCCGCCGGCGGCCAGGTCCCGGCGACGGCCAGCATCATCCCGAGGACCGCAATTGCCGACATGACGGTCTGGAAATCGAGCGACAGACGTTTCATCGTCACACCGCCCGGCCGATCACGGAGCCGATCAATGCGGTCGAGGCCATCGCGACAGCGCCCCAGAACACCACCCGGATAGTCGGTTTCCAGATGCTGGCGCCGCCCGCCCGTGCCCCGATTGCGCCGAGGATGGCAAGACCGATGAGGCAAGCAAGGGACACGGTCCATGCAGCCGTTCCGGCCGGCGCAAGCAGGGCGACGATCAACGGCAAAGCCGCACCCGCCGCAAACGTGACCGCCGAGGTCAGCGCAGCTTGAACCGGTCTTGCCATCACATGGCTCGCCAATCCGAGTTCATCCCGCGCATGGGCTTCGAAGGCATCCTTCGCCATCATCTGTTCGGCGACCTGCCGGGCCAGCTCTGGGGCCACGCCGCGCTGCTCGTAGATTGCCGCGAGTTCGGCCAACTCGGCCTCCGGCTGCGTCGCCAGCTCGTGCCGTTCCCGCGCCATGTCGGCTTCCTCGGTATCGGCCTGCGAACTGACCGACACATATTCGCCCGCCGCCATCGACATCGCCCCGGCCACCAGACCGGCAACACCGGCAACAAGGATCTCATGCGAGGCGTTGGTCGCCGCGGCGACACCGACGATCAGGCTCGACGTCGAGATCAACCCGTCATTGGCACCCAGTACAGCCGCCCGAAGCCAGCCTATCCGTTCGATGAGATGATTTTCCTTGTGAAGGGCGCGCATGAATGGTGCTCCGAGCAGTGATTGTGTGTGCAGCGGGATGATGCTGCGTCGACGCAACCTCATTCCGTGATGGAAGGAAAACGCAGAAAAATGTTCAGTTTAGAATTATTCTAACTAAAGGACTAATTCAAGATACAACCGGCCTTTGGAACCTCACTAGCCAACCACACGGTCTACGGCCATTGGGCGATCACCGGATCCCGGCAGGTCTGCGATCAAGACCAAGATCGCTCGCCCGCCGGACGACCCGGTGTCACCCACAGATAGACAGCTTCGAGGCTAAGCCTACTCGCAAGGCAACCATCGCTAGTCCAATTCCGTCTCCGGCGACGTACCGATGGTACTGCCATCGCCGAAGCGCTTGACGCTGCCATCGACGACCTCGAGCGTTGCGGGATCGATCTTCACCTTGAGGACGTTCCCGCTGGTGTCAGTGACCCGAAGTTCGTAGCAGCCATCGTCGATCTTCATCTTGTCGATGGTCCATCCGAAGTCGCCCGCAAGCTTCCCGAGAGCTTCGAAGGATTGCCTCTTCTGAGGCGGAACGTCGCACGCCTCTCCAGCAAACGCAGCCGTTGCCGGAAGCACCGCGAGCAATGCAAGCACTGCCAATGTCTTTCTCATGATTTCTTCTCCTGGGCTGTGTTGTCGATGGAGGAAATCATGCACAGAGGGACTGACGGGCTACTGAAGATCGGCAGAAATTGCCGTCAGCTTCCGGTCAGCAAACACCGCCATCGTTGCAGCGGAAAGATAATCGTTCTCACGGGCCCGTTTCGAAGCCGCGCCCTTCGCCTGCTTCTTCGTGGGTGACCCCGTCGCGGATGTGGTAGATGCGCCTGAAGGTGGGGATGATCTTTTCGTCGTGCGTGACGACGATGATCGCCGTTCCGAATTTCACGGCCATGTCGTTTAGGATCCGGATCACGGTCAACGCGCGCACACTGTCGAGCGGGGCGGTCGGCTCGTCGGCAAGAATGACAGGCGGCCGGTTGACCAATCCGCGCGCGATGGCAACGCGCTGTTGCTCGCCGCCGGAGAGCTGCGATGGCATCGCATCGGCTCGGTGCTCGACATCGAGTGCTTTTAGAAGCTCTCGCGCGCGTTGGCGTGATTCATGATTTGGGATGCCGGCAAGCATGGGAAGCAGGGCGACATTGTCGGTCACGTCCAAAAAGGGAATGAGGTAAGGCGCCTGGAAGACAAAACCGATCTTGTCGCGCCTCAACGCACGCAGATCGCGGATCTTCCATCCATCGTCATAGATCAGCTCGTCACCAAGGGTCATCCGCCCACCGCTCGGGTCGATGACCGCCCCCAGAGCTTTGAGTAAGGTACTCTTCCCAGAACCCGACGGTCCAATCAAACCGACGACCTCGCCGGGCGCGACCCGCATATTGACGTCTTTGAGGGCATCAACGGCGGTGGAGCCGCTGCCATATCGCTTGCGGATTTTCTCGATCAGTATCCCGCCGCCCATCTCAGCCACCGATCGCCTCGGCGGGGTCGACCTTCAACGCCATCCGGATCGCGACGATGCTGGCGAGCGCGCATATGGCGATGACAACGATAACGCCGATGATCGTATCGGCGGAAAGAAGAAGGACGAATTTCGGAAACAACGGCGCTGCAAAGGTCGCCGTGATCTTGCCAACGACGAAGCCGATCAGCCCGAGCACGATTGCCTGCTGCAGGATCATGGATGCGATCGTGCGATTGCGGGTACCGATCAGCTTCAGCACAGCGATCTCGCGTATCTTGTCCATTGTCAGTGTGTAGATGATGAAGGCGACGATCGCTGCGCTGACAACGGCCAGGATCGCGAGGAACATGCCGATCTGCTTGGCCGAGGTGGCGATCAGCTTACCGACCAGAATCTCCTCCATCTGCGGGCGGGTGTAGACCGTCAGTCGCTTCCACCTCGCGATGTCTGTCGCGATCCGGTCCTGGTCGTATCCCGGTTTGGTGCGCACCAGAACGGCGTTTACATAAGGGTTGCTGTTTTGCGAGGCGATGATGGCGTCCAGCAAGCCGGGAACGCCCGGCCGATTGAACTCGGGATTCTCGCTAGTGCGCCGGCGCTGACGGACAATGGAGTCGTTGTCCTTGAGGAATTGCGCTTCCTGCGCGTCCTTCAGCGGGATGAAGACCATCGGGTCGCCGCCCGACGACACCGTCCGTCGCGTCAAACCCACAACGGTAAAATGGTTCCTTCGGACAACGATCCTGTCTCCCAGAGAAAAACCAGTGGCGACATCGGCAACCGCCTCGTAGTGGCTGCGCGTGATGTGCCGCCCGGCGACAAGGAAGGGCGGTCGGCCAGGTGTCGCCATGTCCCCTGGCGCAACGCCCACCACCATGGATCGCACGTCGGAGGTTCCTTTGCGGACCTGCATTGTAAGATAAGTCACGTTGGCGGCTCGCTCGACACCGGGGATCGCCAGGATCATGCGGTAAATGTCATCGTTGATGCTCGAGGACTCGGCGTATGGACCGAGCGTGTTCTGCTGGACAACCCACATATCGGCGCCACTATTGTCGAGCAGCACCTTGCCGTCATCGACCATCCCCCGATAGACGCCTGCCATGGTGAAGGTCACACCGATCAGCAGACCCAGACCGACACCCGTGAAGACAAACTTCCCCCAGGAATGCAAAATGTCGCGTCCGGCAAGACTGATCATTTGAGGAGCTCCGCCGGATTGTCAGCGACACGAATGCGGCTCGTGCTGAGCAATTTCGAGGCGCTGTAGACGACAATCTCGTCGCCAATTTTCAGACCCTTCGTGATCTGCACGGTTCCTTCCAGGTCGGCAGCCCCCAGTTGGACAACCGTAAACCGGATCTTCCCACCTTCGATCTTCCAGACACCCAACTTGCCGCCGAGGTTCTGGACCGCGGCATTCGGAATGGTCGGCGAGGCGGCGATCTCGGGCAGGGCGACCGATACTTCGGCCAACTCGCCAATTGAGGGCAGCGGCACGGGAAGCGTGTCGAAGTTCACCTTTGCAAGATTTTCTTCCGTCACCGCATCCGCAAGGACTTCCACCCGCGCAACGCTTCCCGGTAATCCCTCGCCGGCGCGTGAGCGCAGCGCGATCGTGGCGGGCAAATCCTGCCGCAAGCCCGTGGCGGCAATCTGATCGAACCTGGCATTGATCCAGAGATTTTTTGGATCAATCATTTCCACGACCGATTGGCCTGCGACCACGGTCGTTCCCGGTTCTGCTTTTCTTGCGGAAACGACACCGTCTACCGGCGCAAGCAGAACCAGGTTCTCCCGCTGCTTGACCAGACCGTCACGGTCGGCGCGGTTACGATGGAGATCCTGCTGCGAAGCGAGAAGATTGGACTGAGCGGCCGAGAGAGCGGCCTGCGCCACCTCGCTCTCTTGCCGCTTCGTTTCGACTGCGACCTCACTCACGGCGCGGGTCTTCCAGAGTTCTTCATACCGCTTCGCCTGAGCAAGTGCGTAATCCTTGCGCGTCCTGGTATCGACCACCTGCGCTTCGGCGACTTTGATCGACGCTTCCGCTCGGCCGATCGCCGCTTCAAGTGCCGCGATGCGGGCATCAAGGTCTACCGGGTCCATTTCGGCCAGGGTCTGGCCGGATCGAACCTGATCACCCACATCAACAAGAATCCTGCCGATACGTCCCGCGCTGGTGGGGCCGATCTTGTAGGAGAAACGCGCTTCGACAGTGCCAATGCCGAACAACGCCGGTGAAATCGAACGGGCCTCGACGACGGCAGTCGTAACGGACACCGGCGCGAGAGGGCCGGAGCGCAGGACCACATAGCCAAACAAGGCCGCGGTCACAGCTCCAACGCCAATGAGCAACAGTGTGCGGCGCTGCATTGAAGGCAGTTTCATCGACCTGCCTCCAGGCAAATCTGCGTCATTGAATGATCTGCGATGGGGGTGACGCGCCTCGCTGGCGTCGTCTTGATCGAGCGAACGGGAGATTTCGTCGCCGAGGAATGCCGATCGATCATCTCGGCACCTCGACAGCGCGCCGATACAACGCAAAAACACCTGGGGCGATTGCACGTATCTGCGCAACATCGCCAACTAGCAGGGATTGCATGACAAGACCCTGGATCGCCCCGATGAAGAGCGCTACGGCGGCCTTGTCATCCAGCGTGTCGGCGAATTCACCCTGCTCCTTGCCGTCCGCGATGAGCCGCCCGAGACGCTCGCCGTAGCGTTGGATCAAAGTATGCGCCATTCGCTTGGCAAGGGTCTGCTCCGCGCGCTGCAGTTCGCCGAACAGCATCCTGGGCACACCGGGATGTTCCATGATGAACTCGATATGCGCGAAGAATGCCGCTTCCAGTGCGTCAATCGGAGAGGACGTCGCGGACGTGGCCTTGTCGATGCGCGCCAGAAGGCGCTCCGCTACCCACTCCATAACCGCCTGAAGAATGGCGTCCTTCGATGGGAAGTGCCTGAACAAGGCGCCTTGTGTCACACCCATGCGCTGCGCGATCGCTCCGGTCGTAATGTCCGCAGGGTTTTGTTCGGCCGCCAGATCGATGACGGTCTCGACGGTCACCCTGCGTCGTTCCGGAGCTGAGAGGTTGGTCGAGCGCGGCATCAGCGGTTACCCCAAAGATAGTAATTAATTACTATCTTACAATTTAGACCATTTTTCAAGAGGCTATGCAAGCGCCGATCATTTCAGCGCCACATAGATCGCCGGAATGACGAGCACCGTGAGAAGCGTCGAGGAGACGAGACCGAACAGCAGCGCGATGGCGAGCCCCTGGAAAATCGGGTCGGTCAGGATCACGCCCGCGCCGATCATCGCGGCGAGCGCGGTCAGCAGGATCGGCTTGAAGCGGACGGAGCCGGCCTCAAGCAGTACATCGACCATTGGCCTGCCCTGCCCCCCGGAATGGCGGATGAAATCCACCAGCAGGATCGAATTGCGCACGATGATGCCGGCAAGCGCGATGAACCCGATCATCGAGGTTGCCGTGAACGGCGCCGCGAACAGCCAATGCCCGAGCATGATGCCGATGAAGGTGAGCGGGATCGGCGTCAGGATGACCAGCGGAAGCTTGAACGAGCCGAACTGCGCGACCACAAGGATATAGATGCCGAGGATCGCCACCATGAACGCCGCGCCCATGTCGCGGAAAGTAACCCAAGTCACCTCCCACTCGCCATCCCAGAGCAGGATCGGGCGGGTTTCGTCATCGGGCTGACCGTGGAGCGCGATCACCGGCTTCGGAACATTGCCCCAATCCGCCTTGGAAATCGCATCGTTCACGGCGAGCATGCCGTAGATCGGCGCTTCGTAAGCGCCGGCAAGCTCTGCCATGACCATCTCCGCCGCCCGGCCATTGTGCCGGAAGACAGGATACGATGCCGGCTGCTCGGAGACCGACACGACGTCGCCGAGTTCGACGACACCAAGGCCCGCCGGCAGCGCGTTGGCCGGGACCGGCGTGGTGAGCGCGCGTTCGTCGATCACCTTCTCACCCTTCGGCAGGGCGATGCGGATCGGGATCGGCTGACGGCCGCCGCCGCGATGCGAATAGCCGACCGTGGTGCCGCCATAGAGATAACGCAACGTGTCATAGACGTCGGACTGCTCGACCCGATAATAATCGAGATTGTCCTGGTCGATCGCGACACGCATACGCTGCGGCTGATTGTGGTAGCTGTCGTCGACGTCGACGATGAAGGGCACGCTCTTGAAGGCCTCGCGAACCTTTCCGGCGACGGCACGGCGCGTCTCGGCGTCCGGTCCGTATATCTCAGCCAGCAGCGTCCCCAGCACAGGCGGGCCAGGCGGCGGTTCCACCACTTTCGCCACTGTTCCCTGCGGCAGCGCAAGGCCCTCGAGGCGCTTGCGAATATCAAGGGCGATCGCATGGCTCGCGCGGCCGCGCGAGCCTTTGGGCAGAAGGTTGACGACGATATCGCCCTGCTGCGGTTCGGCGCGCAGATAATAGTGCCGCACCAATCCATTGAAGTCGAAAGGTGACGCTGTTCCGGCATAGGTCTGGAAGGATACGATCTCCGGCATGTCGCCCAGCCGCTCCACCATTTGCTGCAATGTCCGGTCCGTATCCTCGACCGAAGAGCCCTTGGGCAGGTCGACGATCACTTGAAGGTTGGTCTTGTTGTCGAAGGGCAGCAGCTTGACGGTGACGTGCTTGGTGTAGAGAAGGCCAAGCGACGCGATCGTGGCCATGCCGACGACCAGCAGGAACGCCCAGGCCCGGGCGCGGCTCCGCAGGACAGGCCGCGCGACCATCGCGTAAATTCTGCCGAGACGCCCTCCATCGGCCGCGGCATGAGCGTGTCCGCGCACTGCCTCCTTCCGGCCGAGCTTCATCATCAGCCAGGGCGTAAGGATCACCGCGACGAAGAAAGAGAACAGCATCGCTGCCGAGGCGTTCGCCGGGATCGGGCTCATATAGGGTCCCATCATCCCCGACACGAACAACATCGGAAGGAGCGCAGCCACGACGGTCAGCGTGGCGACGATGGTCGGGTTGCCGACCTCGGCAACGGCGTCGACAGCGGCCGCGCTGCGCGATCGGCCGTCCTGCATGGCCCAGTGGCGGGCGATGTTCTCGATGACGACGATGGCGTCGTCGACCAGGATGCCGATCGAAAAGATCAGGGCGAACAGGCTGACACGGTTCAGCGTATAGCCCATGAGCCAGGACGCGAAGAGCGTGAGCAGGATGGTGATCGGAATGACGACCGCGACCACCATCGCCTCGCGCAAGCCGATGGCAATGGCGACCAGGAAGACGATCGAGACGGTTGCGAGCCCAAGATGGAACAGGAGCTCGTTCGCCTTCTCGTTGGCGGTCTCGCCGTAATCGCGCGTGACCGTCATCTCGACATCCTTCGGAAAGATCTGGCCGCGGGTCTGCTCCAGACGCTTTACGATATCATCGGCAATGACCACGGCATTGGTGCCTGGCCTCTTGGCGATCGCAAGAGAAACCGCCGGAACCCTTTGCAGCCCATCTGCTGTCGAACGGACATCGGTGACACG
Source organism: Shinella zoogloeoides (assembly GCF_020883495.1). Taxonomy (NCBI): domain Bacteria; kingdom Pseudomonadati; phylum Pseudomonadota; class Alphaproteobacteria; order Hyphomicrobiales; family Rhizobiaceae; genus Shinella; species Shinella zoogloeoides. The sequence continues at coordinate 3,639,483 of NZ_CP086610.1, read as the reverse complement.
GGCCTCCGCCGGCGAGGTGGCAAGGACCGTTTTTGCGACATCGCGCACATAGACGGGCCTGCCGTCGCGCGCGGTGAGAAGGATGTTGCCAATTTCGGAGAGCTCCTGCAGCGTCTGCCCGGCAACAATCGCGCGCTGCTGGCCGCCTTCGCGCACCGTGCCGACGCGGAAGGAACGGTTTGCCCCCTCGATCTTGGCGGCGAGTTGCTGAAGGGTGATGCCATAGAGCGAGAGCTTTTCCGGATCTGGCTCGACCTCGAACTGCTCGGGCTGCTCGCCAGCGATATAGGTGAGGCCGATATCAGGCAGCTTGGCGACCTCGACCTGCAGCTCGCGCGCCAGCCTTGTCAGCCCGTTGGCGGTCCAGTGCCCGGCGCTCTTCTGTGTTGGCCGCAGCGTAACGACGACGATCGCCACATCGTCGATCCCGCGTCCTACGATCAGCGGATCGGGAATGCCGACGGGGATGCGGTCCATGTTCGCCCGGACCTTCTCATGCACCCGCAGGATCGCGGCATCGGCATTGGTGCCGACCTTAAACCGCGCCGTGACGAGCGCACCATCATCCTCGGTCTGGGAATAGACGTGTTCGACGCCGTCGATCGCTTTGACGATGGTCTCGAGCGGTTCGGTTACGAGCTTGACCGCATCCTCGGTCTTCAAGCCGTTTGCCTGTACGCGGATATCGACCATCGGCACCGAGATCTGCGGCTCCTCCTCGCGCGGCAACGATACCAGTGCAACCAGCCCCAGGACGAAGGCGGCCAGCAAGAAGAGCGGCGTTAGCGGCGAGCCGATGAAGGCACGGGTCAAGCCACCGGCCAGACCGAGATTAAGTCTTGGCGGCGTCATGGCAGCACGATCCGATCGCCGTCATGAAGGCCGGTGAGGATTTCGATGCGGGGCTGGCCGTTATCTTCGAAACGCTCGCCGATGATGACAGCCACATCGATCGCGCCCCCTATTCCAGCGACACGTACGTAGTCGATCCCATGCAGCGTCCGCACCGCTTCCGGCGGCACAGCAAGCACGGAGCGCTTGCCCACCGGGATCGATACGAGGGTCCTCTCATTGACGAAATAATCGCCGATGCCGGCGACCTCGACATCGGCGGTGACACGTCCATCGACGATTTCTGGGTAGACCTTGACGATCCGACCCGGAAGCCTCGTTTCGGATTGATCCGGCGACCGTTTCAGGCCGCGCTCGCCGACTGTGACATTTGCTCCCTGCACGATATCGGCCGCATGGCGCTCCGGCAGAGAAAGACGCAGATAGTAGGGGCCGGGAGCAATGCGCGCGATCTCCTCGCCCGGCAGGACGACCGAGCCGAGCGTCACCGGCACGGTCAGGACACGGCCTGTGGCAGGCGCGACAACGCTGCCTTCCCGAGTGCTTTGTTCGATAACGGTCTTGTCGGCCCGAGCCGCCACCACCTGATTGGTCGCCACCTCGAACTGCATTCTGGCCTGATCGAGGCTGGCTTGCGTACCGGCGCCGCTTGCCCTCAATTGCTGCGCCCGCTCGAGTTGCAATTTGGTATTGTCGAGTTGGGAACTGAGAGCATCGATTTTGGCCTGGGCGGCGTCGAGTTGGAGCGAGAGCTTGTCATCGACGATGACAGCGATGGCGTCGCCTTCCTTGACCTCGTCCCCCTGGCTGACGCGCAGTTCGCGCACCGAGCCGCCGGTGCGAACCCGCGCCGGCAGCACGATACGGCTCTCGACCTGCCCGAACACAGCCTTCATGTTCGGAACAGTCGTCGTTTTCACGATGAAGTCGGCTGCGTATGCGCCATGGCTCGTAAAAGCCACGAGCAGGGCGAGCATTGCCGCGCGAGGGTAAGGGGTCGGACGATACATGAAGGGATTGCTTCCAAAGAAGACCGGCGTTCCACGCGACGGTCGTTAAAAAGAAAACCTGACGGCTATTTGAACGCGACACCCGCCGGACAGCCGAGCTTCCTGAACAGGATCGCCGCAGGGCAAAACCCGGTGAGCGACGATTGGATCAGATTGAAACCGACGAAGACGTTCAGCAGATACCACCATGGTGAGACATAGAAGCCGAGCGCGAGGGACAGCAGGACCATGCAGCCGGCAAACATCAATACGGCGCGATCGATCGTCATTTTGAATACTCCAGTGTGTTTGAAACCGAGGGGTGTGACCTACTCGGCGGTTTCGATGCGGATATCCTTCAGCTTCCCGACGCCCAGCATGTTGAGCACGAGATTTTCGTAGAACGTGTCGGCCTTGCCCTGCCGCACCTTGAGCAGGAAGTATTTCTCAAACCCGATCTTGGCGGCATGGACCCATTTGCCGCGTGACGCCCAGTTCACGTTGCGCGGAGGAATTTGCGGCTGCGCGACGAAGGCAATGCCATCATCGCCAAAATCGGCGAGACAGACCGCGTTCCAGGTCGCGACGGCCCTTGGCTCCTCACCCTTCAGCAGAGCGGCAATATTTTCGGCCGTCGCTGTCACCATGGATTCGATCATGAAGCCGGTCTTCGGCACGCCGACCGCGAGCGGGCTCTTGCCGACCGGCGGAATGGCAACGCAGACCCCGATGCCGAAGACATTCGGGAAAGCCGGATTGCGCTGGTGCTTGTCTATGACGACGAAACCGCGCGGATTGGTCAGCCCTTCTATACCAGCGATCGCCGGCACACCGCGGAAGGCCGGCAGCATCATCGAGAAGGCGAAGGGCAGTTCGTGGGTTGCCTTGACGGTGCCATCGTCGTGGACCTCTTCGGCGATCAGCTTGCCAGGCTCGACCGTCGTCGTCCGGGCATTGGTGATCCACTTGATATGACGTTCGCGCAAGGCGCTTTCGAGCAGCCCCTTGGTGTCGCCAACGCCATCAAGCCCGAGATGGCCGATATAGGGCTCGGGCGTGACGAAGGTTATCGGAACCTGATCCCGCACCCGCGCATTGCGCAGCGCCGTGTCGAGGATGAAGGCATACTCGTAGGCCGGACCGTAGCAGGAGGCGCCTTGCACAGCTCCAACGACGATGGGACCGGGCCGTTTCACCAGTGCGTCGAATGCGGTCTTCGCTTGGGTCGCATGGCCGATCTGGCAGATGGATTGGGTATGAGCATCGGGTCCCAGGCCCGGCACCTCATCGAAGGCAAGGGCGGGGCCGGTAGCAATGATCAGGAAGTCATAATCGAGAAGGGAGCCGTCATTGAGTTCGACGCGGTTTTGCGCGGGCTGGACCCGACGTGCTCCCTCGGGCCTGAGTGCGATTCCATGCTGCTTCAGAACGGGAACGAGATCGACGGTTATGTCCTGCGGCTGCCGCCAGCCAACCGCGACCCATGGATTGGAAGGAACGAAGGAATAGCTGGAGCCGAGATTGACGACGGTCAGGCGATCTTCACGCCGGAGCTTGCGTTTCATCTCATAGGCCATGATGATTCCACCGAGGCCTGCGCCGAGAATGACAATATGAGTCATGGCTTTCGCTCCGCTGTTTCTATGATGGGTCTGCCCACTTCTGGTTGCCGGAGGCCATTCAATTCAGACGCTTCCAGGCTTTATGGCTTGCATCTAACATTCAAAGGTTTTAAATTCAAGAGTATGAATGTAGAGGAAATGATACCGGCCGCCGAAAAGGCCGCCGAATTGATGCGCAGTCTGTCGCACCCCCAGCGGCTGCTCGTTCTGTGCGCGCTGGTCGATGGTGAACGATCGGTCGCCGAACTGCGACAAGGACTGGCAATCGAACAAGTGCCGATGTCGCAACAACTTATGCGGTTGAGAGCGGACGGGCTGGTCGAGGCGCGGCGCGAGGGAACGACTGTCTATTACTCGATTGTCCGACCGGAAATCCTGACTGTCGTGCAGGCTTTGCACGACGCGTTCTGCCCGCCGAACAGAGGCAAGTAGCCGCGAAACGGTCGTGCGAATGGAGGAAATGATGGTGGAGCAGCGAACGGCAACCCAGTTCGAGAAAAGCGATCCCGGCACGCCGGATCGACCATCCTTCCTTCCAGACCTTCGACGCATTTGCCTTGCGCTGCCGAACAAGGATGAAGCTGCGGCTTTCCTGAAACTACTCGCAAACGACAAGCGCTTGCTCATTCTTGACTACCTGCTGACAGGTGATGAGCGCTCGGTAGAAGAAATCGGGATCGACCTCGATATCAGGCAACCATCGCTCTCGCAGCATCTGGCGAAACTTCGTAACGCGGGATTCGTTCGCCCGCGTCGCGATGGGCGACATATCCTTTACAGTATTCCTGACGATCCTTCGATCGTGCGCTCTTTGAGAGGCATTGATCAATTGCTGCGACAGAAACATCAATGATAGCCAGTGGCATTCGAAACAGGCCGCACGGCTACCCTTTACCCATTTGGCGCCCACGTCTTTTCAAGTTTCAAGCCCCCGCAAACGGCAGAATTGATGAGTTTGAAGCGTGCCGCCACGACCTTGATCCCCGTCAATGTGGAGGGAGGGTGACCGGCATTTTCTGGGGTCCCTGCCCGAGCCCGTCACCGGTAACAACCTTCGGCAGAAGGCAGCGCCCAACTGATTCAAGATCGGGATGGCCGGCTATGGTGAGGATCCAGCGCGGCATGGCGATCTCCTTTACGGATATCATCAACCATTGCCGCGCACATGCCTTATGCGGGTCAAAGACTACGCTTTGCGTTGCCATGGTGGCGCTCGTGCGCGAAGAACCAGTGCTTTGCCGTTTCCGAAGCCGCCAGGTAGGCAAACGTGATCGTGACCAGGCCACCAAGAACCGGTGAAGGCAATGCAACGAAGCCAAACCAGCCCATACCCGGCAAATAGGGAATTGCAAGTGCGAGGAGCCCGATGACCAGTGTCAGACCGGAGAGCAACTTGCTCGGCCGACTGCGCCAGAAGGAGACCCGGGTACGCACGACCAATACGATAGCAAGCTGCGTAATCAGCGATTCGACAAACCAGCCCGTCTGGAAGAGTTCAGCAGTTGCCCTCGCGACAAACAGCAGGAAGGCGAAGGTCACGAAGTCGAAGAGCGAGCTGATCAGCCCGAAGGTCACCATGAAGCGGCGCACGAAAGCGATGTCCCAGCGCCGCGGCGTGCGGACCTGATCGGCGTCGACATTGTCGGTGGCGATGGCGAGCGACGGCACGTCCGACAGGAAATTGTTGAGCAGGATCTGCGGCGCGAGCAACGGCAGGAACGGCAGGGCGAGCGAGGCGAAGGCCATCGAGACCATGTTGCCGAAATTCGCGCTGGTCGTGATGGAAATGTACTTCATCGTGTTGGCGAAAATCCTGCGCCCGTCGTTGACCCCGCGCAGCAGCACGCCGAGGTCGCGTTGCAGCAGGATCATGTCGGCGGCCTCGCGCGCCACGTCCACCGCGCCGTCCACGGAAATGCCGACATCGGCCTCGTGCAGGGCCGGCGCATCGTTGATGCCGTCGCCGAGATAGCCGACCACATGCCCGTGCCCGCGCAGCGCCGCGATGATGCGCTCCTTCTGGTTCGGGTCGATCTCGGCGAAGATGTCGTTCTGCGTGACGCGGCGGACGAGCGCCTCCTTCGTCAGGCTGTGCACTTCCTCTCCCGTCAGGATGCGGCGGTGCGGCAGGCCGACGATCTCGGCCAGATGGGCGGCGACATGGCGGTTGTCGCCGGTGATGACCTTCACCCTGATGCCGCGCACGGCGATGGCCTTCAGCGTTTCCGCCATGCCCGCCTTGGGCGGATCGAGGAAGAGCAGGAAGCCGGCAAAGGCAAGCCCCGCCTCGTCCTCGGCTCGATAGGCATCCTTCCGCGCAAAACGCTGCACGGCGAGCCCGAGCACGCGATAGCCCTTCCCGCTCCAGGCTCGCACCGTCTCGTCGATCCTGGCAGCCTGCACCTCGTCAAGGGGAACAGTCGCGCCGGCCTCCATCACGGACGAGCAGGCGGCGACGACGGTCTGCACCGCCCCCTTGCAGATCACGAGATCCTCCGCCTCGCCCGGCCGGCGGACGACGACCGAAAGCCTCTTGCGAATGAAGTCGTAGGGGATCTCGTCCGCCTTGATATAGCCGGCAAGGTCGTCTTCCGGCCGCTTACCGGCGGCGATGGCCTCGTCGAGCGGGTTCGCCATACCGGTCTGAAGGGTAGCGTTGAGGAGTGCCCAGAGCCGCACCTCCTGCGCCTCGGCCCCGGCAACGTCGAGGCAGGCGTCGAGATGGATGACGCCCTCGGTGAGGGTGCCGGTCTTGTCCGTGCACAGGATGTCCATACTGCCGAGATTCTCGATGGCCTCCAGCCGGCGCACGATGACGCCGTTCGCCGCCATGGTGCGGGCGCCCCGCGCCAGCGTCACGCTGATGATCGCCGGCAGCAGCTCCGGCGTCAGGCCCACCGCGAGCGCCAGCGAGAACAGCAGCGAATCCACCGCCGGCCGGTGCAGCAGGAGATTGGCGAAGAAGACGAGGATGACGATGACCAGCATGATCTTCGTCATGAGATAGCCGAAGCGGCGGATGCCCCGCGCGAACTCCGTCTCCGGCGCGACATGCGCGATGGCCGCGGCGATGGCGGCGAACTCCGTCTGCCCGCCCGTCTTCACCACGGCCATCGTCGCCGTCCCGCTGCGCACGGAGGTGCCGGTGAAGGCCGCGTTCGTCCGCTGGCCGACGGTCGCCGCCGGCGGGCAGACGCCCGCAGTCTTGACCACCGGGAAGGTTTCGCCCGTCAGCGCCGCCTCGCTGACATTGAGCTCGCGCGTCTCCAGCAGGATGCCGTCGGCCGGGATGAGGTTTCCCGCCGAGAGCCGGACGATGTCGCCGGGCACGACCTCCTCGACGGGGATCGGCGTCTCCCTGCCGTCGCGCAGCACGAGGGCCTTGCGCCCGATGCGCGCGGTCAGAGCCTCCATCGCGCGCGAGGCGCCGTGCTCCTGCGTGAAGGAGAGGATGCAGCTCGCCAGTACGATGACGGCGATGATCGCCGCCTCGCTCCCCTCCCCGACGACGGGCGAGACGCCGGCCGCGAAGATGAGGATCAGCACGAGCGGGCTGCGGAACTGGCGCAGGAACGCCGCGACGGCCGAGGAGCCGCGCCGTGCATGGATCGCGTTGTCGCCGAAGGCGGCAAGGCGCGCCTTCGCCTCCTCGGAGGAAAGGCCGTCCGCGCGGCTTTCCAGCCCGGTGAGAAGCGTGTCGGCGGGGATAGACCAATACGCGGCATCCACGGTCTTCGGTGAGAACGTTTCCGGCTGCATATGCATGTCTCCGCTCCTGGCCGCCCCGATTGATGTCTGTCAGTTCGACATGAAGCGGTTGAGCCGGATCTCGTCGAGCAGCGAGCGCGTCACGCCGCCGAAGGCCCATTCCCTCAAACGGCTGTGTCCATAGGCGCCGGATACGACGAGATCAGCGTCGTGCCTGTCGATCAATTCGACCAGGCTTTCGCTTTCCCGGTGGCTCTCCACGGTCTCGCTGCGCGACGCAACGCCGTGCCGCGCGAGGAACGAGACCACGTCGGCGATGCCCTCGCGGGCCCATTGGTCGATCGTGGAGGCGACGGTGGCGACGACGACGTCGTTTGCATCCTGAAGCAGCGGCACGGCATCGAACACCGCCCGCCGCGCCTCCTTCGTGTCTTTCCAGGCGACGACGACCTTGCGGCCGACGCGCTGCTCCGTGCCGGCCCCCACCACCAGGAGCGGCCGGCCCGCCTGCAGGGCGACGCTTCCCGGATCAGCGGCGCGCGCCCGGTCGCCCGTCGTCGCCCCGCGCCGTGCCTGGGTAACGATGAGATCTGCCGTCCGCGCCATCTGCACGAGCGCATAGGTTGGTCCTTCCGTGGCCTGGCGCCATCCGGTCTCGACCGCGCCGGCGACCAGCCTCTCGAATTCGGCACGCAACTCCTTGAAGCGGCGCTCGTCGTCTTCCCGCATCTGCTGCATCACTTCGGTGGCGAGCGCCACGCCTTCGGGGCCCGTCACCGGCAGGTAGGCGTCGGCGGCGCAAAAGCCGATCAGGCGGGCGCCGGAGCGCTGCGCCAGCTCGCTCGCCGCCTTGACCACCGGCTCGGCCGGCCCGTCGATATCCAGGTTCACGAGAATGGATTTGTAGCTCATGGGACTGTTCCTCCGTCCTGTCTGTCGCGGCAAAGGATAGCCCCGCCGGGGGACGGCGCCTTGACGCGGATCAAGGCCCGGTCGCGGCGGCGGGCGCACAATGATAGTATCGATCCAGACCCTTGCGAAGGAGAACCGCGATGACGGATCCTCATCATGACCAGCCGGAGCGGGCGGACGCCTCCGCCGCGCTAGAAGCCGCCGACCTCTGGCGCTGCGATCTGGTGACGCGTAGCGGGCTCGTGCTGCGCATTCGCCCGGTCCGCCCCGAGGACGAGGCGGCGCTCGGCGATTTCTTCGCCCGTCTGGCGCCCGCGGACCTGCGCTTCCGTTTCCTCGGCGGCGTGCGCGAGGTGAGCCATGAGCGCCTCGTCGCGATGACGCGGGTCGATCACCGCGCGACCGAGCACTTCCTCGCCTTCGCCGAGGACAGCGGGACCATCATCGCGGCGGCGATGGTCGCCTGCGACCCGTCGACGAAAAAGGCCGAGGTGGCGATCTCGGTACGCGCGGAGGACAAGCACAAGGGCGTCGCCTGGGAAATGCTGCGCCATGCGGCCCGCTACGCGCAGGCTCGCGGCGCCGAGGCGCTGGAATCGCTGGAAAGCCGCGAGAACCGCGAGGCCATCGAGCTGGAACGCGAACAGGGCTTCCTCGCCGTTCCCTATCCCGACGATCCGACGCTCATCCTGATCCGCAAGGACCTCCGCCTCACCTGAGCCGGGCCTTGCGGCTCACAGCTCGAATTCCTGGTCGAGACGTGGCACCACGCTTTCCCACCCGAGCTCCCGCCCGATGCGGATGCGCAGCGCCTCTGAGGCTTCCGGCTCACCGTGCACGATGAAGACCTTGCGCGGCGGGCGCGGGCAGGTGGAGAGCCAGCGCATCAGCTCGCCGGCATCGGCATGGGCCGAGAGCATGTCGAGATGCGCCACCTCCGCATTGACCGGCACCCAGGAGCCGTGGATCTTCAGTTCCCTCGCCCCGTCCTGAAGCGCGCGCCCGCGCGTGCCCGCGGCCTGGAAGCCGGCGAGCAGGATCGTGTTGCGCGCATCGGGCGCAAAGGCTTTCAGATGATGCAGCACGCGCCCGCCCGTCGCCATGCCAGAGGCGGAGATGACGATCTTGGGGAAGCGGCTGGCGCTGATCGCCTTCGACGCCTCGACGTCTCCGGTGCAGCGGGCGATGGAGAAGACGTCCCTGCAGGTCTTCGTGTCGAGGCGGTGGTCCGGCAGGTGCCGACCCATGAGCCCGGTCGCCTCGATGGCCATGGGACTGTCGAGGAACAGCGGGATCTCGCCGAGATGCCCCGCCCGCTTCAGCTTCCAAAAATAGTAGAGCAGTTCCTGCGCGCGGCCGACCGCAAAGGCCGGGATGACGAGCGTACCGCCGCGCGCGATGGTCCGCTCGGCGACCACCCGCAGCGCCTCGGCCGGGTCGCTCCTGTCGTGGATGCGGTTGCCGTAGGTGGATTCGACGAGGATATAGTCGGCCTCCACGGTAGGGGCGGGATCGCGCATCAGCGGATCGCCGTAGCGGCCGATATCGCCGGAAAAGACGATATTTCGGTCACCCCACTCCAGTTCCACCCATGCCGCGCCGAGAATATGGCCGGCGGGATGGAAGCGGAACGACGCATCCCCGCCAAGCCGCACTCTCTGACCGAACTCGGCGGTCGAGAAATGCTCCACCGCCCGCTGCGCATCCCCGACGCCATAGAGCGGCAAAGCCGGCTGGTGCCGCGACAGCTTGTGCCGGTTGAGGAATTCGGCGTCCTTCTCCTGAAGATGGCCGCTGTCCATCAGGATCAGTTCGGCGACGTCGCGAGTGGCGGGCGTCGCATGGACCTTGCCGCGATAACCCTCGCGCACGAGGCGCGGCAGGTATCCGCAATGGTCGAGATGTGCATGGGTGAGGATCACCGCGTCGATGTCGCGCGGCGCCACCGTCAAGGGCGCCCAGTTGAGCTCGCGCAGGTTCTTCAGGCCCTGGAACAGGCCGCAATCGACAAGGATACGGTGCTCGCCGAGACGGAGGAGATGCTTGGAGCCGGTGACGGTCCCGGCACCGCCGAGCGATTTCAATGACAGCATGTCCTGCCTCCCCTTCCCCGATGTGCTCCTCGATCCGCTAAGGCGCTTCCGGCCGCGGATAGGGCCACTTCCAGTCGCGGATCTCGGGCATGTCCTCGCCGTGCTCGCGCACATAGGCATGGTGCGCGTCAAGCTTCGCCTCCAGCGCGGCGATGAGGCCGGGCCGGCGCGCGGCAAGGGCCGGCAGGCGCTCTATGGCCTCCATGGCAAGATGGTAGCGGTCGAGCCGGTTCATCACGGCCATATCGAAGGGCGTGGTCGTCGTGCCCTCCTCGATGAAGCCCCTGACGTGGAAATTCGGATGGTTGGTGCGTTTGTAGACCAGCCGGTGGATGAGATAGGGATAGCCGTGATGGGCGAAGACCACGGGCCGGTCGCGGGTGAAAATCCGGTCGAAGGCCGCATCGTCGATGCCGTGCGGGTGATGCTGCGGCGATTGCAGCGCCATCAGGTCCACGACGTTGACGACGCGGATGCGAAGGCCGGGCACCGCCTGGCGGAGCAGGTCGACCGCCGCGAGCGTCTCCATGGTCGGCACGTCGCCGGCCGCCGCCATCACTACGTCGGGTTCGAGCCCGCCTTCCGTGCCCGCCCAGTCCCAGATGCCGAGCCCGGCCTCGCAATGGCGGGTAGCCTCGTCCATCGCCAGCCATTGCGGCGCCGGCTGCTTGCCGGCCACGATGACGTTGATGCGGTTCCATGTCCGCAGGCAATGGTCGCCGACCCATAGCAGCGTGTTGGCGTCCGGCGGCAGGTAGACGCGCACGATATCCGCCCCCTTGTTGGCGACGAGGTCGATGAAGCCGGGGTCCTGATGGGAAAAGCCATTGTGGTCCTGCCGCCAGACATGGGAGGTGAGCAGGTAATTGAGCGAGGAGACGGGGCTGCGCCAGGGCAGCTCGCGCGCCACCTTCAGCCATTTCGCATGCTGGTTGAACATCGAATCGACGATGTGGATGAAGGCCTCGTAGCAGGAGAAGAAGCCGTGCCGGCCGGTAAGCAGATAACCCTCCAGCCAACCCTGGCACAGATGCTCGCTGAGCACTTCCATGACGCGGCCTTCCGGCGCGAGGTGGTCGTCCGTCTGCAGCGTCTTGGCCATCCACACCCGGTCCGTCGCCTCGAAGACGCTGGAGAGCCGGTTGGAGGCCGTCTCGTCCGGCCCGAAGACGCGGAAGTTGCGATCCGCCGCGTTCAGCCGGATCACGTCGCGCAGGTAGTCGCCGAGGATCTTCGTCGCCTGTGCCTCGACCGCGCCGGGCCGCTCCACGGCGACCGCATAGGCGCCGATATCGGGCGTGCGCAGCTCCTTGCGAAGGACGCCGCCATTGGCGTGCGGACTGGCGCCCATGCGGCGCGCGCCCGTGGGTGCCAGCGCCCGCAGCTCCGGCTTCAGGCGGCCATCCGCATCGAAGAGGTCTTCGGGATCGTAGCTGCGCATCCAGGCTTCGAGGATGTCGCGGTGGGCGGCGTTGGTGCGGCACTCGGAGACGGGCACCTGATGGGAGCGCCAATGGTTTTCCACCATCTTGCCGTCCACCTCCTTCGGCCCCGTCCAGCCCTTGGGGCTGCGCAGCACGATCATCGGCCAGCGCGGCCGGCGGGCGGGCTCGTCCTTCACCGCGGCGCGGATGGCCGCGATGCGGTCGAAGGCGGCGTCGAGCGCGGCCGCCATGGCCCTGTGCATCGCCTGCGGCTCATGCCCCTCCACGAAGATCGGGTCGTAGCCGTAGCCGGTGAAGAGATGGGCCAGCTCCTCGTCCGGCAGGCGCGCCAGCACGGTCGGGTTGGCGATCTTGTAGCCGTTGAGATGGAGGATCGGCAGCACCGTGCCGTCGCTGACGGGGCTGAGGAACTTGTTGGAATGCCAGGCGGCGGCGAGCGGGCCGGTCTCGGCCTCGCCATCCCCCACCACGCAGGCGACGACGAGGCCCGGATTGTCGAAGGCCGCGCCATAGGCATGCACCAGCGCATAGCCGAGTTCGCCGCCCTCATGGATGGAGCCGGGCGTTTCGGGGGCCGCGTGGCTCGGAATGCCGCCGGGGAAGGAGAACTGCCGGAACAGCGCCTTCAGCCCCGCCTCATCCTCGCCGATCTCGGGATAGACCTGCGAATAGGTGCCTTCCAGATAGGTATTGGCCACCATGCCCGGCCCGCCGTGGCCGGGGCCGCAGATATAGAGGACATCGGCGTCGCGCGCCCGGATGATGCGGTTGAGATGGGCATAGATGAAGTTGAGGCCCGGCGTCGTGCCCCAGTGGCCGAGAAGGCGCGGCTTCACATGCTCCGCCTTCAAAGGCTCGCGGAGCAGCGGATTGTCCATCAGGTAGATCTGGCCCACCGAAAGATAGTTGGCCGCCCGCCAGTAGCGGTCGATCAGCGCGAGGTCTTCGAGGTCAGGATCATTCGCCATGCATTCTCTCCCTGCGGCCGGATCGAAAAGGCCGACGTTCGCATTCGAGGAGATTGCGCAAATAGGCCTAATGGTCCCTGAGCAACCACGACGCCGCGTCCGACCAAGGCCGATACAAGGTCATGCGGAGCGAACTCCTGTCTTCCGTCCGATATGGTCTCACCCTAGACGTTTTCGCGCAATGGATCTTGATTTAGCTCAACGAACGGCGAGACTCGCCAAAACGTCCTCTGTCCAAGCGCGCCGCCTTACCCCGTTTGATGGCAAACTGACGTTGACTCAACATCGGAGCAATCACCGACGGCAATCGATGCTCGCCCGAATCACAGTCTACACGGAAGGCGGTCGATCACCGTCTTTGAGGAGGCGTCTTACGGCCTCGCCATCCAAAGCCTGCGCATCGAACAGCGCGTTGGTGAGCGCATCAAGCTTATCGCGGTTCTCATTGACAATCTCGACCGCCCTCGCAAATGCCTTTTCCAAGCGCGCATGGATGCGGGCTGCGAGATCGGGATTAGCATCGAGCACGGCGGTCGGGTCCTTATCATCGCGGTAGAGCAGCGGCTGGGTCGCCCCGAAGCCGAGGGACCGCTCCATGGCGAGCGCCATCTTCGTGGCCCGTGCCAGATCGCTGTCATCGGAGCCACCCGATCCGGCGGACACCTTGCCGACGACGATCTGCTCGGCGGCGCGCCCCGCCATGAGCATGGCGAGCATGTCCTCACGGTAGCCCAGCGTATCGCTGCCGGATGCGGTGAATCCGAGCTGGCTGTAGCCGCCGCCTCCGGGCGCATCGATGTTGAGCCCATGGATCGGCCCCAACCTCAAGGCATGATGTACGACTGCGTGACCAGACTCATGGATGGCGAAGCGCCAGCGCAAATCATACGGCACCTGCGGCCGGTCCATCCGGATACCATCCTCGAGATCTTCATACCGGATCGACCGCTTTTCGCGGCGGGCCTTCAGCCGCGCCTGGCGAACGATCCGCTCGATATCGGCGCCGGTCAGCCCCATCGCCCTCGTTGCCAGCCGCTTCAGAAGGGACACGGCCGCTTCAAGCGTACCCGGTTCAATGTGCTTCGATGTCATTGTCATGTCGCGGCTCCTTCCCGAGCGTCCCTCAAGGTGTGTTCGTCGCTGTCCCGATCGGCCTGGATGTTGGGTGCTTCTGCCTCGTCGGCACTCATCCCCGCGGCCTCGGAACCCACCTCATCGGCCTTGGTCTCATCCGACGCCTTTCCATCGACCAGCGATGCGAGATCATCGCCGAGATGGTGAGCGAAGATTTCCGTGAGCGTGGCGATATCCGGCAAGGGGATCTCGATATGCGTCTCCAGGCGTCCGGAGCGTTTCAGCGCATCATCGATCTCCTGGGGCCGGTTCGTCGCGCCGACGATGATCAACCCCTCGCTCTTGACCGCCCCGTCCAACAACTCGAGCGCCTTGTTAACGATGGTGTTCCAATAGTCGGCATATTCCCGTTCGGCCGGCTGCCGCTTGCCGATGCCATCGATCTCGTCGATGAACAGGATCGCCGGCGCCATGGCCCGGGCCTCGACGAAGGTCTTGCTCATCCGGTCGATGACGTCGTTGAGATGCCCGCCCTGCAGCCAAGTCGATACGGATGTGACGACCAGCGGAATCTGCAGGCTGTTGCAAAGCGCCCGAGCAAAAGTCGTCTTTCCGGTCCCGGGCGGTCCATGGAGCAGAAGTTTGGTGCTCATGTCCGACCAGGCGAGAGCGCCCGCCCTGTGATCGGCCAGATCAGCCTTCAGATCCAGCGCCCAGGTCTTGGCCTTGCCGTAACCGGCGAGCGTCTCGACCACGAGCGACGGACGATCGTTTTCTCCCGGTCCCCATGGCTCCGGCTGGATGACCTCGGCGCCTGACAGCTTGTCGCGTTTCCATCCACCGCCGCTATCTTTTCCGGATGAGGACTTCTCCGACGATTTCGCATCCTGCTTCGACTTCGATGATTTGCCAGCGCCTTTGGATGCCGGTTCGTCGTCATCATCGTCATCCTCCCGAGCGGCAACACGATTGCGCTCGGTGAGGGACGCCAGCACGGCAATGACCTGGGATGCGCAGCGCCCCGGCCGGAACGCCAGCACGACATCATCGATCGTCAGGTAATGCGCGTCGTAGGCCGTCGACCATTGCTCCAGCGCCGTGATACCGTTGGCACCATGCATCGCCTCCACCATGGCACTGAGGAAGGGATAGTCCAGCCTGCCTGCCGCAAGGCCGATGTCGGCGGCAATGGCGATGTCGGACGGGATGGCCTCCGCCTTCTCGCTGATCGCAACGACAGGATAGTCACGCGTCGTCGCATTCACCAGCCGGCGCCGAAGCGTGGCGCCGGCGATGCGCGCGATGCTATGTCCGAGGAACTGAATGTACGTACGGCCTGCACCCTCGGGTCCGGCAAAGGTGCCGTCATCATAGACGTATTCTCCATCGATGCCGCTCAAGGCGCCGCCCGGCACGAAGCCCGGTGTCTCGATGAGGCGGCGCATGGCCTGCTCAAAGCCGACGATCGGCCCATGCAGCGCGACGACAGGCGCCGACATGGCGGCAGCACGGACGATCCTGGCAAGCGGCACACGACCGTTCTCGATCGCACGGGCCAGCACGAGGGCCGCGACGATGTTGCTGATCAGCGGCGCCTTGCCCGCCCGCCCGACCAGACCGACGGCATAGGCACGGCGTTTGTGATCGATTGCCGCGACATGATCGCTGGCTGTCACTTGACCGAGCCGGTAGAGAGACGGCAGGAAAGATGTCGGCGACTTACCTTCAGTCGTTACAATGTCGGACTGCTGAGGCGGCGGCAGAAGGTAGCCGCCGAAGTTCCGACGAACCCACGCCACGTCGCGGTCGTGGTCTCCGGAAAGAGACGCGGTTTCGAAGGCTGGCGAGTAGCGCCGCAGAACGTGCCCGCCCACTTCGACGATTTTCAACGACAAGAGGCCATTGAGATGGGCGTTGCGCTGGGCTTCGCGCCGGGCGATGCGTTCGAGGCGACGCAGGAACAGGCGGGACAGCTTATTCATCGATCCGCCCCTCCGTCATCGCGGCAATAATTGCCGTTTTGCCGCTGGGCGGTTGCCCCTTGGTCGGCCATCGCTTCTTCAGACTGCCCGGTCTTGCCTGGCGACGCTCCCGGATCAGGCGGCGAAGAGGACGGGGCTTGGCCGAACCCGGACTGCCCGCATCCGGCTGAGTCGAGACCGCCAGATCGCGATTACGGCTGGAAAGCCAGTCGAGCAGCAGGCGGCAGGCCGGGTTGCCTGTATCGGCATGGGTCTGCAATCGGCCGATGACCGTATCCGGTACGAGGCCGGTCAAGCCCGTACCCTGCCGGACATGGCCGAGCGCCAGGCCGATCAGATGCGCGGGATCGTCGCCGGTCGGGCGGCCAGCACCGTATCCGAGATAGCGCAGGACAGTGCCGTGCGCACGATGGCAGACGAGGTTCTGGGACGTCGAGGACGGCGGGATCGCCTCGCAGCGGATGCGTGGCGGCACATCCGGATTGATGTCGGAAGTCATGGGAACTCCTTGACCGGACCACATTCGGGCCCAGCGCTCATAAGAAGAACAGGATGGGAAAGCTGCGGCCTTGACGCGAGGGATCACCACGCGACACCTGACGACAATCGTCAGGGCGTGGCGGTCAGGCCATCAGGCAGTAGCGAGCAATGTGCGACGGGGCTCAGTGCCTGGCAGGGCGCCGGGCAAAGCCGATCCGGATGAAGGCCGGTGTCGGCTCATCCTCATCGGACCCATCATCGAAGCCCCGTTCGTCGCGATCGTGATCATCATCGTATGAGCGCGCCGCCTGGTCTTCTTCGTAAGTCCGGCTCGGCCCGTTGAGATTGATCCGCGAGCACATGGGTGCAGGCGCGACGATCGTATTCGGCGCGAAGACAGGCTGCTCCATGTCGCCGAGCGCCTTGCGCGCCGCTGCCTCGAGAAGCTGCTGCACCCGGATGGCGAAGCGCTGGCGCAGTTCGGCCATGCAGGCGGCAACGCCGTCGATCTCCAAGAGGTCATCGAGTTCGGACAGCGCCCAGACACCACTGGCATGATCGCTCGGGCGGCTGGCGCCATCGACGATCGCGACTTCGACCGCATCCACCATCAGCCGCTTCTGGTTCTTGTAGAGCCAGTCCGGCAGGACCATGGCCGAGGCCATCATTTTGAGCTTCAGCTCCTCGAGACGGCTCGTGTCGCCATAGGATGCGAGCGACCGTTTGACGTCGAGGATGTAGGCCGTGTGCCGGGCGCGGTTCACGACGATCAGGTCCGGCGTGTAGCTGCCCTTCGCCGGTGCCTCGCAATCGAGTTTGATGCCGTCGAGGCTCGACCAATCATTCCCGGCAACAGCCTCCACCGCGGCCTTTACCAGCGGCAACTTCAGTGACTGGGTCAGGACGATGATGCTCGGGTTCGCTTTCGCCAGACGCTCGACCGCATGCTCCAGCAGCTTGCCTTCCCTGAAGGACACTGCCCGGACGAGCGAGGCGATGTTGACGTAGTGACCGAGGATCTCGTCCTCGGCCGGCTCGCCGTCGGCGATCGCGGCAATCGCACGATCAATGAGCAGATCGAGATCGACTTCGACATCGGCAAAGCGGACGAGATGCGGGTGACGGCGCCGCACTGCCGGTCCGCAACCCGCAGCCAGAACCGCATTGCGGCCGAAGCCGAACGGGCGCGGGCGGGACCCGGAAGCTGCGGCAGCTTCGGCCGCGTCGATCATGGAACGGAGAACTTCCCCATAAGGGACAGAAACGGTATTCGTGCTCATAGCCCGATTCCTTCTTACCAAGGTTGACGGTCAGGCCCTTGTCGATGTTGGCGCATCGGCTTGGGCCGCTTTGTTCCGGCCATCCGGAACAGCCGCAACCTGGCAGGACCGGCGCTCGGGCTCAAGGACCCCGGGGCCAAAAAATGAGAACGGGACCGGAACAAGGTTAACGCCGGGCTCACGGTCGCTTCGATCTGGCCATCCGCTGAGGCTCGAACGCCTGCCCGCGGCCAAAACATCTCGAGGCCGAAGCCGGGCAAGACAAAGGGCCGACAAGCGGCCCTTGAAGGTTTGGCTGGAAGGCCGACCGATCGACCTTCCAGCATGTCGAGAGCTTTACGCGGTCAGTTGCGGTGCGGATGCGCCTTCATCCAGGAGCGTTTCGCCCAAACCGTCTGCCGCCTCGTCGGCTGCCAGCGGCGGGACCGCCACGACCTGCTTGCGGACCTTGGATGTTTCGCGGCTGACGACCATCAGCCCGCCTGTCGCCTGCTCAAGCGCTTCGCCGAACCGCTCCGTGAAGCGATCCAGATCGATCTCGACCGAGGCTTCGGCCTGATCCTTGCCCTGCTCTGCTTCCGCTTCAGGGGTCAACTCGACCACATCGTCGACGGCGACCATCTTTTCTACCGATTGGGCCAGCGGCCATTTCGGCTTGCGCTCCTTCGAGATCGCCCATTCGAGGACCGGCAAGACCTCATCGCGAAGCCAACCGGGCAATTCCTTGGACTTCGGCCAGGTATCGAAGAGCCCAAGCTTCTGCAGCGTTTCGTTCACCACCGCCCACTCGGTCTTCTTCGGAAACTGGGTCGAGCGCGGATGGCGGCGCAGGTCGCTGTCCGGTTCCACGAACTGCGCCAGGCTTTCAAGTTCCATACGCGCGACACGGGCAAGATCTTCAACCTCCCTGGCCAGCGCCTCCTTGATCACCCGCTTCTGGTCCAGCGCCGCCTTGATGGCCTGCACAATGACCTCGATATGGACGATGAACAGTTTCACGCCGTCGCGGATCTTGACCGCGATCAGCGCCTTCAGGCCGGTCACACCCCCTGCTCCATGGAGGTCACCCCGGGCAGTCTTGTCCTTGGCCTCATCGCCATCGCCCAGGATGGTTTTCACATCGAGCACACGGAGACGGCCATGCTCCTCGCCATGGGCGATCGCATCGCGGATCTTCTCATGCGGCGCGTGCGCCAGATGGAACATGACAGTCGGGCTGGCCGACAGGTCGACCAGATCATCCCGGTATTCGCCGAGATTGCGCGCGACGGACATATAGGCCCTCGCAGTGCGGGCGGCCAAGCTGCACCGCCTCTTGACCCATTTGTCGAAGAGACCGTCGGCGAGCAGACCAGAAGCGGAAACAAGATGCTCCCCGAGCAGGAAGCTCTGCTCGGTCGTGCGGCGGCCGAGATCAGAGATATTCCCGGCAGCGATTTCGAGCTGGTCACGAAGAACCGCATCCGCGATCCCGAGCTTTTCATAGTGATGGGCGAAGGCGGAAGGCAGGACAAACTTGGATGCACTCACGATAAAACCTCACTGGTTACTGATACTATACGTTCGACACAAACATCGAACACACATATGGTCACCGCAACATCAGTAATTGTCAAATCGGACACCGAGCTTAGCCTGAGTATTGCTCAATTATTTACTTAAATAAATACATTCATTATTTCCATAAACGCCCAAATTAACCATATCACGATATTGCAAAAATATTTTTTACTTTGCTTTTGCTTTCCAATTACCTCCCCCGGTTTCAGACCGCTGTCAGTCGCTTCAGGCCCTCTCACAAACACGTCCCGTCACAAGGCGCGGCCGGAACCGCTGCCTGGAGCGGAAAGCACGATACGAAGCGCTGTTGAACGGGATCCGGCAAGGAAGACAATCTGGCAGGCATCGTCTCAATGCGCGGGTATGTCATCTCAACGTGCCCGCACATCGGGACAAATTGCGCATTTTTGATTCCGGTTTCCGGATTTCCGATTCAGAGCTGTGAAGCCATGATTCCGCAAACGCCGTTTCGTCTCCGCACGTCGTCTCGATCCAGCTCGACGTGCCCGCAGGTCATCTCAAGTTGCGCATTAGCGATTCCGAACCGTGGATTTCCGATTCATGAGCCAAGATTACTGATTCCGGCACAAGCGGCGTTGCCGGTAAGGCGCCCGTCTGGCAAGGAGGCCGCAAGGCGTATGGGAGTGGCATCATGGCCAGAAAGTCAGAAGAGGTCCGCAATCGCGAGCAGCGCGAACGCCAGCAGAAGCTGCGTGATGCCGATCGCAACGCAAGGCGTCCGAACCGGGACGATATTGCCCGCACGGCGCTCTTCATGACAATTTCCAGCATGGCGGCCAGGGACGCGAAAGAGGTGCTGGAGGATTTTCAGGACCGGGTGGTCAGGATGCTTGTAGAGCAGGGATTTGACGAGCGGGAATCCGACATCGTCTTCGAGGAACTCGTCGCCAAGTATCGCACAGGCGACTGGCCGTTTCGTCGCAAGGTCCACCTTCTCCATCCCGAGGATCCCGATCGGGACCCTTGAGGCGGCATCAGCCTGCTCTGCGTCGATCTCACCTTTCCATCAATAGGTGCCGGTCAACGCCTGACGGCGTATGCAAGTTCTGACATGTTTCCCCCCGTTACTTCATAAAACGCCGTTCGATTCTGAATCGGATTTCCAGAGTTATTACAGCGCAATCGGTCTACGATAGCTTGAGCGGGATCGGTTCGACAGCGTGGGCCGGCATAGACGTTGCCTGAGCATTTGTTTATTAAAAATCGAATGAACCGGCTCATCTCCTGTTCAGTCTGAGCGGAAAGAATCCTGAGTGCAAGATTGACCGCCTCATCTCTTTTGTTTCATAGGAACAGTTAGCTGTGGCAGTCGCCAAAGCTGGAATGCGCACCAACAGACCTGCTTGCGCGAGGGAAGTTGGGAGTAAACTTTTTTAGAAACGACATCCTGGGACGGACGACGCAAGGCCAACTCCCGGCGCCACTCCTCATTCCGATGTGAGGCAGAGGTGGTAAAAGCTCAAATGTGCTCTGCCGCGGTATCGGGAAACGACCGGCAGTACGATGAACAGAGATATCGACGCAGCCTGCAGCACCTTATTCCGTGTGGTGCGCTTTAAGTAGGCATAAGATGATCGGATCGAGGGCGAGCGGGCGCCTGAGAGATCCATAGTGGCAAGCGCATTCCTTCAAAATCCACTCTGGACCCGAAGGACAGTACCGTGCAGACACCTACCAAACTTGCTCCCACCCTCGGAGCAATCAAACCCCGCTACCTCAACGACGCCATCAAGGATACCAGGTCTCGCCTCTATCCCGGGACCGTCGTCATCGCCTCCCTCACCGGCGTGACCGTGTCTCAGGCTGCCGATGCCATCCGCCAGGTGCGTTACGGCGCAGGCTGGCTCGACTTCTCCTACACCCCGCCGATCAGACACACGCAGGGTAACGAGATCGAGCAGGCTTTGCGTTTGCTTGGATATGTCGGCCAGTGGCGCTGGTTTTCTGATCAGCCGACGCTCGCCGCCTATCTGAAGAGCCGCACCGGCGTGGAGCGCGACCATCCCAGCGTCGTGTTTCTCAGCACGCACGCCGTCGCTGTGAGCGGCGGCGTCTTCTGCGATGTTCTCAGCCGCGGTGTCGTCATCGATATCGACGATGCAAAAGGCCGCCGCAAGAAGGTCAGTCGTGTTCTCGTTCTGACCAAGCGGATCGCGCCCTCGAAGATCGCCTCCAGAACGCCGGCGCCCAAGAAGGGTGCGAGTTCCAAGCTCGACCGGCTCTTCCACGAGGCGATCAAGGCCGAGACCACCGCGGCGCGCGTGAAGATCACGCCGCACGAGGTGTTTGTAATTCGGCCCAATGAGACGGGTTGGTATTGGCTGGGCAGCCGCGAAAACGTCGAGAATCAGATCCTGATGCCTCGTTCGGACAACCGTATTGCCGGCAACACCGACGCGGCCGCCGCCTATCGCGCGGCGATGGGGCACTAGCGACCTCCGCGCGGCGAGCGTGATCGCGGCAATTATTGCCGCGCAAGACCATCTCGCCCCCAGTCCTCGATACGCTTCGACACGCAAGGGCAGCTCGCTCGACGCTGCCCCCATCACGCACTTCCGCCGGACCATGATGGACCGGCGGGTGGCGCGGGCTCTCAAGCGATCCGCGCCAGGCTAACATGTCCCCCAAAATCATTTCTCAAGCTTCAGGAGCCCCCATGACAAAGAAAGTCCTGCTCTACCTCCGCAACTCGGCCGATACGCTGCACACCGCCTGCGCCGATTCGCAGCGTTATTACGCCGAGCCCTTCATCCGGAAGAACGGCTGGAAACTGGAACTGACCTGCCGTGACGAAGACATCGGCGAGGTCGTGTTCACCGCACAGCCCGGCATCCACAAGCTCCTCGAAGAGGTCGATATCGGATCGATCGATATCGTCCTGTGCCATACGCTGGACCGCTTGTGCTCGCGCTTTGCCGTCGCGCAACGGCTGCTGCATGAACTCGAAGCGAAAGGCATCGAAGTCTGGGCCGCCGATCCCGGTGTGCGGATCAAGGCCGCAGATCTCATCGACTACTACTACAACAACCCCGATGGAGCGATCGGGCTCGGTCGACGCCGGTCGCCGATGCCCGATGACCTCTATGAGGCCGAGCACCTTGTACCCCTGCCCTACGGCTATCGCTACACCGGAGCCTACAATGCCGATGGGACGTACATTTTCGGGTTCAGGGTTCTCGAACACGAGACCGCCGCAGTCGTCCTGCGGATTTTCCAGATGTATGCCGACGGAATGTCGCCGGCAAAAATCGCCGACGCCCTGAACGCTCAAGGCATTCCCGGCCCCCACGGCAGGATGTGGCGTGACGCCACCATCCGCGGCGGCCGCGATCGGCGAACCGGCATCCTCAATGACGAGATCTATATCGGCCGGTCCTGGGTACCGGGCCGTGAGTACGATTTCGCGCCTGCCTTGCGAATCGTCGGCGACGAACTCTGGAGGCGCGTGAAGCTGCGCCAGGATTTCGCCTGCCGGCGTGCTGCGGCATCGCCGTAACGCCCTCGCCGAGACATCAGACTGGCCGGCGCTGCCGGCCAGTGTTCCCCACGATATTGTTTGAGATGGAATTCAGACCGTGACCAAGAACGTCCTGTTTTATGCCCGCTACTCCACCGACCGCCAGCACGAAGTGTCGATCGAAACGCAGATCGAGCTGGGCGAAGCCTTCGTCAAGCAGAAGGGCTGGAAACTGGTCGCCACCTATTCCGATGCCGCGGTCAGCGGCACGAGCTATCAACTCCGCCCTGGCATCCAGAGCCTGATGGCGCATGTGAAGCGCGAGCGCATTGATGTCGTGCTTTGCGTCACGGTCGACCGCCTGTCGCGCGACATCGAGCACAGCGCCAAGATCCTCAAGGAACTGCGCTACCGCGACGCCGACATCTGGACCGTCCATGCCGGCACGCCGGTCACCGATCTTGAGATGGCGCTCAGAGCCGCACTCAGCCATGAACTGGTTGAGCAGATCCGTTACCGCACCCGCGAAGGCATGAAGACCGCCGTGAAGAAGGGCAAGGCGTCGACCTGCCTCGCTTACGGCTACAAGCTGTCGCAGCAGCGCGATGCCAATGGTGACCGCATCCGGGGTCTGCGGGATATCGAACCGGTCAAGGCGGAAGTCGTTCGCCGCATCTATCAGCTCTATGCCGACGGGATGTCTCCGCGCGACATCGCGCACCTCCTCAACAATGAAGGCGTCCCCGGCCCGCGCGGCCGCAAGTGGCGCGATACGGCGATCCGTGGCCATGTCCGCCGTGGCAGCGGCATTCTCAACAACGAGAGCTATATCGGCCGCATCGTCTGGAACAGGCGCCAGTACCGCAAAAATCCGGAGACCGAACGACGAACCGCCCGTGCCAACGACGCCACCGAGTGGGTATTCAAGGACGTCCCGGAGATGCGTATCGTATCGGATGAGCTGTGGCAGCGCGTCAAGGAGCGGCAGAGGCAAGTGGGCGAGCTGTTCGATTTCGGGCAGAGCAACCGGCTCAATGCGACGCACCGGCCGGAGTATCTTCTGAGCGGCATGCTCGAATGCGCGGAATGCGGCGGTCCCTACGCCATTTCGGGCAAGGATCGTTATAGCTGTACGAACCGGAAGAAGCGCCTGCCGATCGACGACCTCGGCGGCGCCTGCTGCGGCAACAGCAAGACGATCACCCGCCACGAACTGGAAGAGCGTGTCCTCAACTGCATTCCGGCCGCCTTCTACTCGCTCGACATCTTCGACCGGATTTCGCAGAAGATGGTCGCGCACGAGGTGAGCAAGCTGGAGAGCGCTCCCTCCCGGAAGAACCAGTTGACCGCCGAGCTTGCGACCATCAAGTCGCAGCAGGCAAGCCTGATGCAGCAGATCCGGGACCGGCATGCCGAAGGCCGGCCGCGTCTTGCGATCCTCGACGACCACCTGGATGAGCTGGAAGTCAATCGTGAGAGGCTGGTCATGGAACTTTCCGCGGCCGAAGAGCCCGCTGCGGAAGGTTTTCAGGAGAAGATCGCCAGGCTGAAGGCGCAGTTCAATGGTGAGCGCGACGAACACCCCACCTTTCCTTTTGCGATCGCGGCCGCGAGAACAGCTCCTTCACCGATAGGAGCGGAACGGGATGGTCGAAGATCGCGCTGATGCCATGCTTGAAGCCATGGATGAAGGCATGCATGAAGCCAGGCATGAGGGAAAGTATCGTCGGATCGAGGTGATCACGGGTCGACGCCAGCGGCGGAATTGGACCGACGAGGAGAAGGCGCGGATCCTTGCCGAAAGTGCAGAACCTGACGTGAACATCTCGGCGATCGCCCGGCGCTGGGGCGTCAATCGCGGTCTGCTGAACGTCTGGCGGCGCGAAGCCGGGCTGACCTCTCGACGATCCGCGCAAGCCGGCGCACAGCAGGCCATGTTCGTGCCGGTGACGGTGGTTGGCGATAGAACGTCTTGCGAGAACTCGCCGTCGGATGTCGCCCATGACGCCGCGGGGCGTATTGAGATCGAGATTGCTGGCGCGCGTATGACCGTGATCGGCTCGGTGGCGCCCGAATTGGCGCAGGCGATCGTGGCAACGTTGCGAGCACGCCGGTGATTGGACTTTCGCCTGGTGGAGTGAAGATCATGGTGGCGACGCAGCCGGTCGACTTCCGGCGCGGCATGAATGGGCTTGTTGCGCTGGTGGCGTCAGCGCTTGCAGCTGATCCCTACTGTGGTGACGTGTTCGTGTTCCGCGCCAAGCGTCTCGATCGCCTGCGCTGCATTTATTGGGACGGATCAGGCATGATCCTGGCGACGAAATGGCTGGAGGCTGGCACGTTCGTTTGGCCACCGATCCGTGATGGCGCGATGCAGATGAGTAGCCAGGAGTTCTCCCTTTTGCTGGCCGGTATCGACTGGACGCGGGTCAGGCGAAACACCGTAAAGCGGCCAACGAAAGCAGGCTGATCCTATTGGATTTGCTTGAAGATTCAGGGTCATGTGCTAGGGTCTGCCATGCCGCTTCGACCCGACCCTTTACCTCAGGATGCCGCGCAATTGAGCCGAATCATTCTCTCGCTCGATGCAGAGAATGCCGACCTCAAGGCGCGCGTTGCCTTCCTGGAGCGGCAGCTCTTTGGGCCGAAATCGGAGAAGATGACGGCGATCGACCCGAAGCAGGCGACGCTTGAGCTTGGCGATCTCAGCGACATTCCCGCGGCGGCCAATGACGATGTTGCACCCGTGGCTGACGGCCGAAAGCAGGAGCGGCGATCGCCGGCGCGCAACATCGGCCGGTTACCCAGGCATCTCCCACGGTATGAAGAGCTCATCGAGCCGGAGAGCAAGATTTGCCCGTGCTGCTCGTTCGAGCTGCATTGCATCGGCACGGACGTCAGTGAGGCGCTCGACATCGTGCCGGCGGTTGTCCGGGTGAAGCGGACGATCCGGCCGCGCTACGCATGCCGGGCCTGCGAGAGTGCCATTGTGCAAGCGCCAGCGCCGGCGCGTGTGATGGACGGCGGCATGGTGACCACGGCGTTTGCCGCCCATGTCGCCGTTTCGAAGTTCGCCTGGCATTTGCCGCTTCATCGCCAGGCGCAGATGCTTGCCTCCTGCGGCGTGATCATCGATCGCGGCACGCTCGGGGCCTGGGTGACGCGGGTCGCCTGGTGGCTTGAGCTTCTCTATGACGCGCTGCTTGCCTTCATCCGCTCCCAGCCAAGGGTGTTCTGTGATGAGACGCCGCTCCCGCGGCTTGATCCGGGGCGTAAGCGAACCAAGGTCTGCCAACTTTGGGCGCAGGCGGTCGACGATCGGCCATGGAATGGTCCGGCGCCGCCGGCGGTGGCCTATACTTTTGCCGAAAGCCGCAGCGCGCGCGAGGTCGAGGGGCAATTGTCGTCGTTTGCCGGCGTGCTCCAGGTCGATGGGTACCAAGCCTATAAAACCTTGGCCAAGCGCCGGGGGAGGAGCAATGTCGCTCCCATGCGGCTGGCCTTCTGCCTTGCCCATGCCCGACGCAAGTTCGTCGAAATCGTCAAGATGACCGGGTCTGCTGAGGCCCTGTCGATCCTTGCCAGGATTGCCGAGCTCTATCGGATCGAAGCGAAACTGCGCGGCGAAAATGCCGATACCCGGCTCACGGTGCGGCGTCGCGAGGCAGCGCCCATCATGAGCGAACTGAAGGCCCAGCTCACCGAACTGAGCGACGAGGTGTCGTCGAAATCGGCGCTTGGCAAGGCCGTCACCTACACGCTCAACCACTGGAACGGACTGGCAGCCTTCCTGGAGGATGGCCGGATCGAAGTGGACTCCAATGTGGTCGAGCGTTCGATGAAATCGGTGGCTCTGACGAGGAAGAACTCGTTGTTCGTGGGCAGCGAACGCGGTGGCAAGACGTTCGCGGTCCTCGCATCGCTCGTCAACACGGCAAAGCTCAATAGTGTAGACCCCGAAGCTTGGCTTGCCGACGTGCTCGAGCGCATCATCTCCGGCAAGGTGACCGCGAACCAGATGGATACGCTCTTTCCATGGACCTGGAAGGCCAACCGCGAGAGCATTGCAGATCAGGAGCGACGGGCGGCATGACACAGAACAGCCAAGGGGCTACGGCACGACCGAAGCTCGATGACGAGGCGTTCGAGGCGTTTATCAGGGCACGCCGTCCAGTCTCGCCGATCTGGTCGATGAGCGGCCTCGACGGCTATCTCACGGCTCTCATCATCGGCCCGAGGTTTATCGACCCGCGTCAGTGGATCCCGGAGCTGACTGGCCCGGATGCCCTGAACCTGCCAATGGAAACAACCGAGCATCGAGCCGTCCAGACCATCGTTGCGGAATACAACCGGATATCGGCAAGCCTCGCCGAAACGCCGAAAGATCATCGGCCCAGGTTCACCAAGATCGATGATCAAACCTTTGATCCCTTCGCTTGGGACCTCTGCTTTCTATTGGGAACAAGGTACGCGCCCAAGCTTTGGCAGCCCGTCCTTGGAGGTCATGCCGTCACTGGGGATATCGTCGCGCCCATCCGCAAGCTCGGCGAGGCAAAACGGAACGCGACCCGTCAGGATGCCGTTGCCGTCGCCGAAGCGCTCGTCAAGATCCGAGCCTATTTTATGCCGAAGCGGGCAAAGCAAAAGTTCTGACCGACAGCCGGAAGCCTATTCAGTCAATCACGGAAGCCGTGGGCTCTTCGTTGCGCTCACGTTCAATGCGGCCAACACCGAGATCGCCATCCGCAAGCTTCTCTTCCTCGCCCGCAACAATGCCGACGAACAGGCCAAGCGCCGGCTGATGCCGATCGTGCGGGACCTGATCCAGACGGTCGTCATCGGCAAGACGCCGGGTCACCAGCCGGCATCCCTGCAGGTCCATGGCGACATCGCCAATATCATGGCCTCGATGGATGTGATCGACATCATGCAGCAGCAGTTCGTCGCCGCCGCCCAGAACGATCTGATGGCCCGTATTGCTTCGGGTGAGATCGACACGGAGCACAAAAAGAAAAAGCTCCTCGAGGCTTACGCCGAGGAGCTTTTGCGCAAATATCCCGAATGGGAGAATTTGCAAGTCTCAGTGGTTGCGGGGGCAGGCTTCCACCTTTGTCCTAACTTCCCCCGGTCTGTGCCGGTGTTCCGCCTCCACGAAGTCGAGAATGCCGAACAACTCGCCGCGTAGCTTGGCGTGAACCTCGCCGCGCTTCTCGCCGGGCAGGAGCACGACTTCCTCGATCAGTGAGCGCAGTTCCTCGGCGGCAATGCGGCCATCGTCGTCATCGTGCAGCGCATCCGTGAACCGCTCGACGCGCTTGTGATAGATGCTGGCGATATTGGGATGCACGTCCGGCGTGTCGGGCGGAACCTGCAACTGGCGGGTGACGATTTCAGCCTTCTGCCGTTCCAGCTCGTCCATCCGCGCTTTCATCGAAGGCTGATACATGCCGTCCTCGATGGCCGCGATTATCCCGGCAATGGCCTTCTCGATCTTGTCCAGCGCCCTGCGGTCCTGCTCTCCTTCTGCCCTGCGCGCACGATTGAGGCGGTTCATTTCCTCGGCGAAAGCCCGGACAGTTTCCTCGACAGCACGGCCCGAGATCAGCCGGTCCCTGAGGCCGGACAGCACGCGTTCCTCGATCTTTTCGCGGGTGATGGTCCTGTTGTTGTCGCAGGTGCCGCGCCGGTGATGATTGAGGCAGCCATAACGGTCGCGCATGATGAGACCGTATTTGCCGTAGCAGCAGCCACAGGTCAGCAGGCCGGAAAGAAGGGAAACGGGCCGCTTCTTCTCATGGAGCTTGCGGGCCTTTGCCTTCCTGATGCCATCGACGGTCGCCTCGAACCGGACGGCAATATCCTTCTGCCGCGCGCGAACCGCGTTCCAGAGCTCATCATCCACAATGCGCAGATGCGGAACCTCGGTTCTGATCCATGCAGTTTCCGGGTTGATGCGAGACACGCGCCTGCCGGTGGACGGGTCTTTCACGAACCGCAGCCGGTTCCAGACCAGCACGCCCGTGTAAAGCTCGTTATTGACGATGCCGGTGCCGCGCGAGACATGACCGCGAATGCTGGTATCACCCCATGCCCGACCAAGCGGGCCGGGAACGCCATCGCGGTTCAGATCGACGGCGATGGCCTTGGGGCTTTTACCGGATGCAAACTCGCAAAAAATGCGTAGGACGATCTCGGCTTCCTCGCGGATGATCGCCCTGTCACCACGGATCGGCTCGCCATTGCCGTCCAGCTTTTTCACCACCCTGTAGCCGTAGCAGAGACCACCGCCCGCCTTGCCCTTTTCCACCCTGCCCCGCAGGCCGCGATGAGTTTTCATGGCAAGGTCTTTGAGGAACAGCGCGTTCATCGTGCCTTTCAGCCCGACATGAAGCTCCGAGATTTCGTCCTCGGCCAAGGTGACGATGGTGACGCCCGCGAATTTCAGATGCTTGTAGAGGGTCGCCACGTCCGCCTGATCGCGGCTGATCCGGTCCAGCGCCTCGGCCAGCAGGATATTGAACTCGCCTTGCTGCGCATCGCGCATCAGGCGCTGGATGCCGGGCCGTAGGATCGTGCTGGCACCGGAAATCGCCGCATCCTCATAGGAACCGACGATCTGCCACCGTTCCCGCGCCGCATGTTCGCGGCAAAGCCGGAACTGGTCCTCGATGGACGCCTCGCGCTGGTTGTCAGACGAATAGCGGGCATAGAGGGCTGCGCGGGTCATGGTGTTGGCCTCCGTTGGATTAATCCTTGATGGCATCCTGCGGCATCGGCGGCGCATCCGGTGCCCGGTCCAGAAGCCGGGTGAGATCGCCCCGCCGTGCCGCCCCGGCGTGGGCTTTCATGAAATCAGCGGCGGTTTCCACCGCACCGATCTTCTGCGCAACCGCCGAGACAATCCACTGGTTGAGCGACACGCCGTCCTCATGTGCCAGACGCGCCGCCGTCTCCTTGAGCGACTGCGGCAGTTGCAGCGGGTATTTGTAGCGTTGGGTCTGCGTCATGTGTTCAGCCTCCTGACGATCTCTCCCGGCGTTGCAATGGTAACACCCACCGCAAGCGCCGGGCGGAAATCCTTGACGTTATGCGTCACGATGGCCTCGGCCTGCCCGTTCAGCGCGGCCTCCAACACCATCTCATCGGCGACATCCGACAGCATGGGGCGCGTTCGAAACGAGATATCGACGCCCTCGGATACGGCGGCAAGCGCGCTCATCACCGCTGCGACGTCCTCCAGGCTGTGCGCCGTCGCCTGCCGGATTTCCTCGCGGCTCAGCACCGCCTCATATTCCAGAAACAGCGCCGTCGAGCAAAGCGGTGTCACCATACCTCGATCAACGAACCGCAGGAGCAAGTTGCTCGCCCCGTTCCGGCTGCGGAAGGCAGCCACGATCACGTTGGTGTCCAGAACCAGTCTCATGGCAAACAATATGGGGACATCCCATAAGATGTCAATGTTGCGCCCAACGAAAGAACATGCCCGGCACTGCCACCCACGGGAAATATGGACGAAGCGCGCACCTCTTGGTCAATCCTCATCACCCGCATCCTGTCCGGCCCCATCGCGAAGTGGCGGCCTGTTGTCATTTGCGGCCTGCAACGTCGCGAAATGCTCCCGCGCGATCTGCGTGCCGATTAGCCGGGCGATGGTGAGCACCACCCTGTCGAGCCGCTCGGACGCATCGACCGCATGACCGTCATTCCGCCCATCGGGCGGGCGATTGTCGTTTGCCGGTCTTTCTCGTCCGGGATGTTTCCCATCATCGACCATGGCCCACCTCTACCTCTGGCCGCCATCCGGCAGGATCGGCGACCCAGCGGTCGAGGTCGGATTCCTTCCACCCCGCGCCGTTGGTGCTGATCCTGAACTTTGCAGGGAATGTACCCTCCGCCATCTTGCGATAGATGGTGGACCGCGACAGGCCGGTGCGGGCAAGAACGGTCTTCAGGCGAACGATACGATCTGGTTGACGCATGGCTGATCTGCCTCCTGCTGGTGATTTCTGACGATTGCAGAGGCCAGACAGGCCAGTGAATTATCGTTGTGCAACTGATATTTAGCCAGCGTAGGGCTGTGGCGTAGAAACGGCGGCAAATAGGAAAACCCTACAACCCCGGACCAGCGCCCTGCCGGGGGCGATGCCGTGACGAAGACGGGTTCGGCATCGGGATTACAGCCTGAGTCGGACCTGATGCCGGACTCCTGCTTGCAGTTGGCGCGCAGGGATTCCAGTTGCGGATCACGTTGCGGGCTGCTCACTATGTCGCCGATGAGGGATTTCGTGGGGCTTTGCAGCCCCGTGCCGCTGGGGAGCAAGAACAGGAAACGGCATGACGCCATTGTCGGACGAAGCGCTGCCAGCGCGTCAACGTGAAGTACAGCGCTTGCTGGGGCGATGTCTGCTGCGGTTGCAGCAATACGAGCGCCTGATCAAGGCTATTGTGGCGCATCATGAACTCACCGGGCCGCCTCATGCGTTGGAGACGATCCGGGCGGCGCGGATCGCAGACAGCGCGCGCAAAACACTCGGCACGCTGATCGGCGATCTGCTCGGATCGTATCTTGCACCCAACGAGATCGGCGACACACCCAAGGACCTTCCCGATTGTCCAGCGGAACCCGTTATGGTCAGTTTCCGCATAGGTCTGAGCCTGTCGGACGCGGATTTCGCCCGGCTAAAAAATGAACTCCGGGAACTGGTGGCGCTGCGAAACGACCTTGTTCACCATTTCATCGACCGGCACGATCTATGGAGCGTGGATGGATGCCTTCGCGCCTCTGATGCTCTGGTCGCCGCCTACAGCCGTATTGACCAATACTTCGAACAACTGCGGGGATGGGCGGAACATATGGAGCAAACCCGGCGTCTGGCCGCAGAGTTCGCCCAGTCGGATGCGTTCCGCGATCTGATCGTCAACGGCATCGCCCCGGACAGCACTGTGTTTTGGCCAGTTGCAGGCATCGTCAGCGCCTTGCGGGAGGCCGCCGGTGAATTGGCCGTCGATGGATGGGCATCCATTGCGGAGGCAGGAAGGTGGATTGCCGAGCGGTTCCCGGAACAACTCCCTGCGAAATACGGGTGCAGCAGTTGGCGGCAGGTTGTGCATGAATCGCGAATCTTCGATCTTCGGTACTTCGAGATCAACGGGCAGCGTTCGGCCCGATACCGGGAAAAAGAAGGCACCGCGAACACAGGCTGAAATAGGTTTGCGAGGCGGCAGTCCCGAACGGCAGGTTCCAGGGAAAGTATCGCTGCCATCCGCATTTCCCAAAGTCAGCCCAAATCCGGCGCGCTATTTTACAATCCGATATGTCAACGGCGGAGTAAAAACCGGCCACGGGGCGGAGCAAAAGTCGGCCACTGTGGCGCCGGCCTGAGACGGCCGGGAGGGCGTAGCCCGAGCGGGGGTCTCAGGCCGGCGCGGCGATTTTTTGAGAGTAGTTTTAGCCGGCCTTTCGGGCTCGACTTTGAGCGAGGCGATAGCTGTCGCCGTTCATCTCGAGGATGTTGACGTGGTGGGTAACGCGATCGAGCAGAGCGCCGGTCAATCGTTCGGACCCCAGGGTTTCCGTCCATTCGTCAAATGGAAGATTGCTGGTGATCAGGGTGGCCCCGCGCTCGTAGCGTTGCGAGATCAGCTCGAACAGCAATTCCGCGCCGGTCTTTGACAGCGGCACAAAGCCCAGCTCGTCGATGATGAGCAGCTTGTAGCCGGCCATCTGTTTCTGGAACCGAAGAAGACGCCGTTCGTCGCGGGCCTCCATCATCTCGCTGACCAGGGCGGCCGCTGTCGTGAACCCGACGGACAGGCCTTTCTGGCACGCGGCCAGGCCGAGACCGAGCGCGACATGCGTCTTACCCGTGCCGCTCGGGCCCAGCGCAATGACGTTCTCCCGGCGCTCGATCCATTCACAGCGGGCCAGTTCCAGCACCTGCATCTTGTTCAGCTTGGGGATGGCTGTGAAGTCGAAGCTGTCGAGGCTTTTGACGATCGGGAATTTAGCCGCCTTGATCCGACGTTCGACCTTGCGGCGGTCCCGTTCGATCATCTCCCGTTCGGCAAGCCGGAACAGGTATCCGACATGATCGACGCCTTCGGTGGCGCATAACCGGGCCAGCTTCTGGTGCTCGCGCTGGAAGGTCGGCAGCTTCAGGGTCTTGAGATAGTGGGCGAGCAGGATGTCGGGTGCTTCGGTGCTCATGCCGCCTCTCCCGCATCAGACGACAGGAGGCGCATATACGCTTTCGCTGAGGTCTTCTCGACCGTCGCCCGCGGCAGGTAGGGATAGATCGACAGATCCAACCGCGGTGGCCGGCGCTCGACCCGGCACAGGATCAGATGCTTGACCGCATCGAAGCCGATCGCACCGAGCTGTATCGCCTGCTTCACGGCCGCATGCAGGTCCGCAAGGTCGAAGCTCTCCAGCAGGCGCAGAACCTGCACGTATTCCCGTCGGCCATGCTTTGCCATGCGGCCTTCCATCAGGCGGCGCAGCGTCGCGAACTCGTCCGGCAGGTTCCAGCCCTGGAGTGGAGCCGCCTGATCCAGCGCATTGATCTTCTGCTCGATCAGCGGCAGATAATGAACGGGATCGAAGACGACGTCTTCCCGTTCCCAGCATCGCG
This sequence comes from Shinella zoogloeoides, assembly GCF_020883495.1. Lineage (NCBI taxonomy): Bacteria > Pseudomonadati > Pseudomonadota > Alphaproteobacteria > Hyphomicrobiales > Rhizobiaceae > Shinella > Shinella zoogloeoides. The sequence goes on along the minus strand of NZ_CP086610.1, from coordinate 3,606,409 downwards.
GATGACGGGCAATGATCTCGCCGCGGCAGCCGATCACCACCTCATTGACATAGCCCCGGACCCAGACGTCCTGATGGCCATAGGCGACCGGTACGGAATAGTCGTTGGTCTTGTAGCGCACCAGCGACTGGGCTGTCACCCTGGCGCTGGCCTGGTCGCAGGCATCGAAGGGAGACGCCGGTAACGGACGCATGGCCGCCAGATCACGCTGTAGCCGCTCCCCGATTGTCTCACTCTCACCGCGCAGCTTGTCGCGCTGGCGTTTGCGGCACTGCTCTTCCAGAAAGGCGTTGAACGCATCCCATGTCGCAAACTGCGGGATCGGCACCATAAAATTACGTCGGGCATAACCGACGAGTCCCTCGACATTCCCTTTATCGTTGCCCTTTCCCGGACGGCCATAGCGATCCCGGATCAGGTAGTGGGACAGGAAGCCGCTGAACAACGCCGCCCGCTTGCGTGTGCCGTCGGGCAGGATCTTGGCCACCAGGCAACGGTCATTGTCATAGACGATCGACTGCGGCACGGCCCCGAAGAAGGCGAATGCATGGATGTGGCCGTCGACCCAGGCCTCGGCCACCGCCGCAGGATAGGCCCGCACGTAGCAGCCGTCGCTATGCGGCAGATCCAGCACGAAGAAACGCGCCTTTTGCTCGACGCCGCCGATCACCACCGTCGCCTCGCCAAAGTCGGCCTGCGCATGGCCGGGCGGATGCGACAACGGCACGAACACCTCCTGCCGACGCTGATCCCGCTCGCGTATGTAGTCCTTGATGATCGTGTAGCCGCCGGTGAAACCGCACTCATCACGCAGGCGGTCGAACACACGCTTGGCAGTATGGCGTTGCTTTAGCGGCATCTTCAGATCTTCGTCGAGCCAATGCTCGATCGTCGAAACAAACGCATCCAGCTTCGGACGCCGGATCGGTGATCGACGCTGATAGCCGGGTGGTGTCGAATAGGCCAACATCTTGGCCACGGTCTCTCGCGAGATGTTGAAATGCTTCGCGGCCTGACGCTGCTTCATCCCTTCCGAAACAGCCAGGCGAACCCTCAAATAAAGTTCCACGGTGTAGATCCCCTGTCCCTCCTGCGATCATTGCAGAAAGGAAATAGGTGGCCGGATTTTACTCCGCCCGCAGCAGCATTATGCCGCCGCTACCGTGGCCGACTTTTGCACCGCCGCTCTCACTTCACCTCGGGCAACTTTGGTTATGCCTCAACCATCGCGTATGCAATCGCTGCGTTGGCTGTGGTGATCTCAATGGTTCAACTTTGGCTGACTAGGGAACCGAAATGAGCAAGTCTAGACAACAGCGACTGCGGGCCATTGGCCTGCACGCACTACTCATCCCGCTCGCGCTAATCTGGGTGTTCCCGTTATGGATGATGGCAGTGTTCGCCACATTGCCCGACCACGCGATCTTTTCGCCCAACATTGTTCTGTGGTTTGGCACAAGCTTCTTCGACAATATCAGCAACCTGCAGGCAGATACCGATTTTCTGCGCGCCATGTTCGTATCGATTGTCGTCGGCATCATCTATACCATACTGTCAGTCATGCTGACGGCCATGGCCGGGTGGGCACTGGTGCGGTACCGGTTCTTTGGCAAATCACTGGTACTGGCCATTCTTCTAGGCACGATAACGTTGCCCTATTTCGTCGTCGTGATCCCGCAGTTTGTGATGGTTGCGCGCGATTTCGGGCTGGGCAACACTTGGTTTGCTTTGATCGGTCCGCCGCTATTCTACTCGCTCGGCGTTCTTTTCATGCGACAGGCTTTCACGATGATGCCCGCCGAGCTTTTCGACGCAGCTCGTGTCGAAGGTGTCAGCGAATGGCGCATCTTTTTCCGTGTCGCTCTGCCTCTGGCCCGACCAACGATGGCGGCGCTGTCGATCATCCTCTTCCTCTACAGCTGGAACAACTATCTGTGGCCGCTGCTGATCTCCAGTGATCGTACCATGTTCACTGCGCCGGTCGCACTGGGTAGCCTCATTGGGCCGAGCAAGGTCAGTTGGGGTGGCATCATGGCAGGAGCAGTGCTTCTAACCGCTCCGATGATCGCCGTTTTTCTTCTTTTGCAACGTCATTTCGTGGCCGGCATCACTGCAGGCGCGGTCAAGTAGGGATTGGAACCATGGTTGGTCTTTCGCTCAAATCAGTCGTTAAGCGCTACGGCGCGATAGAAATAGTCAAGGGTGTCGATATCGAGATCGCCTCTGGTGAGTTCGTTGTTTTCGTCGGCCCATCTGGCTGCGGCAAGTCTACTCTGTTGCGCATGGTCGCGGGCCTGGAGGATATTAGTAGCGGCGAGATGCGCATCGGCGATCGCGTCGTCAATGATGTCGAGCCGGCCGACCGTGGTATAGCCATGGTGTTCCAGTCCTATGCGCTTTACCCGCATATGACCGTCGGCCAGAATCTCGCCTTCGGTCTGCGCATGAACGGTAACCCGGAAGAAGACACCAATCGCCGGGTCAAGCACGCCGCAGAGATATTGCAGATCGGTCACTTAATGGAGCGCCGCCCAAAAGCGCTATCAGGTGGCCAGCGCCAACGAGTTGCTATCGGACGCGCGATCGTGCGGGAGCCGCAAGTATTCTTGTTCGATGAGCCGTTGTCCAACCTTGACGCGGAGCTCAGGGTGCAGATGCGCGTCGAGATCGCGAGGCTGCACAAGGAGCTGGGCGCGACCATGATATACGTTACCCACGACCAGACCGAAGCGATGACGCTGGCGGATAAGATCGTCGTCCTGCGCGGTGGTAATGTAGAGCAGATTGGCCGCCCGCTAGACCTTTATGACAATCCGGCCAACATGTTTGTTGCCGGTTTCGTCGGCTCGCCGAAGATGAACTTCCTTGCCGCGAGAGTAGTCAATGCGGCTGCCGGCGCTGTGACCGTTGAGCTGGTCAACCAAGGCGGCGCACACCTGACCCTGCCTCTGAAGGACATACCGACGCCGGGAACGGATGTAATTTTGGGGCTGCGGCCGGAGCATTTTGCTTCTGCCGGCGCGGGTGATTGTGACATCGTGCTCAACGTTGATGTTGCCGAGCATCTCGGCGCCACAAGCTATGTCTATGTTGGCACGGGAACAAAAGAGCCGCTGATTATCGAACGCCACGAATTCCGTTACGTCGACGATAAGCGCCTCACGGTTGGTATCCCGGCGAAACGCGCTCTATTGTTCGCCAAGAATGGCGCGCGCCTCTACTAACAAAGGACGAGCCTAGAGAGCAGGGCATCGTCCAGCATTTTCGCATCGACTATGGCACTGTCATAATAGATACGAAGATCAAAACATTACCTATTCGAAATGCGTTCTTTGCCATGCAGAGTAGTTCTGCCATGGCACTCTTGTGTCTGCAAAAAACATGAAGTGATGAATTAGATACTATGCGTGCGGTGCAAAAAATATCTGATGACTGGGTATTCCACGATCATTTCGTTCCTGAATTGATCGCGGAACTGTGGGATGGTGAGGCAGTTTCATTGCCACACAATGCAGTGAAACTTCCCTTCAACTATTTTGACGAGAAGTGCTATCAGCACGCATTCATCTATCAGAAGAAGCTGCCATGGCAGACGGCGTTCGAAGGTAAGGAAGTTGTCCTGCGTTTCGATGCCGCTATGGCCGACGCCGTCGTCTGCCTGAACGGCAAACAAGTGGCCGCACATAAAGATGGCTATACGCCGTTCGAGGCCAGGCTGACTGACCTGCTGGTGAACGGCGATAATCTGATTACGGTCAAGATCGACGGCAGCGAGAACCCGGAAATTCCGCCGTTCGGCGGGATGATCGACTATCTGACCTATGCTGGCATTTACCGCGATGTGTGGCTTGAAATCCGGTCCTCAGTCTCGATTGCCAAGATGAAGGTCGAGACAGGCAATGTGCTTGAAGCGGCCAAGTCGGCATCGGTTCGCTGCTGGTTTGACAATCCTCAAGACCTCCCACTTGAAGGCGTTGTCGTTGCGACGCTTAAAGATGGAGAGGGTAGCGCTATAGTTGCCGTATCGGCTCCGCTCGACGGCGCATCGGCGCTGTTGCGGTTTGATAACCTGACCGGTCTTGCTCTGTGGGATATCGACAATCCGGTTCTCTATGAGATTTCCGTCGAACTTACGACAACCTCCGGCACCGATCAGATTTCGAGCAAGTTTGGTTTCAGGACTGCCGAATTTACCCCGGACGGCTTTCTTCTGAACGGCAAGCGTCTGAAGCTGATGGGACTCAATCGCCATCAGTCATTTCCCTATGTTGGTTACGCCATGGGCCGGTCAGCACAGGAACAGGATGCCGAACTGGTGAAGCGGGTGCTGAAGTGCAATGTCGTGCGCACCTCGCACTACCCACAATCCACTTACTTCCTCGACCATTGCGACCGCATTGGTCTGCTCGTGTTCGAAGAGATCCCGGGCTGGCAGCACATTGGCGGCCCCGCCTGGAAGGCGGAGTCGGTCGAGAATGTCCGCCGTATGATAGAGCGCGACTGGAACCATCCCTCGATCATTATCTGGGGCGTTCGCATCAATGAATCGCAGGACGATCATGACTTCTATACCGAGACCAATCGCCTTGCTCGCGAACTTGACCCGACCCGCCAGACGGGCGGTGTTCGCTATATCGATGAAAGCGAGTTGCTTGAAGACGTTTATACGATGAACGACTTCAGTCAGGGCTCCGAAGAACTGCCCGGCAACAACCGCCCACACGTCGCGCTGCGCAACCAGCGCGAGGTAACCGGACTATCAAAGCTGGTTCCCTATCTGGTGACCGAATTCAACGGCCACATGTATCCAACGAAACGAACTGACCAGGAGCAGCGTCAGGCCGAGCATGTTTCACGCCATTTGCGTGTGCTTGATGCGATGCATGGCGACCCGAACGTTTCAGGTTGCATCGGCTGGTGCATGTTCGACTACAACACCCACCAGGAATTCGGCTCAGGCGATCGCATCTGTTATCATGGCGTTATGGACATGTTCCGCGAGCCGAAGTTCGCGGCCTATGCCTACATAAGCCAATGTGACCCCTCCGATGAAGTCGTCTTGAAGCCTGTGACCTATTGGGCGCGAGGAGAGCGCAATATTGGCGGCGTGCTGCCGTTGATCATTTTGACCAATTGCGACGAGATCGAGTTTCGCTACGGCAACCAGTTGTCCAAGCGGGCAGGGCCTGATCGCCAGAACTATCCGCATTTGCCGCACCCGCCGATTGTCTTTGACGAGCGCCACTTCCGGCCTGAAGAGATGGGCCTTTGGGGTTCGAGTTGGCAGGACGGAACATTGGTTGGCTACATAAACGGCGAGGCAGTCAAGGCAGTTCAGATGTCTTCAGCTCCTGTGCCGACGACGCTGCAGGTCGAGGCAGATCAGACCAGTCTGAACGCAATGGAAAGAGATACTGTGCGCGTTATCGCGCGCGTTCTCGATCAGACCGGCAATGTCCTGCCGTATCTCGAAGGGTCGATGGAGGTCGATGTTGCGGGTCCCGCAATACTTCTTGGACCGAATATCGTTCCCATTCGTGGTGGCATCGTCGGGTTCTGGCTACAGGCGAATGGCGAGCCGGGAGACATCGATATTGGTGTTTACTGGCCGGGTTTGGGCGGGGAACGCATCCGTGTTGTGTCCGTCGGACTGTAGCTTGGCAAACACCCCGGCGCTTTCCTGTCCGGGTGACGTTGCCCCCTTGAATGCCCTCGGTTTGAACTGGACTCCGTCGAAAGGAGACGGAGATGAAGAGAAGCCGGTTCACGGAAGATCAGATCATCGGCGTGCTGAAGGAGCACCAGGCGGGAATCCCGACTGCAGAGCTGTGCCGCAAGCACGGGATCTCGGAGGCAAGCTTCTACAATTGGCGTAACCGCTATGGCGGCATGGAAGTGTCGGACGCCCGGCGGCTGAAGAGCCTCGAGGACGAGAACCGCAGGCTGAAGAAGCTGCTAGCGGAATCGATGTTGGACGTCGCGACGCTGAAAGAAGCGCTGGGAAGGTTCTGACGCCCAGGACAAGGAAGCGCTTCGTGGCTTGGGCGATCGAAGAGAAGTGCTATTCGCAGCGGCGTGCCTGCGGTCTGATCGGGCTCGACCCGAAGACCTACCGCTATGCGTCGCGGCGACCGGACGATGCCGCCGTGCGGACGCGTCTGAAGGAGCTGGCGCTTGAGCGGCGGCGGTTCGGCTATCGGCGGCTGCACATCCTACTGCGGCGGGAAGGCATCGAGCTGAACCACAAGAAGCTGTTCCGGCTCTACCGGGAAGAGCGGCTGACGGTGAAGAAGCGCGGTGGTCGCAAGCGGGCGCTGGGCACGCGGGCGCCGATGACGCTGCCGCAGGGACCGAACCAGCGGTGGAGCCTGGACTTCGTCTGCGACATGCTCGCCGATGGCAGACGCTTCCGCATCCTGGTGGTGGTCGACGACTTCACCCGCGAGTGCCTGGCGCTCGTGGTCGACACGTCACTGTCGGGCATGCGGGTGGCGCGGGAACTGGACTCCATCGTCGAGACGCGCGGTCGGCCGCTGATGATCGTCTCCGACAACGGTACCGAACTGACGTCGCGAGCGATCTTGCAGTGGCAGGAGGACCATCGCGTCGAGTGGCACTACATCGCGCCCGGCAAGCCCACCCAGAACGGCTTCGTCGAGAGCCTGAACGGCCGCTTCCGCGACGAATGTCTCAACGAGCACCTGTTCCGCGGCATGGCTGCTGCACGCCGTATCATCGAACAATGGAGGATCGACTATAACGAACACCGGCCGCACACGAGCCTGCGTGGCCTCACGCCAAACGAGTTTGCAACCCGGTCCAGATCGAACCACAAGGAGAACAGAGTCCAGTTATGAACGAGGGCTGATCGGGGGCAACGTCACGGGGCTTTGTGTTGTTTGCCGATTTCGGTGTAAGCTGTTGTTACACTTCGATTTCTAGCGAATTATGACAGAAGTGGTTGCGGGGGCAGGATTTGAACCTGCGGCCTTCAGGTTATGAGCCTGACGAGCTACCGGGCTGCTCCACCCCGCGTTATTTGTTTAGTTTTGCATGCAAAAGGGCCGCTTTGAGGGCGGCCCGCTATCGGCTTGGGCCGAATGTGTGATGAGAAGACTGTTGATTGCCTTTAGCAGACCTGGCAGCGACCTACTCTCCCGCGTCTTAAGACGAAGTACCATTGGCGCTGGGGCGTTTCACGGCCGTGTTCGGAATGGGAACGGGTGCGGCCACCCCGCCATAACCACCAGGTCGGCTAAGGGCAATCAATGAGAAGCTGGTAGAAGGCAAAGCCTTCGTTTGTCTTGTTTTGTGAACACGTCTTTTCTTCTTTGGGCAACGGAGCATCGCTCCGCAAGGCCAGAGGCCGTCGCGCCTCGTGGCGCGGCCCGTCCGGAGCGCTTTGGCGCGTCAGGACAGAAGATATGGCTCATCGAATTTATTCGATGAGCATGAACAATGAGAACGATCAAGCCAATCGAGCTATTAGTACCGGTAAGCTTCACACATTGCTGCGCTTCCACACCCGGCCTATCAACGTGGTCGTCTTCCACGGCTCTCAAGGGAATACTCGTTTTCAGGTTGGTTTCCCGCTTAGATGCCTTCAGCGGTTATCCATTCCATATATAGCTACCCTGCTATGCCCTTGGCAGGACAACAGGTCCACCAGAGATATGTCCATCCCGGTCCTCTCGTACTAGGGACAGATCCTGTCAATATTCCTACACCCACGGCAGATAGGGACCGAACTGTCTCACGACGTTCTGAACCCAGCTCACGTACCGCTTTAATTGGCGAACAGCCAAACCCTTGGGACCTGCTCCAGCCCCAGGATGCGATGAGCCGACATCGAGGTGCCAAACAACCCCGTCGATATGGACTCTTGGGGGTCATCAGCCTGTTATCCCCGGCGTACCTTTTATCCGTTGAGCGATGGCCCTTCCACGCGGGACCACCGGATCACTATGACCGACTTTCGTCTCTGCTCGACTTGTCAGTCTCGCAGTCAGGCGGGCTTATGCCATTGCACTCGACGACCGATTTCCGACCGGTCTGAGCCCACCATCGCGCGCCTCCGTTACTCTTTCGGAGGCGACCGCCCCAGTCAAACTACCCACCATACACGGTCCCGGATCCGGATAACGGACCGCGGTTAGACATCCATGACGATAAGGGTGGTATTTCAAGGATGGCTCCACAGAAACTGGCGTCCCTGCTTCAAAGCCTACCACCTATCCTACACATGCCGACACGAATGCCAGTGTAAAGCTATAGTAAAGGTGCACGGGGTCTTTCCGTCTAACCGCAGGAACCCCGCATCTTCACGGGGAATTCAATTTCACTGAGTCTGCGTTGGAGACAGCGGGGAAGTCGTTACGCCATTCGTGCAGGTCGGAACTTACCCGACAAGGAATTTCGCTACCTTAGGACCGTTATAGTTACGGCCGCCGTTTACTGGGGCTTCGATTCAAAGCTTGCACCTCTCCTCTTAACCTTCCAGCACCGGGCAGGCGTCAGACCCTATACGTCGTCTTGCGACTTCGCAGAGCCCTGTGTTTTTGATAAACAGTCGCTACCCCCTGGTCTGTGCCACCCCAAAACACTTGCGTGCCTTGGGGTCACGCTTCTTCCGAAGTTACGCGTGCAATTTGCCGAGTTCCTTCAACGCAGTTCTCTCAAGCGCCTTGGTATGCTCTACCTGACCACCTGTGTCGGTTTCGGGTACGGTCTATACGGTGGAGCTATTTCCTGGAACCGCTTCCCTGCCCACCCAATCCAATAAGGATGAACAAGTTACGCAATCCGTCACTACCACCAGGCCCACGAATATTAACGTGGTTCCCATCGACTACGCGTGTCCGCCTCGTCTTAGGGGCCGGCTAACCCTGCTCAGATTAACTTTAAGCAGG